>NYYQ01000017.1 GCA_002686855.1 Candidatus Woesearchaeota archaeon | reverse complement strand
TTATATTTTAAGCGATACTAATGACAATATTTTTTCCAAAGAAAAATATTATTCTGAATTAACATTTCATTATTGGTACTGGAAAAATTTGTTAAATTTAAAAAGTGATGAGTGGGTAGGTTTTTGCCAAAAGAGAAGATTTTGGATAAAAAAAGAATCTTCAAATATAAACATTGATGAGTCAAATATTAACGAAAACCTTTTGGTGAGCATTCAAGATGAGTGGAAAGAATTTAATGCAGTAATTTGTGAACCTGTAAGTATAAACAATGTAAAAAAAATAAAGATGATAAAAAGAGGTTTTAGGTCACTTATTTCTAATCCCTTAATTTTTTTTAATAAAAAAAAACAATCAATTAATTTTCATTTTGATATGCATCATGGCCATGGAAATTTAAAAAAAGCAATTGATGTAATGAATGATAATGACAGAGAAGAGTTCAGAAAATATGTTAATAATTCATATATATATCATCCCCATATAATGTTTATTGCTAAATCATTTATAGCAGATAAATGGTTTCAGGATTTATTTACATGGCTTTTTAGATGTGAAGAAATATTTAGTTTTGAAAATTTAAAAGGCTATGACACACAAAGATTGTATGCTTACCTAGCAGAAAGATATTTATCTTTTTGGTTTAAAAAATACACTAAATTTACTACTTGGCCTTGGGCATTTATTGATTTTAAAAATTAGCTATTTTTAATAAAAAAATTTTTTATTTGTTCACACACTTTTTTAATTTCTTTGTCTTTTAATCTCGTGTGAAATGGTAAGCTAATTGTTTCTTTGCCCCATTTTTCACTTTTTGGACAACTTGTTTTTTTATATTTTTTTTTATAATAATTTAATTCGCTTATAGATCGAAAGTTAACAGTCACAAACGTTTTATTATTAAGCAAGTACTCTATAAGTTTGTTTCTATATTTTTTATCGACACCTATTGGAAATAAATAGTAATCTCTATTTTTGTTACTAAAATTTTTAGGAAATTTTATTTGGTTTATTTTAGATAATTTTTTTTTAAAATAGTCGTAAATTATCCTCTTATTTCTTGCAATTTTTGCATAGTTTATAATTTGTTCATTTAGCAAGGATGCATTCAAGTCACTTAAATTAGCTTTAAAACCATACTTCATAACATCCCAAGCTTTGTATTTGTTATTTTCAAATCTTTTAAATGCTGGTTTTGTCATTCCATTATTAGATATAGACCTTATCTGCTCCATTATTCTTCTATTGTTTGACAAAATTGCTCCACCTTCTCCACATGTTATGCTTTTAGTTGCATAAAATGAAAAAATTAAAAAATCTGAGTAATAACCAAGATTTTTACCATTATATTCTCCACAAAAAGCATGTGCACTGTCTTCAATAATAATAATTTTTCTTTTGAGTTTTTTTTTTAAAATATGGGTCGGGAAAAGATTTCCATATAAGTGTACCGGCATAATAGCTCTAGTTTTTTCTGTAATTTTTTTTAAACAATCTTCAATATCCATAAGCTTTGTTTCAGGATTAATATCAGCAAAAACAACTTTTGCACCAACCATTTCAATTATATTTGCACAAGCAACAAAAGTACATGCAGGTATTATTATCTCATCATTTTTTTTAATATTTAATGCCAACATTAAAGCTAGTGAAGCATTAGTCCAAGAATTAGTTAAATTAACAAATTTCTTGTTAAATTTTTTTGATAATAATCCTTCAACCCTCTGGCACACAGGGCCAGATGTTAAATAGGAAGTTTTAATTACATTCTTTATATAATTTCTTTTTTTAAGATTATGTTTATAAAAAGGTATCATTATTTTTTAAGAAAGTCTTTATACACGTTTAATGTAACTTTATTTTTATCGAAAGGCTTTTTATCTTTTAATATCATTTTATAAGTATCTCTAATTGAATTTACAACATACTGATCGAATTTTTGTTTTTTAAAATTTTTTTTTACAGTAGATAATGAAACTTCATATGATCTATTATCAATGTTATGCTTTTCATGATATAGGTTCACTTTATTCTGATTAGTAACCTTTATAATTTTTTTTGTTAAATTAATGATATTTGTGTTAAAGACGCCTATATTTAAAACTTTATTTAAATATTTTTTGTCTTTTTCGATTATTATTTTTTGAATTATTTGACAGGCAAATTTATTATAACAAAAAAATCTTAGCTGCTCTCCGCCCAAAATCTCTATTTTTCTGTTAAATATCATATCTCTAATTATTTTATTTATTGCAATATCATATCTCATTCTTTTGGACCAACCATATAAAGTCCCCAACCTAAGTATAGTGTAATTAATTTTTGACTTATTTTTTAAAAATTTTTCATACTTCAAACAAAGTTTAGAATATAAAGATATTGGACGCGGTTTAGTTCTTTCGGTTATAATATGCTTATTAAAACCATAGACAGAACATGAAGACATATAAATATATTTTTTTATATTTGATAGTCCCTCAATCTTTTTATAAAGTTTTACTTTATCTTCAAAATTCACTTTCTTTGTAAACTTTTGATTAAGCTCCGACGCAGGATCGTTGGAAATATTTACTAGATCAATTATAAGTTCAAATTTTTTAAAAAAAGGCTTTTTCAATTTTGAGTAGTCAGTCTTTAAAATTTTTACATTTCTTGAATTTTTGTTATGTTTTCCAAAAAAACATCTATCTACTCCAACAATGTTAAATTCCCCTTTTTTTAATTGTGGAATTAGCACTGAACCCAAGTAACCTTCTGAACCTAGAACCAAAATATTTTGCATTAAATTAATAATTTAAAATTTGTATTTGCGTATACTATTATTTAATGTAAAAAAACACTTTTTTTAGGTATGAAATTACATTTGGCCACATTTTTTAGTCCCGATCTTTCTAGATCTGCAAAAAGATTTAAAGACCAAGCAACAGAAATGAAAATTTATGACAAAATTAATATGTATAGATTTGATGATCTTGATATCGAGTTTAAAAATTATGTTAAAAAACTTTTGAAAGATGGAAAAAAAAGAGGTTATGGTTATTGGGTATGGCAAACTTTTGTTCACAAGCATGTTCTATCAAATTTAAATGAGGGTGATTTTTATCATTGGTGTGATGTTGGTTGTCATTTCAATACAAATGGTAAAAAAAGATTGGAAGAATATTTAAATATACTTCAAAATGAAGATACAGGTTTTTTAGGATTTGATTATGAAAAATTGGATAATGATGAATTTAAAAACTTTACTTATCCAAGATATTTAGAATATGAATATACTAAAGAAGATTTATTTAAATTTTTTAAAGTTCAGGATAAAAAAGATATCACAAATACCCCTCAAGTATGGGGTGGGTCTTTTTTTGTAAAAAAATGTCCTACTTCTATGAAAATTTTGAATAATCATTTTGAAATTACAAAAAATAGATTTGACTTAATTGATGATGATAAAGATAAATTTTTAGAAAAACCCAGAGAAGGATTTATTGCTCATCGTCATTCACAAAGCGTCCTATCAATTCTTGCAAAACTCGAAAAATGTAATTTTTTGTCAGCTTATGAATCAGAATGGGCTTTAGATCAAAATAATCAAAGAACTTTTGAGCATTTGCATGACTTTCCGATTATTGCTAAACGTGACAAAAAAAAAAATATTTTTAGAAGGTTTTATGAGAGGCAAATAAAAACATTTAAAAGATACAAAATTTTTTTTTTTAAATATTGACTCTTTTAATAAACTTACTGCGTAAATAATTCTTTTTTTTATAAAACTTAATATCAGAACGATAAGTAAAGAATTTATCTAAAAATGGAATTTTTTTAAAATTATTTTTTAAATTTTTAAATAATTTACTTAAATTACTTTTTTTAGATTCTTCTGATGTAATATTTTTCCATTGTTTTTCATAATCGGATTGAAATATAGGTCCAAAATTTTGATTATTTCTTTTTTTTGTTTTTACAAATAAATATAAAGGAACATCTGAATTAAAATCCAATCTTTCTAAATATGTATAGTTTTCAACTTTATAAAATTTATTTTTTTCTAACATATTAATCAAAATTAACTCTGTTTCATAAAAACAATTTTTCTCATTATAAAGTTGAAAAAATAATTCTGGTGAAAATTGCCAAAACCCATGACCACAATTATTATTTGCTGGCAGACAATGAATTATATGACCACCATTTTTACATAAATAATTAATATTTTTTAAATTTTGAACAATATCAAATACATGTTCGGAGGTGCCAAAATCTATTATTGTATCATACTTGCCTATATCTTTTTCGATGGGTTTATTTAAATCATGAATTATTTCAGATCCCTCAAATTCAGATGCATCAAGTGATTTAAAACTATTAAATTTAAAATCAAAAAAAAAAATCGTTATTTACATATGCATTTTTAGAAAATGGTATATTGAATTTTTTGTATTCATCTTTACTGATAAGAATATCAAGTCTACCTAATGAAAGAACATTCCCAAAGTTAAGAATTTTTTCACTATAATGTTTTAATAATTTATATGTATGAACAGTTATTGCCAATCTTATAATCCTTTTCTAACAAGTATATTCCATTTTTTATACTTTTCAAAAATCTTATAATTTTCTTGAACAAATTTGTAAATATACGGAAATCTATTTTTAGGATAGAGATTATCTGAAATATCATTTTTTACATTTCCAATTTCTGAATAATTTCCACCTTTCAAAATATATTTTGGTTTTGCTTTAATCATCTGATTTATAAATTTTAATTGATTATTTTTACTTCCCATATTCATAATATGATAAAAATTTGTGCACGTTTTTTTATTTAAATAATATTGTATTCCAGTCTCGTAACTGAAAACCTGGAAGCATTTTTCTTGTTTAGTTAAAACTTTAAGTCTCTGAATAATGAATAATTCATCTTGGCTCAGAAAATTTAAGTCATCTTCTTCTAGATAACTTATTACCCTATCTTTTAAATAGAGAATATTATTTAGATTTTTATAATTAAAATTTGAAAATATTACTGTCAAAATAAGAAAGGTATAAAAAATATAAAAATTTTTATTATTTTTGAATAAAATTAATTTTTTTTCTAAATTAAGAACTATTAAATATAAAATAAAAATTATTAACTGATATAATGCAATAGAACTCCCTTGCTTTATATGACCTCCATCAGATCTAGTTAAACCAATTTTATAATATATAATTGAAGAAATAAGCATAAATAACATTGTTAATTTGAAACTGTCTAAATTAAATTTTTTTTCGTTTAACAAAATAGAAATACCGATAAAAATATTTAGCAATATAATTATTAAACTTTTAGTTGCTCTACTTGAATTAATATCGTCAGAAAATGGAATTGGGTGAATAATACCATTTAATAATTCTGAGGACTTAATTATATCTATTGAATTAATTAAAAAAATTTGAAATTGAGAATCTCCAATAATTAAAAAGAAAATTAAAAACGAAAATAATACTGAAGTTAAAATATAAGATAAATTTTTGAATTGTTTGCTTAGAATTAAAAATAATAAATAAAATAAATATATTAAAGAGAGAAAAATTCCTCTGTCTAAACTTATTAATAGAGATGATAGAGGTAATAATCCAATTATAAAGCATAAAATTATTTTTTTTTCTGAGTTAACCAGTAATAAAATTGTTGTGAAAAATATAAAAATAGGAAAATCTCTGAAACTAAAGCTACCATTTTTAAAAAAATATATTGTTATTAAAGTTAAAAGAAAAAAAGATAATAATTTATAATTTTGACTTATTATTTTAGAAAAATTTATAAGATAATAAAGATATAAAATTGCCATTATCATAGTAATCAAATTCGTACCAACGATAAACAATCTATATGCAGATAAACTTTCAACGCCAAATAAATTCCAAGATATAATTGGATTTAAAATATCGATGAACAAACTACTTACTATATAATTTTCCTGAAATATTTTTTTTGTTAATAAAAAATTATTTGCCCCAACTAAAACCTGTCCATCGTGAAATAAATCAATTGAATTGTAGTTAAAGTCTAAAGAAAATATATAAACCAATACAAGAAAAATAATCATCACTAAATTTACAATTGAGATCTTTGATTGATTTTTTTCTGTTTTTTTTAAAGAAAAAATTTCTTTTAGATCCTTAATTCTCTTTTTTTTCCAGTATAGAAATGAAACTATAAAAGTAACTGATGGAAGCAAAACAAAAAATACATATCTCAAATTATCATTTAAGACGCTATAATTGTTAATTGAATAATATCCAATTATCTCATCAGGATTATGAAATTGAAAATTTATTTTCCCCCATATAAAAAATACTAAAATTATTGAAATTATTGTTGGAATAAAATAAGTTATATTTCTAATATAATTTTTCATAACTTTATATAAAAATATATATATCAATAATATATTTTAAAATAAAATTCTTTATGGAGAGATGGCCGAGTGGTTTAAGGCGCACGCTTGGAAAGTGTGTGTATCCTCACAGGTACCGTGGGTTCGAATCCCACTCT
>NYYQ01000016.1 GCA_002686855.1 Candidatus Woesearchaeota archaeon | reverse complement strand
TGCATTCTCTAAAACACTAGAATATCATGAAATAGCACTTAGAATATTCATACAAGAACACAATGAAAAACAACTATCAGTCAAATGACAACACTGCCATATGTTTCAATGGAGTCTATGCCTACAATTGACGATGTAATCGGAATATATGAAAAAAACTTCAATTTTAAACTTGGTCACAATAAAAAAATCAAATACACTGATTTTTAAAAAGACAATTAAAAGCACATAAGGAATATGATTTGGAATTTCCAAGGGGTAATGGTGGCAGAGGAGGAGTTACAAAATACCCATGGGTCAACCTTTTAGTTGATAAATTATTATTATTTTCTTATATTATTGGAGATATACCAATAACTGTGGATGGAAAAGGCACAGAAATTAGAATTGGTCGATATGAAGATAAAAGTTTGAAACCAGTTGAAGAGAGTGCTAATGACCTTAATCTTCTTTCCTTTACGTCAATTAGAGGCAGAGATAAGGAAGCGCAATATCCAGATAAAAGGCTTGCACGGCTATATTATAGGAATGAGAATAGAAGAAATACACTTACTGGTGGAAAAAAATACAAGAATTGGAAAAGGTTAATAGATGAAATTGGTAAAGACGAAATTGTCAGAAATTATTTTGGCAGAAATATCTCTTTTAATGATGTAAGTCATCATTTTAAGTCGAATAGAATATAATTCCCGTTAAGATTACCCCATATTTAAGCTAACGCATCTTATATTGTAATCATACAAGATAAACTCTTCAATTTTAAACTTAATGACGATCAAAAAATCAGCTTGAAAGAATAGAAATTGAGAGATACAATACCTAAAAATATGCATCTACAAATAGTAGCTGAGGAAAGAACAACACAAAACACAATTGATTGTTTAGTTAGAGGTATCCAAGTAATCATTCCTGCCCCCTAGGTTATCTGTATTGGGTGAAAGATTTAACTTAGGAAGAACTGAAAGAACTTGGCTACCTGACTTAACACCTATTGCTATTAGCGACTTTTGCTCCGAGAAATTAAGTGGATACGGCTTTACTTTATCCTTAAACATTCAAGATTTCTTGGGGCTAATGTTTCTACTCTAAAAGCTTTGTGAATAGAACTAGCTAAATCTAAACAGCGAGAGCTATCTCCATGATTAATGATAACTTTTTTTGGCCTTGGCTCGCAGTTTTTAATAAAATTCATTAATTGCTGCCTGGAACTATGGCCGGAGAAGCCTTCTACAGTATGCACTTCCAGCTTAATCTGCACCATTCCGCTATTACCGCTGTTGCTTACTGTATATTCTCTCTCCCCTCTTTGAATGCGTCTTCCTAAGCTGCCTTCTCCTTGATAGTTTACAAATACCATTGAATTTTTTGGATTGTCTGCAAGGTGCTTTAAATACTCGACAGATGGACCTCCAGTAAGCATACCGGATGTTGCTAATATAACACAAGGTCCTGTTTCTTCAATAATCTGCATTCTTTCTTTTTGGCTTCCTACATGCTTGAATATTTCTGATAAAAAAGGATTCTGGTCTTTGTGAAATATTTGTTTTCTTATTGAAGTGTTTAAGAATTCAGGATATGCTGTATGTATTGCCGTTACGTCCCACACCAAGCCATCAATATAAACTGGTATTTTATCAAGAGTGCCATTTCTTACCATATTTTCAATTGCAATCTGTATTTCCTGGCTTCTACCCACCCCTAAAGTGGGTATTAAAACTTTACCTCCGCGTTTTACTGTTTCCTTAACAATTCTTTTAAGCTCTTCATCGCTTTGCAGCCTTTCCGGCATACTTGCATCTTTTCCACCGTAAGTAGATTCCAACAGCATTGTTTCTAATCTTGGAAACACTGTTACAGCAGGGTCTAATAGCAAAGTTCTGCCATATTTTTGGTCACCAGAATAAAGAATATTATGCAAGCCATTGCCTACATGCAAATGCGCCATTGCGCTTCCTAAGATATGGCCCGCATTATATAATGTAATTCTTACATCAGGTGTTATATCACTCACTTCATTGTATTCCAATGTAACTGTATGCTTTACCATTTCCTTTATATCATCAATAGTAAAGACTGGTTCTTTGCTTTCTGAGCGCTGTATCTTTACAAAATCAATAAGCATCAAAGCCATGATATCTCTTGTTGGTTCTGTACAGTAAACAGGACCTCTGTAACCATATTTGAACAGGTAAGGCACAAAACCGCTATGGTCTATATGGGCGTGAGTTACAATTACTGCGTCTAATTCATTTATATCGAATTCTGGAGCTTCAAGATATGGGTATGGATGCTGGTCTGATGCTACATCGACACCGCAATCAAGCAAAACCCTGCTTTCAGGAGTTTGTAATAATAAACAGCTTCTTCCAACTTGTCTTGCTGCGCCAAGATAACTTAATCTTATCCATTCTTCTTTTTTCTCCCTTATCCAGCCGTCATAAATCCTGTGGCCTATTTTATCCAAAAATTTTCTTCTATAGTCGCTGTTTTGGTATAGAACTGCCCTGATAGTTTCTATTAATTTTGACCTTATCGCAGGTTTCCTGTTTATCAAAGGAACCCATAAGGTTTTGCTTCTTATGTCTCTTAATATTGCGCCTTGTTTTCCGATTGCTAAACCCGGCTTGTCTGCTTCTATGATAACCCGGGATCTCTGAGGGTCAAATATTATCTGGTCAGCGCCTGCCTCTTTTGGAATTATTTTCTTTATCTCTTTTTCAGCATCTTCCATATCCATGGTTATGCTGGGATCCGGTCTCAGCTCTACACGCTTCTTTATACTGTCAACTATCTTTTTGATAAGCCCGTTATTGTTCAGGAAGAAATCTTTGTCTTTTGTGTACAGTACAATATTAGCGCCTTCAAAATTTGCCTCGCTTATCTTATCTTTAGGCAAGTCTTTAATGATTTCTTTAATTATGTCAGCCATTTATATCATCAATTAGAATTTTTCAAAGAACATTGTTCCATTAAGATTATTTTATCCTAGCTTAAACAATTATTTGTTTGGTTATTTTTTATTTCTCACTTAAATCATTATTCACTGAAAAAATATTAGCGGTGTTTGCATTCTTGCGAGGTTAAAGCAAAACACATTTTTGTTATGATTATTATTTTTCTGACTTTATATTGTTAATAAACAAAATTTTTACCAAATAATTGTGATTGCAGTTCTGAACTCTATTGGCTTTGTTTTATTGTTTTTTTAAGAAGACTTAAATCTCAATCTTTGTGTTGATTTCCTTTGAAAAAACTTTTTTTACTCCGTCTTTTGTTATGGTAACAATATCTATTCCATTGCCTGATGCGATATCTCTTTGTAGAGCAGCATTTATTGCTTTTGCAGCTAATTTAACCCCATCATCTGCAGACATATTTTTGTTGTATAATGTTTCTAAGACGCCATAAGCCATTACGCTTCCTGATCCGGATGAAACGTAATCGTCGATTGGTACAATGCTGCCATCCGGGCTTAGGTCGTAAACATGGAATCCTGATTCGTCTTTTCCTCCAAGAACAAAATGAGATATTCCAGGTATCATACTCATCTTTCTTATGTTGTTGTATACCATCATTGAAAGAAGGTTTGCTGCCTCTTTCACGGTACTTGCTTTGCTTGTCCTTATGTCCTTTAATTTTAATTCTGCTTTGATGTATTTCGCAAGCAACTGAACATCAGATACTGTTCCTGCCACTGTTACAGCCATGTTATCAGTTATTTGTATTATCTTGTCGAATTTCTTGTATGAAATCAAATAACCGGATGTAGCTCTCTTATCAGCTGCCAATACAATGCCATCTTTGCAGTATAATGCCAGTGTTGTTGTTCCTGTTTTATTTATATCCTCAACCATTTTAAATCTAAGAACTCCAATATTGAGTTACATACATGTTGTATTTAAATGTTTCGAAAAACTTTGTTTTTCGAAGCCCGGAAAAGTTTGCTTTTCCCATTGTTTCGAAAATTAAAAATTAATTTCCGAAGCCCAAAAATTCTTTGAATTTTTGTTTGTTTCGAAAAACAAAGTTTTTCGAAGCTACGAATGATAATGAGTATGTTGTGGTTTTTGTCTAGGAATACTTTGCCTGGAAACTTTGTGCTATATACGTGGTCTAACTTCTGGCCTTGGATGATTTTGCTTCTGCCACGCTATCCACAAATACCTTTCTTGTTGTATTACCAGCTCATCTAAATAAGTTTTAGGTAATATAAACCCGATATCCCTATACTTGTCTTTCTGTCTGTCTTTTTCATCTTTAATTGTTTCGCTGTGATAATAACTTTGTCCGCCTCTATTAAAAGCATATTTGAAAGTTCTTATTCTACCTTTATACTCTACCTCGTAATCGCCTTTTGTCCACCCCATAACTAATTCCCCCCATAAGGAACCTCTTCCATTTGTGATTCTAATTTGTTGTTCTATGTGATTTGCTGGCCTAACTTCAACAGTGTAATCAACCCCGCATTTCATCTTCTTGAGATTATCTCCTGCAGATAAGCCTGGATTATACTGAGCTGTGCCTGTGCCTGTAAAAGCATACACAATTACATTACTGGCCCTTTTTCTTCCGTTTGAAAATCTTGGTTTTATCATTTTATCAACTCTGGATTTTCATATGTGTTGCCTATGATTTCACAATGTTCTGCCATTGGTGCAACTTCGCAAGTAAAACCCTTTCTACGCATATACCAAGCTCCATGAACATCATACCAATAAACTTCTCTATTTTGAGTATCGTGAATAATATCCCCTTCATAAATGTCTTTTCCTTCACCTATGCGGCAAAGTTTATAATCCTGGGGTCTAATTCGATTACTTGGCTCTCTAAGGTTATTGTTATAATTTTCAATGAAACTTTAAAAAACTAAAGAACTTTACCTCAAACTCTTCTCAAACAAGGTATTAAGATTTCCAACAAAATAAGGGCTGTTTATCCAGACACCTGAATCATACTCTGGGTCTTTTCCAGCCATTACAAAGAAAATTTCCTTATTATCGATATTAACGAATCTTATATCATGCTTTGTGCCAAGAACTTCTATATTCTTTAAATCAGTATTTACATCAGCATTTGTGTAAAGCTTTACCTTAACTTTTTTCTTTGCTAGATGGTTATTTGCTTTTTTCAAAACCTTAAGCTTATGCTTTAAGCCATCTTCAGTTGTAACTATTGTAGCACTTTTATTTGCTCTTAAAAGCATGTCTTTTAGGAACCTATTAACATTAGTTCTTCCATTTACAGAGTCTGTTATATCCTCGACATTAATTTTCTTAACTCCTGTTTTGTGCAAAAGCTCTAATTCCTGGAAGATATCTGTTTCTCCAAGCTTCTCGATTATTTTTATTTGCTCTTCAGCATCATCATTCAGCTCTTTCTTAACCCTGTCAACAACAGCATCAGGCTGTACAGCAATGTATTTTATTGGCTTGCCTATCTTCATTATTATGAAACCTTTTTTCTCCAGGCTTTCTAGAACATCATAGCATCTACTTCTTGGAACACTAGAAATATCAGCAAGTTCAGAAGCAGCAGCAATACCACGACTTAACAAAGAAGTCCATATCTTGACTTCATATATATTAAGCTTAAATCTCTGCCTCAATTCATTTAAAGTATCTTTATGCATCAACATCTTGTATTAAGAATAAGTTACTTATATTTAAATGTTTCTATTATTTTGTTACTTTTGAGTGAGGACAGAAAAGTCTCATTCCCTAATATCCTCTAGAGAAAGTCTATCTAATTCTCTGAGGATCTACCTTTTTGTGTAATTCTTTCCTAATAACTCTTTGACATAGGTATGGGAATTTGCGTGAGTTATTGAAAAATATTGCGGAAGCAAAGGCATAGCTATAGCCTTCAATCCGATAAGCCGAGAGAATACGTACGGAATGTAATTAGGGTTCATTCAGGGCATGATGGTTCTGAAGGGCCTCCTGACGCTGTTTAATAAGCGTGTATAATTCTAAATTTAGAAATAAAAATTAATTAAAAAAAGAAAAAATTAAGGAAGGAAATTAATCCCTTCTCTTTCTCATTACTGCTACAACAATCAGGATTGCTACTATAACCAGCAAGACTTCTCCTGCTATTAAAGCAGTTAAGAATCCTGTTGATTGGAATAATGATTTTTCCTCAGTTGTTGGTAATACTGGTGGAGTTACTATGTCAACAGTTACTCCTCCTGTTGGAACTGTGGTATCTACTGAAGGTGTTACAACAACAACTTCCACTTCCTCTTCTTCCTCTTCCTCTTCTTCTTTAGCCAAAGCTTCACATGTTCCTACAACCAAGTTTGCAGTTTCAGTTTCAGTATCAGCGCCATTATCAAAAGTTACCCTAGATGTTATGGGATAAATTCCTAATCCAACATCTGATGGTACTGTAAAACTGAATGTCTTTCTGTATTTGCTGTCATCATCAAAAGGGTCTTCGGTTAAATCGAATACTTCCCTAAAGCTAACTCCCAGCTCTGCGTTTGTGACTTCCAAAGTAACATCATCTTCATCATCAGCTCCTGTGTTTATAACAGAAGTTGAAAGTTGAAGATTTCTGCCACACTTGATTTCTGAAGGTGTCAATGAGTTTCTCAAAAACTGAACTTCATTGTCTGCTTTTTCTACTTCTAGTTCCAATTCAAACTGAACTTCGTGAGTTGTTCCGTTTTCATCGTCACCTTCTATTTCGATTAAAACATCAAAAGTATCTTCATCAACTTCAAGAGGAATATCGAACTCTATCTTTTTCTTCTCGTCCTTTCCATCTTTCAGATCAAATTCTTTAGCTTCTTCCTCAAGGTCGTCGTCATCATCAATTCCTTCTATTGTTACAGTGACCTGAATGTCTTCAATTTCAAGATCTTCTGCATTAGTAAAATTATTTTTAACTTCTATGCTGAATTCAACAGTAGAACCAGGCCTTGCTTCTTCTTTGATTTTATCGCCAAAATCCATATTTTTATCTGTTTTGCTGTTAACTTTAACGTCCATATCAGTTATAATAAGTTGTCCACCGGTAATTATATTACCATTTTCATTAGCTCCTAATACCATAGGTATAAGCGCAAGAACCAAAAACAATCCGATTATTTTGTTTAACATTTTTATTTTGACCACCCCGAGTGTCTAATTTGTAATTATTTTATATGTGAGAAATGCTACTAGTATTTAAATGTTTTGATTTTTTTGTTATTGGACAATAGTAATAGAATTTTGATATTAGATAATGGTAATTTGGGTATCTGCTAATATAGCAATATATAAATACTATAGTAATGATGGTGTGTAGCATGGTAGTGATTGGCTGCTCTAAAGGAACACATATAGCAAAAAACGTTGCTAGGAAACTTAAGAAACAATATTCAGAACTGAAAGTGAAGAGTTTCCCTGATGGAGAGCTTTATGTAAGATTTATGAGCAATGTGAAAGGAAAGGTAGTTGTTCTTGTGCAATCGTTTTATGACAATATTAATGATTGTGTTATGGAGGTTATTTTTGCTGCTCAAACAGCTAAAGAGCTGGGGGCTAAAAAAGTAGTTCTTGTAGCGCCATATTTCGCTTACTTCAGGCAGGATAAAAGATTTAAGCCAGGGGAAAGTATCAGCATAGAAGTTATGGGGAAATTGTTTAGCAGGTATTTTGATAAGATATTTGTTATTGACCCGCATCTGCATAGGCAGGCAAATCTTTCTGGCTTATTTTCGTCAAACACAAAAAAATTAACAGCTAACCCTTGTATTGCAGATTATATCAAAAAAAACATAAAGAATCCCTTGATTGTTGGCCCTGATTGGGAAAGCTACAAATGGGCGCAAAAGGTCGCTGATGAGATTGGATGCGAGCATGTTATTTTACAGAAAAAAAGGATTTCAGGAAGAAAAGTCATAGTAAAATTAAACAAAAAAATAAATATTAACAATAAAAACATTGTTTTCGTTGATGATATGATAAGCACTGGAAATACTATAATGGAATCTGTTAAAAATATAAAAAGACTGGGCGCAAAAAAATTTAATTGCATTGCTGTGCATGGTGTTTTTGTAGAGCATGCTTTGGAAAAGTTAAGAAAAGCTAAAGTAAAAGTTGTTACAACAAATACAATTCCCAATAGAGTTAGCAAGATTGATGTTAGTGGGTTGGTTGCTGAGGGTTTAAGGAAGTAATCGTGTAAACCGCATTATACACCCTTTTTTCTTACCCTGCATGATTAATCGCAGTTTCTCGATGATTATACCTTAATCCATCAAAGAATTCAGCCAATCTTAAAAATTCCAATAAAAAAGAAATAAAATAAGTCCGTGCTTCGGACAATATTTAGGCTCGCTGCATTGCTCGCAATCTATAATAAGAATTTTTATTTAATCTTCTGAGAAACTAAAGGGTTGAATTTGGGAGAGAATTTGTTGTTTAAAATAATTGATCTATAATGTAAGTAAAAGGACTTATTCTTTCCACACCTTCTTGAAGAGCTGGACTATTATAAATTTGTTCAAACCAATCTAATCTAGAAGAGATTACATGCGAGAGATGTTCAAGTGCTTCCTTACCATTAAAGTAAGCAGCAGCTGCGGTACCAGCGATAGAACTGGGAATATACGCCATTCCGAATCCTCTACCAGAATTAAATGCTAATCCTTGACGACCTTCTTTCTTAAAGTAGCCTCCTAACTCTTTGCCACCTAATAGGTTAAAGGGAACTGACCTTGCTACACCTTCACCAAATCCTGCTGTAAAATCAGATAATTCTACATTCTTATTAGCTGTAATAGCATTCATAAGGATGAGTTACACGAAGTAGTATATAAATCTTTCGATTTATAACCACTATTTAGTGACACTGCCTAACAAATTCTCTCCCCATTCAACCTAAATTTTAGTTTCGTCTCTTTCGCTTAAGGTCTGTACCTTAAACGCAGGCTTCCAGAACTTTAGAGAAATTAATCATAAACTCTTCCTCTTTTATCAATTTTAGCAACAATCAGCTTATTTGGATTATACCTAACAACATACAGAATTCTCTGATCACCAACACGGACTCTAAACGCTTTCTCTCCTTTGTAACTTTTCACTCGTTCAACTTCGTGTGGAAACGGATCTTCTTCAAGCTTATCAATTCTTGCTCTAATTCTACTTTTGGTGTTGGAATCTAATTTCTTGATGTATTTCTTAGCTTTTGAAGAGAATTCTGATGGAAATTGTGGCATCTTAATCAAACACTTCGTCTTTAGTAAAAAGTTTGCCTTCTTTTTCTTCTTTTAGTGTAAGATCTAATGCTTTTTTATCATCATCTGATAAAAGAGAATCATCTACTACTCTTTCTTTGATTAAGGTAATTTCCTTTTCTAAATGAGAAAGTCTTTGCAAGACTTGTTTCTCAAATGTTGTTTCGCTCATGTTACCAATAATACTAATTGTATATAAAAATTTATCTAATTTCTTTGCATTCTTTCAGAACATCACTTCAATAAGCCTTCCCGAACAAAACCAAGAACTTACTTTCTTTATTGCAATGCACACATTTCCCTAGTTTTTTTGGCTGGTTGAAGGGAATTAACCTGGAAGTTGCTCCTCCGGTTTTGTCTTTGATGTTGTCTTCGCAATCAACTTTGCCGCAGAAAAAGGCCTTAACTAACTTTTTATTTTTTATTTTTTTATTGAAATCATTCCAGTTTTTAGCTTCAGTAATATTTGAATTTAAGAATTTCTTGGCTTTATTAAATAAAGAACTTTGAATATCTTCTAATGTATCTTTGATTTTTTTGTCTAATTGGTTTATTTTTACTGCTTCTTTGCTATTGTTGTCTCTCCTTGCCAAAACAACCTGATTTTTTGCTATGTCTTTTGGGCCTATCTCTATTCTTATTGGAACCCCTTTCAGCTCCCATTCATTAAATTTCCATCCTGGTGTATAGCCATCCCTGTCATCCAGCTCTATATTGTAATTTTTTAACTTTGACTTTAATTCTTCAGCTTTCTTAACAACTTCCCCCCTATTTTCTGATTTAAAGATTGGAACAATAACAATTTGCGTTGGAGCAACCTTAGGCGGTAAAACTAAGCCGTTATCATCAGAATGCGCCATAACCAATGCTCCAATTAATCTTGTTGAAATGCCCCAGGAATTCTGCCACGGCATTCTTTCTTTTTCATCTTTTCCCAAGTATTTAATTCCGAATGCTTTTGCAAAATTCTGTCCTAGATTATGGGAAGTTCCCATTTGCAGGGCTTTTCCATCCGGCATCAAAGCTTCTAAAGTATATGTTGTTTTAGCTCCAGCAAACCTTTCTCTGTCTGTTTTTTCTCCTTCCAGTACGGGTATTGCCAGTAAATCCTCACATATTTCTTTGTATTCATTAAGATAAGTTAATTTTTCTTTTTTACACTCTTCATCTGTTTCGTAAACACAATGGCCTTCCTGCCATAAGAATTCCCTGGTTCTTATGAATAATTTAGTTTGCTTGACTTCCCACCTTAAAACATTACACCATTGGTTTAATCTTAATGGCAAGTCTCTCCAACTCCTGATCCATCTCGAGTAAGAATCATACATTATTGTTTCTGATGTAGGCCTTAGGGCATATTTTTCTCTTTGTTCCTCGTCCATAACCCATGCTAGCTCCGGCGCAAAACCTTCTGCATGCTCTGCCTCTTTTTTGAAAAAAGACTCAGGTATTAATAATGGGAAATAAGCATTTCTTACACCTAATTTTTTTATGCTTTTGTCAAAACAACTTTGTATTTTTTCCCATATTGCATAGCCTGTTGGCTTGATAATCATAAAACCCTTAAGAGTAGAATGGTCTGCTAATTGGCCCTTAATAACTACTTCATTATACCATTCAGAGAAATCCTCTGTTTTTTTTGCCTTTATTCCTAGTTTGTCTTCTTTTTTATTCATTTTCTGTTTATTTTCAAAAATAGTTTATAAACTATTCCATAAAAACAAGATTTTCCCTTTTTGCAATGTTGTTTATTCTTTTGTTGTATGCTTTTTTAATTTCTAAGCTATTTTTGCCTTTAAAATTCGTTAAATCTTTGGATTTGTAGTCCGTTATGATTTTTGCAAAAAGCCCATTATCGCAAAAAATATCTACCACATCATCTTTATCAAAATCTACTTTAATATCTATAATTCCTGATGGGAGCAAATTTTTTCCATTCAACATTGCTTTTTTAGCACCCTTATCTATGAAAATCTTTCCCTTAGGCTTTGAAAACCTTATCCATCGCTTTTTGCTTGAAAGCTTTGCTGATGGATAAAATGTCGTGCCTTGTTTTTTTCCATTAATGATGTCTATGATATTTTCTTTTTTCCCGTTTGCAATAATGGTTATTATGCCAGAACTCATTGTGATTTTTGCAGCTTCTATCTTTGTTTTAATGCCTCCAGTACCTAATATTGACTTTCCTTTAAGATTCTCAATTCCTTTATTAAACTGGTGGACTTCCCTGATTAGCTTTGCATCTTTGAATTTAGGATCTTTATCATAAATCCCATCCACTGTTGTCAATATCAAAAGTGTATCAGCTTCAATTTTGCTTGCGACTAATGCAGATAACTTATCATTATCTCCAAAAGAAGCTCCAAGCTCATCTATTGATATTGGATCGTTCTCATTTATGATTGGGATAGTGTCCAGTTTAAGTAGTGTCTGAATGCAATTCCTTAAATTCAAAAAATTTTTCCTATTGGAAAAGGAATCATAGCTGAGCAAGATTTGAGCAACATTAATATCATGCTTGTTGAAAAATTCCTTATATTTGCTCATGATGATGCTCTGGCCTACAGCAGCGCAGGCTTGCTGTATTTTTACATCTCTTGGCCTTCCAATTATGTTTAGTTCTGCCATGCCAGCTCCTATTGCTCCGCTTGTTACCAACAAGATGTCTTTTCTCTGCTTTTTTATCTTAGCGATATCATTAACAAATTTTTCCATGCGCCCATAGTCAACTCTGCCAGTCTTGTCAGCCAACACATTAGTTCCTATCTTGATTACAATCCTGTTTTTCATTTTTTATTATGCTTAAATGTCTTTTTTCCTTTGCAATAGTCATCAACAATATGGCCATCCCCTTTTAGGATGTATTTATAGATAACTAATCCTTCTAAGCCAAGGGGGCCCCTGCCATGTATTTTTGAGGTGCTTATTCCTACTTCTGCACCCTTGCCATATCTAAAGCCATCTGCAAACCTGGTTGAGCAGTTATGCAAGACAGATGAAGAATCCACTTTTGACAAAAAAGCAGATGCTGTTTCTTTGTTCTCAGTTACCATTGCATCTGTATGTTTCGATCCATATTTGTTTATATGACGCATAGCTTCATCAACACTATTAACTATTTTTATTGAAATTATCAAGTCATTATATTCTGTTTTCCAATCTACTTCATTGGCTTTTTCCGCTTTTATTATCTTTCTTGCTTCTTCGTCTCCTTTTATCCCTACTCCTGCTTTGAAGTATTTTTCTGCTATTAATGGCAAGAACTTTTCTGCAATATCTTTATGCACTAGCAAAGTTTCCATTGCATTGCATACAGCCGCATATTGGCATTTTGCGTCAAAGCATATTTTTACTGCTTTTTCAATATCTGCATCTTTATCAACATAAACATGGCATATTCCATCTGCATGTCCAAGAACAGGAATTTTTGAATTCTCCTGGATAAATTTTATGAATTTATTGCTTCCTCTTGGTATCAATAAATCAATAAAATCATGTAATTTCAATATTTCCTTAACTTCTTCCCTTGTCTCAATAAGCTGGACAGCTTCTTTTGGCAGATTTGATTTTTGTAATGAGTCTTTTATTAAACCAACAAGAAGCTTACAAGTATTTTTTGCCTCTTTGCCAGGCTTTAAAATAACAGCATTTCCGGATTTAATGCACAGGCTGCTTATCTGTACAGCAGCATCAGGCCTTGACTCAAAAATAGCCCCTATAAGACCAATTGGGACTGTAATCTTGGTTAAATTGAGGTTTGTATCAAGTTCCATCTTTTCCATTACCTTGCCTACTGGATCTTCTAACCTATTAACTTCCTCTACCATTTCAACAATTTCCTTTATCTTCTTTTCATTAAGAATTAATCTGTCAAGCAAAGATTTGCTCAATTTATTTTTCCTTGCCTCTAAAACATCTTTCCTATTTTCTTCTATTATTTTGTCTTTATTTTTCTTTATTGCTCTGGCTATGTTATCCAACGCCAAGTATTTTATCTCAGCTCTTGCAGAAGCCAGAACTAGTGAGGCTTCCTTTGCTTTTTTTACCTGGCCAATTATATCAACCATTTTTACCGAGTTCTTTACTTCTTTTTATTGCTGCTTCTATTGTTTTGTCAATAATCTTGTTTATATCTGAATCTTCAAGCACTTCTCTTCCAGCAACAGTTGTTCCGCCAGGAGAGGATACCATTTCAATTAACTTTTCTATGGTAATCTTCTTTTTCTTTAGCAGACTTCCAGTCCCATAAAATGTCTGGACTGCCAGCTTATAAGAGTCTTCTTTGCTTAGGCCATACTTTATTCCGGCATTTACAAATATATCAATTAAAAATGCGACAAAAGCAGGACCAGAACCGCTTAATGCAGTAACTGCGTCCATCTTTTCCTCATTAATTTCCAATGCCAATCCAGCACTATTCAATAATTTATTTATTATTTCTTTATCTTTATTTCTA
This sequence comes from Candidatus Woesearchaeota archaeon, assembly GCA_002686855.1. Taxonomy (GTDB): domain Archaea; phylum Nanobdellota; class Nanobdellia; order Woesearchaeales; family GW2011-AR4. The sequence continues at coordinate 5,009 of NYYQ01000016.1, read as the reverse complement.
ATATTTTTATTTAATGAATATGCGGCTGCTGTTTCTCCTACGATGCAATTAACATTAGGCATTACTCTAACAACTTTCCTATCATTTCCAATTATTTTTTCAATAGAACTTATTTTAACGCCTGCTGCTATTGATATTATTACCTTATTTTCTGCTATTTCCCTTATTTCTTCTAAAACAGCAGCAATATCCTTTGGCTTTACACATAAAAAAATAATTTCTGATTCTTGGGCTAATTCTTTGTTGCTTTTAGTAGTGCTTATTTCAAGCTCTTTTTCTGCTTTGGATAACTTATCTTGGTTCTTATCACTAGCTATGATGCAGCAATTATCAGCATTTTTGATGTTTCTGATTAGTGCTTTTGCCATATTTCCAGTTCCAATAAAACCAATCTTTATCATGTTTTAACCTCAAAACTTATTGAATTGTACATACTTGGTTTATATATTTTTGTAAGATTAGCAATCAAAATATGAATAAAAAACAAACTTATCAAAAAAATAAAGGTATAACTAGAGAAATCATTGCGGATTAGGAAGATAACCAACTCGTGTCATTGTAAACATTAGAAAATCTTTTTTATATTTAAAACTTTGTGTTTTAATATAATTTTCCACCAATAGAAACATCACGTTCAGGTTGGATTAGAACACATTCTCCGTCTTCTCCTGGAACTCCCAATGTTAAAACTTCTGATACTGCAGGACCAATTTGTCTTGGTGGAAAATTAACGACACAAAGAACTAATTTACCTTTAAGATTTTCCTTAGTGTAATTTTTTACAAGTTGAGCGCAGGATTTTTTAATTCCTATTTCTGCACCAAAATAGATTTTTAATTTATATGTTGGTTTTTTTGCTTCAGGAAAATCTTCTACCTCAATAATTTTTCCAACACGAATATCGAATTTTTGAAAATCATCAAATGTTGCCATCTTGATTAGGCTCTTTATTTTTGTTTGTCAAAAACCACCCATCACAGATGGGTGGCATGATGAACACAACTATCTACAGCAAGTGGTTTTTGACGCCAGGAATACTACCAATAATGAGAGGTGGTTTTCGAGCACTACTCATACCACCAATCTAAGATTGGTGGTATTCCGTTGTTTTAACAGTAAGTACCTGCAATGATACTGTTATAACAATTATTGTATATACAATAGAATATGCAACCAGATTAGAAGTGTCAACTGCTTTGAATGCATAAACTATAATGGATACCAATCCTATAAAAAAGAGTATTAGCGCAATATAGTGTTTTTTCTTTTTTTTATAAAAAAAGTAGATTGCTGATATGAGGAAAAAAGAAGCAATAGATATAAACAAAAATATAATAGCTGCACTTATGTATCTAATGCTTTCAAAGTGCAAGGTTGCAAAAATTGCTATGGAAATGGTAAACAGATATGCTGCAAAAACCGAACTCATGTAAAACCATAAAGGATTTTTGACTTCAGCCTCATCCGGCATTATTCTTCTTCTTGTTGGAGTTTCCTCATCTTTTTCCACAATTTTTTTTGAGCCTAGTTCCTCTAATGACCTCAATTCACGGCTTAACTCTATATCCTCGATTTTCTGGACAGGACTCACGCTGCTTTGTTTTTTTACAGCAGCTTTTTTTCTAGAAACTTTTTTTTTTGATTTGTGATGTTTAGCCTTGACTTTTCTATGACCTCTTTTTTTTGCCATTTTTTATTTTATATAAACAGTTATTTTTAAGTTTATCTACTCTTGAAGCTGTTGAAGGTATTCGCTAATTATTCCTTCTGTAATTTCTTCAACAGTATTGGATTCTATTGCAAATCCTAAACCTTCAAAGCCGCCAATCTTGAAATTGTTTATGCCAATAATTCTTGAATTTGTATTAACTAAAGGGCCACCAGAGTTGCCTGGGTTAATAGGAACGTCTGTTTGCAGATATGTATCAAGATTATTTGGCCCTTTCCTATGGACAGCGCTGACAATTCCTTCTGTTACTGTAAAAGATAGACCAGCAGGATTTCCCAAAGCAATTACTTTTTCACCTACCTTAACATCATCTGAATCACCAAACCTTAAATTTTCCAGCTCGGCATTAACTTTAAGAACTGCAACATCCACAGCATCGTTATAACCAATTAAAGCAGCATCATAAACCTTGCCGCTATAGGTTAAGATTCTTATTAGATCGGCACCATCAACAACATGGTGATTAGTTACTATAAAGCCCATGTCATCAATAACTACACCGCTGCCCTGACCTTTATTTGTCCCTACACTCACAACCGATTGTATAACATCCTCAATTATAGATGAAAAATCCTGGCTTTTTACTTTGATGGTGCTTAATTCGTCTTTTAGTTCATTGAGTTTTATATCGCTCTGCTTTTCTATTTCGTCAATAAGAGCGTTTAAGGTATTTATTTCCAGCTCGTTTTTTTTCCTGAAGTTTTTGAGATTGTTATCTACCAATTGTACTTGTAATGTTAAGTTATTTCTCATTGAAAAGATATCTTCCTCAAGGTTCTGCTGCAGTGCATTTAAGTTTTCAACAATATCTTTGTTTAAAACCAGAAGCTTTGTGTTAAATTCTTTGTTCTGTGTATTTATTTTATCATTATAGTAAAAAATCAGGCTTCCAGTAGCTATTAATACAAGAACTATTGAAATGATAAGAACTTTTTTAGCATCAAGGTTTAATTTCTCCATATCATCCTCTTTTTTATCAGTTATTAAGTTATGCGATACTTATAAAGTTTTTCAAAAATAAGAATAATAAAGCTATTGCTACAATGATTCCATAAACTTTTTTGTCCCATCTTAATATTTTTGCGCCATCTAGATTCCACACAGGGAACATGTTAAATAGCGCTAACCATGAGTTTATGAAAAATCCATAGAATGCTATGATTTTTAATAGTCCTGCAGAATACATCATTGATATTGACAAAAATAAAAAAGCCAAAATTAAATTTACAACAGGACCTGCTGCAGATATCTTTCCATTTCTTGTTTTATCTACTCTTCCAGATATCATAACAGCGCCTGGCGCTGCAAATACAAATCCAAAGAAAGACATGAATATTGCTAACAATAACATCTGGTCAAAAGACCTAAACTCTGCAAAACAGCCTTATCTTTGAGCAACAACCTTATGGCCTAACTCGTGCAGTAAAAATCCAGTTCCAACAGTAACAGCTGATATGATAAACACTTCATAGAAACTTAAGGGGATTGAGTATCTTAATACCATTGCAAAGGCAAATGATATTGCAAGCCAAGCTTTAACTAAATCTCTCAGTTCTATATCTGATGTGTTTATTTTTCCAATAGATATTCGTTTTCCTGGCTGTAAAAAATGCATTTTAAAATTAAAGTAATAGAATTATTAAAATGTTTTGTTTAATCAGAAAACATCAACAAATAACCTATGCTTCTCTTTGCCTTCAAGTTCTTCTGTTATTCTTCTGATTATTACTTTCTCTGGATCTGGCATTAATTTAACTCTTTTCTTGATATCATCAAAGCTTTCAAAGGGCTTATCTTCTCTTGAATTTATTATCTCCCACATATGTTTCTTGCCAACTCCAGGAAGTAATTCTATCTGGTGCATTCTTGTGCTTAGCGGCATTGCATTATTGAAAAAATCAATAAACTTTTTCTCATTTTTCTTTACAATCTCCTTTACAGCGAATTCCAGCTCAGACCCTGCAGTTCTTGTTAATTTTTGCATAGGCAATTTGCCAATTATATGATGCACTTTGTCTCTTTTGCCCTCGCCTATATACACTTCCTCATATGGCTGCAAATGAACTCCTTTTTTTGGCACTAATTCCAGTAAAACAAAATGATCCTTGCCTAGAGCCTGGACTATTGGGGTCTTCATGTACATAGGCCTATCATCTAATGGATAGCCATTTGGCAAAAAATCTAGCACTATTACATTTTCTTCTTTTGTTTTTTCCATTTTCTCACAATCCGGCTGCAAATACATATTCATGGAATACCTGCCTGTAATCATCACTTATTTTTCCCAACTTTTCCATTGACAATGCTCTTTTTTCTTTAATCTTGAGTATCTTCTCTTTTTCATTGACAATATGCTTTATCTTGTTTTCTATTTTCTTCCTTAATCTGCTGTTATTCTTGAGCTTTGAAAATATTAGCTGCTCTTTTTGGTGTTCTGTTTCAAAGCTGGACAATAATGCAAATACCAACGGTATCCAGCGGTTGAAAGTTTCTTTTTTGAATAATTTTGCTTTTACTTTATTTGCCGGAGGAATTTTTGCTTCCAGGGCATCCAAAAGCTCACTTTCTATTATAAGGATTTTTTTAAGATCCTTTATCTCAATCTTTTCCTTTTTTATGGCATTAATCTCTTTTTTTGCATAGCCTCTTAACAGTTTTTTATCAAAAAATATAATTTCCTGCATCAAGGTATAAACTGTGTGCTCTATCTTCCCCACATAATCTTTTGACAAGCCTCTTGCCTGCTCAAGGTATTTTTCTGGTTTTTTTGACTTAAGGGCTTTTATTGTTAATGATTTCTTGATAATGCCCAGCTCTTTCAAAAAACTTTCTTCAAGGTAATTGTTTATTGATTTTATCTTATGGATTATTTCCCTCATCAAAAATATATTTTGCCTGAGGTTTTCTATTGATTTCTTGTTAACCTGCTTTGGATTTATGGAAAAACTGCTTATTATAAGCTCATGGAGGTATTTTGCAAGCCTTTTTTTCTTATTCTCGATACTGATATTATTTGTTAGCAAAGCTTTTTCGTACTTACTTCTTGAAACTTTAAACTTTGCCTTCTTTATGGCCTTATTTGCTTCCCTTACTATGTTCTTATAAGTACTGATATACCTCTTTTCCAAACCCACCCTCATTTTTATATACATTTAGCTTTAGTATTTATAAGTTTTTTCTATTTTTAGGCTTTGCCTGATAAGTAAACGAAAAGTAAGCTCTACCCGATAAGTCTTAATTCTGCCTGAAAAGTAGACTATCTTAAATTTTGTCAGAGTTT
>NYYQ01000015.1 GCA_002686855.1 Candidatus Woesearchaeota archaeon | reverse complement strand
GTAAAAAGCGCATAAGAATAACTTCCACTAACCGTCGCCGCCCCAAAACCAACAAGATTCATTACGCCAAAAGGAGCCATTTTACAAACCTCTTTTAGAATAATTGATTGTCATGTTAATAAACCAGTAATTAGATTATATAAAAAGTTTTTTGTTTTTATTACTTTGAAAATTCTTTGAATTTTCTAAGTTCCAAGAAATCTTTGATTTCTGTGATATTGAATTATTTTTTTGATTGAATTTTTTAATTTTATTGTTTTTAAGTTTAATGTTTATTTTATGGTTGTTATTGATTTTTAATTTTTATAATTTTTCATTATTGTTTTCCATAATAGTTCCTCCAAATAATCCTTCTACTAAACTTCTATTCTAAAAGCCATTTCCATATAGCCCAGATGAATCAGCACCAGCCCCAAAACCAACAAGGTGCGTTACGCCAAAGCTCATGTATCATCACTTGCATTGGTGGTGTAGTACAACTGGATACCGATCAGCCTCATGTCCTCGGTCATGTCGTCGTTGGCGTCAGATACGTCACGAAAGACACGGAAGAAGCACATATCCCCAGCCGCCGGAGTACCACCAATGGTAACGGCTGAGCTTTCTCCCGTGACCAACAAGTCTTCTGCCGCACTAATATTATCATCAGTGACAACAACTGCGGTTCCGTAAGCTACATCAATCGTGTCATCATTACTGACAGCTACACCTTGCAGTCCAACGGCAACACCATCTGTATCAGTAGCCGCTGAAGTCCAGAACGCCTTGAACGTGATGGTGCCCGCATTCCACGAATTCGGGAACGCAACCTGGAACTGCGCATGCTCATCAGAATTAGCACCGAAGTCCAGCACCTGCATATCCGGCCTCCCGGACGTGGTCTCCACATCAGCGATTACCGCACAGCCATTCGATGACGTAGGGCGCATTGCTGCAGCTGGCACGAAGATTGTGTACTTGCCCTGAATGTGAACATCACCACTACTCAGACTTGTTGCATCCGAAAAAAAGTACCTTGCGCTAGCCATCTTTGAAAAAGCCGCTATCCCACCTAATCCAGCCAATCCCAATATCCCTTTCTTAATGAACTGTCTTTTATTCAAATCCATATTCTTATAAGGATTTTTCTGAATAATGGTTTTATCTAGTTCATTATTTTCTTTAAATCCAAATAATTTTTTCATTGAAAACATTTTTTTACCTCCATAATTTGTTTATTTTACCTCAAACCAATTAAAACATTTATTTTACATTCTTCCAGATAACATGAATCCATTGACTTTCCTATTATGGCTCCAAAATCATCTAAAGCAGCTTTCTCAGCATGGCCAGCATAATCTGAAGTAGTAAGCAATTCGCCTTTTTGTACTGGAGCTATAACTTTAGTCGGAACAATTCCAACAATACCAATTGGATAGTTTCCATTTTGATTATTTCCAGTAATAGTTGGATTTTTACTAACCACTCCAATAACTAAGGAATCAGCCCTTTGACTGCATTTTGTTACAGTAAATCCCTCTTTCAAGCATACAACATCTCCTGACTCTAACTCTTGTTCTGAAAAAAACATCTCTGCAAAGTCTGCTCCTAAAGTGGTTATATTACCTTCAACATGCAAGTTTCCAGAGAAGTTTCCATCTCCAATTACATGCAGAGTTGCATTGGGTAAATCAGTTCCTATTCCAACTCTTCCATTGCTTGCATTAACAAATAATACATTATATCCAGAGACATTAGTAATTCTAAAAGCACCTTCAGGAGATGATTCATTAATATGGAGTTTTGATAAAGGATTAATAGTCCCAATCCCAACCTTAGAAGCACTATCATTCAAAAACACATTAGTTCCTGAACTGTTCCAAGGAGGAGTTGCAGAGATTATTCCTGATAAAGAACTTCCATCTCCAATAAAAGAATTTGCTTGCATTATTCCTGTTGCATTGATGTTTGTGGCATTTATGTCTCCAACAACATCCAGTTCATAATTTGGACTGCTAGTCCCAATCCCAACCCTATTATTCAAAGTATCAACAAATAAAACATTAGTATCTACAGTAAAGTTATCTGTTCCAGAGATTTTATATCCAACAGGGCTTTGGAATATTTTCCTTTCATTGCCATCAAAATCCAAATCTGTGCTATTAACCTGCAAATCCAAATAATAAGTCTGGCTTAAATTTAAATCTAATACAGTGCCATTGCCGAGCATAACATCAAAAAATCCATCTTGTATAGTATTGTTAAAAAAATCCTCATACAGTATGGTTCCTCCAGATGCACTATCATATATTTGCACTGTTAAGTTTCCATTATCCACTAAAACACCATTGAAATCAACCTTTCCTTGCAATGACACCAATTGCTTAACCGCAAAAACAGGCATCACAATCAACAGTAAAGAAATCAAAGCAATTGCAACTTTTTTATTAAAAATCAAATTTATAAAACTGCTTATTTTTATATTATTTTTAATATTTTTTAATATTATTTTTTCATTATTTATTTTTAACACTTTTTTATAATTTATTGCTTTTTCTATTATTGAGGTATTATTATCATTTTTATTTTTCATATTATTGAGTTCATTTTTAATGAGTATTTTTTCATTGTTGCTATCTTTATCATTTATTCCATTAATTTTTTGATTATTATTTTTTGATAGAATTAAATTATTTTTTCTTTTATTCATTGAGTTATCATTTTTATTTAAGCCTTTAAATTGAACCTTATTTGATAGAGCTAACGCTACATTACCATCATAAATTGAGGAATTTTGATTTGAAAATAAGGAAAAGTTTCTTATTTTCCTTTTCATATTTAACAATTTCCCGCAAATTCCTCTTTTAGTCATTTTCCACCTCTTAAATATTTTTTATTATTAAACATAAATAAAAAACTTTCTTTTCCACCTCTTAAATATTTTTTTCATTCTACCCTTGATTTGCCTCATAATAAATGTAAAACAGTTTCCTCGTATTTGCAGCTATATCCACATCCCATTCAATAGCGTCAGATTCATTTAGGTAATTATCATTTGTAACATCATTAAATGTATGGCTTATCTTATGTCCAAATTCTTCATCCGATTCTGAAGTACCTAAAGCTTCAATAACAGCTAAAGTTGTTATATTCACTTTAGTCAAATTCATATCAGTTATTGAATCATTAAGCTCTTGCCCAGTAACAGAAACAGGCGCTTGAGTTCTTTCAGTGCTTGAATTAATCAAAATCGGGAATCTATAATCAAAGAATACACTATCGCTTGTATTATCATACCATCTCCACCTTATTTTTGTTCCATTAGCTCCAAATTCTATTACATTATAAGTTACATTAGTCCCATTACTTAGATTAATATGACCGGAAACAAAAACATTAGTCCCACCAGTAACAGCTGTCGATGATAAACTCTCAGCCAATTCCATCAATATTATTTCCTGAGCACTAGAATTAACAATATATCCATCAGAATCATAAACAGAAACATTCCACTTATAAGTTCCATATTGAGTCAAATTAAACGTAACATTCCAATTTTGGTCATTATTATTGCTTCCATTAGTAAAGTTATAAACGAAACTACTATTAGGATGCACTAAAGTAAAATTAACTGAAATAACCCTATTATCATCACTCACATTAACATAGAAAGTAACATTATCATCCTTCATAGGATAAGTTGGTATGGTATAAATATTCTGAATAACCGGAGCTTCTATTACTCTTAAATCAACACTATTCTCCCCAGGAATATTCTCATAAGTAGTATTTACTTTTATGGTATAAGTACCACCAGTTGAATTAGCAGTTATATTCACATTGTAATATCCTGTTAAATTAGTTGTAGCATTAGTAACATTAACATTATTGATATAAACTGCAATATCCGTATTACTAACATTAGTACCGTTGCTTAAGTTCATACGGCCACTAACTAAGATTGACTGTGATGTGATAGTTACAGTAACATTCAACGATAAATTGGCTTCCATCAATATTATTTCCTGAGTGCTGGAATTAACAATAAATCCAACACCATCAAATGCAGAAACATTCCAGAACCAAGGACCATAACTTGAAACATTATAAGTAACATTCCAATTTTGTCCATTATTATTGCTTCCATTTCTATTATCAACTACTTTGCTTCCACTAGGATCAATAATTGTAAAGTTAACTGATGTAATATCACTATTATCATCACTCACATTAACATAGAAAGTAACATTATCATCCTTCATAGGATAAGTCGGTATAGTATAAATATTCAGTATTACTGGTTTTACCCCAATACTAAAGTTAAAAGTAGTAGGTGAGTTTGTATTAAGCGCATCATCCTCGCAAATAACATTCCAATAATATGCTCCTCCATTAAACCCACTTACAGTATAGTTAGTTGCACTACCATTAGCAGATGCAATATCAGATACGTTCACAACATTATCAATTGTAAGGTTACATGACAAACTAGTATCAATATCATCGCTAACAGTCCAATTGAAATTAACGCTGGTTGTTAATAGAGCGGAGTTATTAACAGGATTCTTTAAAGTTACATTAGGGGCTCCAAGATCAACAGTAAAGTTATAGCTAGCAGAAACATTGCTTCCATCTATATTCTGCAATGTAATATCATTTTCATCAGTAGCAGCAGCAAAAACCCTGTAAGTTCCTGAGCCATAGGTCGCATTAGAGCTCGTATTCCACCTTTGATTAAATAAGCTGTCAAATTTGATTAATGTACCATTAGTATATAATGTTCTTGGGATAGTATCATTAACCATAGTAGAATTGCTAATCCATTCATTATTAGAAGCATTATAATACTCAACTTTAATTAATAAGTAAACAGAAGCATTTGTAGTTCCATTATTCTGTATCTTGCTTTGGTTGCCTTCAGTTGCATTATAGACGCTAAATGAGCTTACATTAAATACTGCAACACCAGTATCAGAATCCCAGCTTAAGATGCTGCAATCTGTGCATTCTGCACCATCCTTTAATATTTTTGGATAGCCAAGATATAATCCAGTTAAGGTTACATTTGCAGCAGAATTAAAAGATGAATGCAAATTACTTGATTTAACCTCCACATGATTTTGGCTTATAATGATATTGCTGTCAAAGTCCATTCCATCTGCATTAACGCAATTAACATATTCTATCTTTCCAGCGCTTGTATCTTCAAAAACAGGTTTGCATACACTTTGCAAGTTTGCCTCATTTGCAAAGTTAGTTGTAGCGCCATCGAATTTAGTTGATATTGGTTGTGTTTTATTACCGCTACTTGCTATATGCATCTGTCCTAGAGACATATTTATACCGCTCCCATTTCTTCTATTAACTGGCTGGTCAACTAGCTGGAAGCTTAAATTATAGCCAGAGCCATTTGCTTCATGAACCGATACATAAGGCGTATTAGCAATGTCTATAGTATATCCATCCCCGCTTCCTGAGAAGGCATATATTAGAGATGCAAACAATAGCAAGTTCAATAATATCAAGAATAACATATTTACATTGCCTTTTTGTGAACCAGTAAAGCCAACAATGCTTAGATTCAATAAAACAGAAATCAGCAAAATAAATAATAAAGAAGAATAATTACCGTTTATACTTTTTATTTTATTTATTATATCATCCTCATCTTTATTTTCAAATTTATTAACTAAATTATTTTTCAATTTTTCAATTATATTATTATTTAATATGTTTTCATTGTTATCAAAATCGTTATTTTTTAATTGATTTTTAATTTCATTTTCATTGGAATCAGTTTTAATTGTTTTTATATCATCATTAATTTCATTTTCATTGATGTTATCTTTATTGAAATCATTAAATAATGGCTTTATTTTTCCACTTATTTCTTTTTGAATACCATCCAAATTACCAATTAAATTATTACTTTCTTGACCAATATCTAAATCACTTAAGTCCAAACCAGGAGGATCAGTCAAATTAACTATCTGATTAGGACCATAAGTATCCTTCATAGTCCTTACTTGTATTGTCAGGTTAACATACATATCAAATGTTTTATTAGTTGAGTTTTCTATGAAACCAGAGCTGTTTGAATATACTCTAAACACATAAGTTCCATTTGCATAATCGGTAAAGTTATACTTCCATATCTCTTCTCCCTGGCTTACCATAGAATAATTTGTTGGACTTTCTCCAGGAATCTTAACCTCAACCAAAACATTATCAACTTGACTGGTAGGATCAGTAACATTTGCTGTTAAAGTTACATTCATACCAAAACCCTCTATCTTAGGAGAAACATTAATGACAATATCAGTTGGCAAGCTAAGAACAATTAAATCAACACTATTCTCCCCAACATAATTACTATCCCAGGTTGTATTAACCTTAATAGGATAAGTACCAGCACCAGATGGAGCATTAAAAGTATAATTATAATTACCATAACTATCAGTTGAAATACCTGAATAGTTTATTGTTAAATTAATTAGGGTAGGACTGGTAGTTGTATCTGACGTATTGAACATTGCAATATATTGAATATATTGTGCTTGTGTGTCTATTGTAGCAGGGCTTATGCCGTGTTGAGTCCATGCCGCCCATGTTACATTATCATCTGAAGTTCTTGTGAAGATTGTTAAATTAGTATCAACAGGAGTATCATTTGTCCATGCTATTGAATCGAATGTTGTTGATGAGTTTGCATTAAATATCTGAGATGTAAAATTACCATTTACAAAATATGTTCCATTCTTAATCAAAGAAATATTTACTGGATTACTTCCCCAAGTCATAGCAACACCATGTATTTTTAATCTTGTGTCATTATGGGTAGTTATATTATATTTCATCTGAGTCCCAGAAGAAGTTAAAGTAGCTGTTCCTTTTAACACTCTAATGCTTCCATTAAATAAGCTCTTATTCTCCAGGCTTACTTGGTCCCATGTTGATCCATTGTCTGAACTGACATAGGCATTTATATCATTGTTTAGAATTACGCTATCCACAGGTTCCATCAGCATTTTTAAAGTCGCTGAAGATGGCGCAGATGATGCTGAAAAATTTGTTGATACAAGTGTCATGTTAACACCAGAATCCCATGCTACAAAACCACTGGGAGGCGCATAAGTAAAGTCAGACCCGCCAAAATTAGCAGTTACTTGTTCAGCTATACTTCCACCATCAAACATGTAAGGGAAAAAAGTACCACTTAATCCTGAAAATGAAGGATTAGTTCCGGCTCCAGGGTTACCCGATACAAACCAAGTGCCTTCACGCCCCCACCAAAGTTTTCCTGCATCAACATCTATGGCCATCATTAAAACTTCACCATCGGAGGCTGCTGAACCGTAACCTTCTGACCCGGTGTTGATTTTAGTGGCAGTATCGGGTCTCCAGAGAAAAGATGCAGCATCTGTTGCAAGACCACTAAGAGGTGCACTTGATGTTGCAACCCCTATCATCACTTCCCCCACATCATCATATGTAAATTCTGCATAATATTTTCCAGCAGCTTTTCCATGTGTAGCAAAAAGTCCAGTATCTAAATCGCCTACAGCAACAGTTAAATCTCCATTAGATAATGTCCATGAGGAATGTTTATTGTTTGGGTCCAATGTTACAGCATCTGAAGAAGCATAATAATCATTAGAGGTATCATAATTATTATTTGAACTACTGCTATCTGTTATGCCACTTTCATCTTCAAATTCATCAACAATTCCGTTAGTGAGATTTCTATATCCGGTGGGGCTTTCCATTATATGCCTAAATATTGTAATAATGCTGTCTTCTGTGTTGTTGAAAGTTCCTAGATCAAAATTTGTGTCGTAATTATCAACAAACTCAAGCTCCCCCATCTCAGTTCCATTCAAATAAACATGCGCAACTGAATTATTAACATTAGTCCCATTACTCAAATTAATATGCCCTGAAACATAAACAGGATCTGTAGTTCCGGATAAAACAACAGTATCATTCAAACTAGCAGTAACCTCCAACAAAACAATTTCCTGAGTGCTTGAATTTGTAATAAACCCATCCGAATCAAACACAGAAACATTCCAGAACCAAGGACCAAAGCTAGAAACATTATAAGTTACATTCCAGTTCTGG
>NYYQ01000014.1 GCA_002686855.1 Candidatus Woesearchaeota archaeon | reverse complement strand
TTGTCTTCGACCGCATAATGTCCGCAAGACGAACTTTTTGTTCCAAAAAGTCAAGCAGGATTGCGGGTTGCCTCAATCCTGTCGTCTTGCTCACCATTACACGCACTTTTCGCATTGCCTAAACTGAAAAATAACCCAAAACCTTGAAAAGTGGTTTTCAGTAATGGGTTTTGGGTTTAGAGCAAGTTTTCAGTTAATGTTCCCGTTCTTTCTTAACGTTTGGTTTTCATATAATGTGCCAACATTATATGGTTCGTTACACTCCCCTAACTTTTTTCCTAAAGGACAAGCCCTGAAAAAGTACAACCATCCTCTTGTTCCAATAGGGACTGAAAAGTTGCCAGTTTTCAGAACTAAAAGAACGGCAATGCGAAAAGTGTTGAAGTGAACGTGTAATGTCCGCAAAGCGGTTCGGACTTATTCCTTGCGTCATAATGTCCTCATAACAATCCGAGGCTATAACTGTATTACATACAGAACTACTTGATACTAAACGCATCTTAATCGGGCTAGTTGTCAGAAGTTAGGCAAAAATGAGCACGCAAACCTGCCAAATTGTAATTTTTGATTAAAAAACCATCAAAAATCACTTACGCAGGTTCGCTAAACGCCCATTTTTGCAAGTTAAGAGATTTCTTAGTAATCTGTAGAAATCTCTCAATTAGAAGAGATTCACAAGGTGAATAAAATGGTACAAAACTACAAACAGTTAAAGATATGGAAAAGAAGCTTTGATTTAGCAGTTAAAATCTACAAAATTACTGCTAAGTTTCCCAAACATGAGAATTATAACTTAACTTCTCAGTTAAGAAGAGCTTCCACATCAATTTCAACAAATATAGCAGAAGGTGCTTCAAAGCATACACCTACTGATTTTGTCCGCTTTCTCTATCAAGCTTATGGAAGCTTAAAAGAGGTTGAAAGCCTTCTGCTATTAAGTAAAGAGTTGAAATACATTTTGGTAAAAGATTTTGAGCCTCTTTCTAGAGAAGTTGACGAAATTGCTAGAATGATTTACAAATTTGTTGAAGTGATCAAAAAATAACTTTTTTCTTTTAACGGTTCTTTGATATTTGAGAATGTGTGGGTTCTTGTTTAATTTAAACGAAAACTTGTCTTTCAAAATACAATAAATCTACATCAACCGGTCCAATTGGAGTAAAATCTACTGTAGGTGTTACTTGCTTTAATCTCCATCCATGATATGCCCAATCATTTACTATATCCTCTATTGGCCCAGGTAAGGGAACTGGAACAATAGCATATTCAAAGTTTTTCATGTTTACCTCCATTTATTTTTTTGTTCTTAAGTAAATACCAGCTATAAGTAAAACAATTCCAATGAAAATTGAACTTGCTGAAGCTTGGGATAAGCCTCCAACAGTTGCTTTTGCTCCACCAAATTCAAAGCCAACGACAGCGAAAGGTTGTGTAAACATAACACCGCCTAACATAAACACTATTCCGAGTATAATTAACATATTGCCCCATTCTTTATTGCCCCATTTATTTATTTGCTTTACCATATTAGTTTATGGTGTATAATACTCTATATAAAATTTTCGATTTTTTGCAGTAAAATATTTAAGTTATGCAAAATAAAAACAATGGATATGCCAAAAAAATTCGGAATGACTCCTGCTAAATATAAAGATTTAATAATTAAACTTTTAAGTAAATATAGGTTTATGTCTGCCTCAGAAATTTCATTTAAATTAAGAATGGGATATGAAACCGCAAAAAAATATTTAATGGAACTTGATAGAGAAAGATTCATAACTTACAGGCAAATTGGAAATAGAAAATACTGGTTTAGAATTAAATGAACTTTATTTCGCATCACAGTAATACCCACTAAAAACAGAAATATCTGGTTGGAAAGTTACTGATTTAGTTTCGCCTGGTTGTATAACCCAACATCCTATTTCCTCGTCCCTTAAAACTCCGCCTTCTTCATATATAGTTACAGAAGCACATCCTGCACCAGGTACTTGTCCACTATTGGTAAAAGTAATAGGTACAGAAGCAACAAATAAATCTTGGAAATTAAAACTTGTTCCACATTCTCCAATATTTTTTGTTATTGAAGGTAATTTTAAATTTTGCTTAAGTGGTAAAATCACTTGAGGGTTATTGTTCCACTCAAGCTTAATTATTTGCATCTTATCCTTATTTCGATTTACATTATTTAGCCCAGATGCTAAAGCAGTATCATAATCTAATGATGTAGTTTCAATAGGCACTATTTTACCATCTTTATTGATATATCCTGCAAAGGCATGACTTGGAGTTAAAATTATTACAGGCTCCATACCAACAGCAGCCAACAAAGAAGCATAAAGTATTGCATTGTCTTCACAATCTCCAGCTTTATTAAGCAATGTTTCGGTAGGGAATTGAACAAAGTCGCCTTCTTTGTTGAATGGATCATTAACATATCTAATACCATAAGCCCTCATTGATTCTAAAAGCCATCTGGCTGCTAATTCCTGATTTTTTGTAGTTCCAACATCAGAAGAAGCGGCTAATCCGGCAGTTGCCTTACTTGCAAATTCTTTTATTGTTGGATGATTGGGTGTTATCCATGATGCTATTTCTCTTGGTTCAGACCACCTCATGTAATTCCTTCCCATCACTGTAAATGTTGCAGTTCTAGAAGTAGAATGACCTCTATTATCTTTATCTTCAAAATCCATTTTTATATTCATTTTTATTTCGGCTTTGTTTGATATATCTAATGCTTTGTTAGTAAAAATTAAACTGACCCCTTTTGATTGTTGACTTCCATCATTTATATTACCAAAACTTATTATTTCATTATTAAAATAGCCATTAGGAGATGAAACTCTTACTTTTGTATTTTTAGCTATTGAATTTCCGGTATTGGAGACTGTTAAAGTTCCAATAACTCTTTCTTTTGCTTTGAAGTAAGTTATAGATTTAGTTGTGCTTTGCTGAAAATTTGCACTTAATTCTGGCTTTAACTCTACACATCTATTTTGTTCACATGCATATCCTGTTGAACAGCCTGCATCCATACAACAATTTTCAGAAGTTTCTCCTTCTTCTTGTATTCCATTTCCACATTTTGCTAATTTTTTACATCCAGTTCCATCACAACTATATCCAGAAGGACAAGCACAATCCACACAACAATTAGAACTATCCTCTCCACTTTCACAGGCGTTATTTCCACAGTATGCTTTCTTAACTATTTTTTCAGTAAAACTTGGTTTTTGCTCACCTCCTTCAGAACCATATGTTACTGAAGGCCTTCCTGTTTTAGTTACATTATTAAATATTACAGCACCGACAATAATTACTGCAATAACGGCAATAGCAATAACTAAGCCCTTTTTGCTTTTTTTAACTGCTTTTTTTACATGCTTAGGCTCTCCTCCTCCTATCTTAACACCACATTCAGAACAAAACTTTTCATGGATTGATATTTTATGACCACACTTCTTGCAAAAATTTGATTTTTCTTCTTCTTTCTTAGGCTGCTCTTTCTTAACTTTAGCTCCGCATTTAGTGCAATATTCAACACCTTCTTTTAGCTTATTACCGCATTTTTTGCAGAATGACATTTTAATGATTCCATAGTTCGTATATAGAATAACCAATAACAGAAAATGAAAATATTCCCCATTCTATAAGATAAGCTTGCAGTTCATAAATAAGAAAAGTCGAGATAGCTAATTGGGTAATAAAAGTAATGGGCAATATTAAAGATTCTTTTCTATATTTTTTTGCTAAAAAATAGATTAATAGAGAAAAATTAAATACAACCCACCCAATCCCAGTAAATATAAATGCTTCCTCTGAGTAAAGGAAATATGAATTAGAAGCTATTAAAAATAATTCGTAACTCAATATTAAAACCATAATTATAGTAATAATATTATACCATTTTGGAGTTTTTAATCTTGTTTTAATATCTTGTCTTGATTCTTTTTTAGTTTCTTTATGTTCTTTAACTGTTAACTTGCCACCACACTCATCACAAAAACTATCCTCATCTAAAAATTCTTTATTGCATTTAGGACAATGTTTCATTTTAATATAGCATGATTTTGTTGTGGTTTCTTATTCTTTCTTCCATAAGTTATAAAGGGAATACCCTATAACAAAAAGAGAAAATATTCCTAGTTCAATATAATGTAATTCAACTTCTTGCATACCGAATAGAATTATTAAAGAGATTAACAATTGAATTGAAAATGCTATAGGTAAGACTAACGATTTTATTTCATATTTTTTTGCTAAAAAATATATAAACAAAAAGAAATTTATTGATGTCCAAATTGCTCCAATAAAGAAAAAGAGTATTTGGAGAATGTATGCAAAATTAGAAAGAACTGCAAAATCAGATAGAAAAATAACCAAAAATAATACAATTACAACACTAAGAGAAGATATATAAAACCATTTAGGTGTTTTTAATTTTCCACTAAGATCTTGAACATCTTGTTTAGGTGCTTTTGCACCGCATTTAGCACAAAAACTTTCATCAGTACTTAAGTTTTTACCACATTTAGAGCATTTCATGATAACCACCTCAAAAATTTTAATATTTTTATCTTATGTCATACTTACAACTAATTGAATCATCAATTCTTTTACATCCATCTACACTCTTTATTCCTCTTGCTCCCGTATCTGTTCCCAAAATAGGATTATCTTCATTAGGTATTACACATTTCGCCATTTGGCACATAAAACAACCTTCTACAGCTTGTGTTCCTGTTATTCTCGGCTCTGCGTATTGACCGCAATCTATAACATATTTAGATAGAATCTCATATTTAGATTTAACAGGTTTTTGTTCAGGACAATTTGATGGATTTGAAACGGTACTACCATCAGGACATACATATTGTGTTTGTTGTTGAGCACAACCTGCAATAACTAAAATAAAAACTATAAGTAAACCAATGATTAGATTATATGTTTTCATAATTAAACCACCCCTTATATCTACTTAAAATTTATGTTTTAATATTTAAATCTTTTGTAAACGATTTTCTATTAGTTAAAATACAAACTTTTGGTATAAACATTTGTATATTGGCTTATATAAACGTTTGTATTAAATATTTGTATGAGCAAATACAAGAATCAAATATTAAAAATTCTTTCAAAAGATGAAATTAAAAGCACTAATGAAATTCTTAAAGAATTGGAAAAAAGCAGTAAAAGAGTAATCAATTGGCATGCATTGTATAGGGTTCTTATGGATTTGGAATCAGAAAATAAAATTGAAAGATTAAAAGCAAAAGCTGGATTTTTTTGGAAAAAGAAAAATTAAGCAATATTTATAAAAACCGATTTAATCACTTAATATATGCCCCACATTTTCCAAATAAAAGACAAATCAGGAAGAAAAATACACTTATCAAAAGAAAGATGGTCTCACATCCAAAAACATCCGGATATGTCTGATAAGATTGAACAAATTAAAGAAACTTTAACCAATCCAGCAACCATAACAGAATTTGATTATGATCCTGATGTTAAATTTTACTTCCGTTATTACAAAGAAAGAAAAGAATACTTGTTCATCTCCGTAAAGTATTTAAACGGTGAAGGATTTATTATTACTAGCTTCCACACAGATAAAATAAAATGAAAGGAAAATTAAATTTATATTATGATGAAGAAGGAGATTTTTTAGAGTTCCATATAGGTGATTTTACAGAAGGCTACTTTAGAAATTTAGGAAAAGGAATTTTTGAGAGAGTTGACAGAAAAACAAATAAAGTAAGTGGAGTCGCAATAATGGGATTTAAAAAAAGAACAGAAGGCCCTAAGGATGTTAGTGTTCCTTTACCCATGGATATTCAATTATCTTCTTAAAAAAATATTTACGCCCCACACATTCTCTAAATTCTACTTTCGCTATGCTCAAATTTATTATTTGTCAAAGAACCTAAAAGTTTTCAGTTACGCCCGATTAAGATGCTATTGAAATGTTCGCATAATGAACTACATAACTATTAACGCCTCGGATTGTTAAATTTCCTTCGGAAATTCCTAACTTTTTCTCAACTCTGAAAATTTTGTCAGCTCTGTTTCGGATTTTTCAGGGTTGCCGAAAAATCCTCACGAGGACAAAATTATCGAGGAGAAAAAGCTTCGCTTTGCTCAGCATTACACGCACCTTTTGAGCCGCCTTACAATAAGGGTAAGGTTAGAAACCGCTATTTTAGCCTTGTTGTCTTCGCATAATGTCCTTACATTATACGGTTCGCTATGCTCATGGCATATTTAAGAAGGCAAATTCTTATTTTTAAAGTGAATTATTGTCAGGTAGATGGAGGTGTATATGATTGCAGTTATATTTCCCACTATCAAGAATCCTAAAACGAGGAATGAGGCTCCTTCGTTGTATTCGAATATGTTTATACTATCCATAAATACAAAATTTAAATGGATTAAGAAATACGATATTATGTTATATATTCCTAAAGAAGCAACAAAGGAAATAACATATTTAGATGCTGTTTTAACCTTGTCAACTAGCATCTTATTGCATAGAACTATAATCGTTAATATTGGGAGCACTACATTAAGGCAGAGAAATAAAAGCACAAGATATTCTTTTGGTGCCGAATTTGCTTTGAAAAAAATGAAGAATCCTATAATATACAATAAGATCATAAAAACAATCATTAGCTTAATTCCAAGATTCAAAAAAACTCTCTCACTAGAATTTTCCATGTTATTTTTATTTTTGTCTTATTATTTATAATTTGTGATTTAATTTAAGTATGCCAGATTTCTTTGAAATCCCTAAATTTTTTAGCTTCGCTACAAGCGTTGAAAAAGTACGACAACAATAAAATAGCGGCGGCTCAAAAGGTGTTGGCTATCGCCGTGTAATGTTCGCTAAACAAACTTTTTGCAAGCAAAAAGTCTCGATGGCTGCGCCTTCGAGTTTTGTCGAGGGTTGCCTCGCCAAAATCGTTTAGCTCCGCATTATATGCACCTTTTCCGCCGCACTACGTGTTTAAATAGACTAATTAGGGCAAGAAAACAAAACGAAAGTTTATTATATTAAATATCAAATTAAACAATAAATGAAAAAAGCAATAACAATTATTTTAATTCTTTCAATAGGTTTATTTTTAATAGTGGGATGTGGTTCAGATTCCAATGATACTGGAAGTACTACACAACAGCAAGAAACTCAAAGTCCAGAACCGCAACAAACACAAAAACAAACTGAAAGCGATGAAATTCCACAACCACCACCATTACCAGAGGATTAGAAAATGAAAAAAATAATTCCACTATCAGTTTCAATACTAGTTGTATTTTCAATACTTGTGTTTGCATTTGAATTTAATCCAATAGTTAATGAAGAACAGGAAGAATATGTGGTTACACTCCCTGTTTCAAAAGGTTGGAACCTTTTACCTAGCACAAGTTCGTTCTGGGATATAAGAGAATTGTCCGACCAAATGGAAGATAATCTAAAGTATAGTTTTCTTTACTTACCTATTCAAAATCAGTATATAAATTCATTTGGTGGTTTTAATAATGAAAATGGTAATTTATATTCTCAAAATAGAGATTATTTAAGATTGTCTAGTGAATGGTATTATTTTTCTAGTAATGGAGAAATAAAATTCGAGATGATTAAGAATATTCCTCAAAGCCAAAAACTAGCAAAAGGTTGGAACTTATTTACAATTTCTCCGCAATTCTATAAGGGTGGTTTAGGATTCGGAAATTGCAATTTAGAAAAAGTCTATTTATGGGAATCCAGTGGACAAAAATGGTTAGAACTTGAGGCAACACAATCTAAAACTTTGGCAGAGCAACTTTTAGAAGCAGAAGAATATCTTACTGGGTTGGGTAGAGCTATTAAAGTCACAGATACATGTACTTTGAGTAAAGAAGAACAAGTTACTGCACCACCTGCAATACCTAATTAGTTTTTTCTTTGTTTTCTTGCCCTTTATTAATTTACGCTGCTACGCAGAACTCTATTGACATACTATTTAAACCAAAATTTTAGCCTTTTGTTCTTCGCTTAA
>NYYQ01000013.1 GCA_002686855.1 Candidatus Woesearchaeota archaeon | reverse complement strand
AGACTACATTTACTTTTTTGGTTTTCATATACCTCACCTCAATGGCAAGGAAACAAAGCAACTATGTAAGAATTCTCATACCGTCTTTGATTTTCATGACATAAATGGAATTTTGTTGTTTAAAAATATAGTTCAAACAAAAACCAAAAGATATATTATTTTTCAATATTGAAAATAATTAATTATTGAGTGTCAAAACACAATAATTAAATACCAAGAACTATTATCAATAATTAGAGTAAAGAAGAATATTTAGGTTTTATTTAAGATTATTTAAAGATTATCAAGGCCCGTCACGAGAGTACCCATGGGAGCTGTCGCTAAATGCAAGCGATGAACCTGGGAGTTAGTGTAACGGGCTACAATACCTTTAGTAAAG
Source organism: Candidatus Woesearchaeota archaeon (assembly GCA_002686855.1). GTDB lineage: Archaea > Nanobdellota > Nanobdellia > Woesearchaeales > GW2011-AR4. Next base: position 9,291 of record NYYQ01000013.1, on the reverse strand, counting down.
TTAAAAAAACGCTTAGAACAAGCATTTACCGTAAAAATCATTATTATCACTTAATTTGCTTATTGATGAAAAATTAGGCTGAAATAGGCTTAATTAAGTCAATTACTAGTAAATAAAGCTTGTTCTAAGAAGAAAATTTATTATGGAGGTTGAATTAAAATGGGAAAAATTAGCCCTGTTGCATCTAAATATATTGTTCATGCTAGTATAAATATTGAAGGAGTTGTAGACCGTCCAGACGTAATTGGAGCTATCTTTGGACAAACAGAAGGCCTTTTAGGTTCAGATCTAGAGCTAAGAGAGCTTCAAAAATCAGGCCGTATTGGTAGAATAGAAGTAAACACAGACACAAGGTCTGGAAAAACTAATGGGAGTATTGACATACCTTCTTCTCTTGACAAATCTGAAACTGCAATCATAGCAGCTGCTCTTGAAATCATACAAAGAATAGGCCCTTGTAATGCCAAGATACAGACAAAAAGCATAGAAGATGTCAGAGTCAGTAAAAGAAATTTTGTTATTGAAAGAGCCAAAGAACTTTTAAAGAATCTTATGAGCAATTCAATGCCAGATTCCCAAGAACTTGCTGATGAAGTAGCTTATTCTGTAAGAGTAATGGAAATACAAGAATATGGCAAAGATAGGCTACCAGCAGGTCCGGCAATAGATGAAAGTGATGAAATTATAGTTGTTGAAGGTCGTGCTGATGTTCTAAACCTATTAAAACATGGTTTTAAGAATGCGATTGCAATGAACGGAACCTCTGTGCCAGAAACAATTGTAGATCTATGCAAAAAGAAGGTTGTTACTGCATTTGTTGATGGCGACCGTGGAGGAAATTTAATCATCAAGGAACTTACATCACTAGCAGATGTTGATTATGTCACAAGAGCTCCTGATGGCAAAGAAGTAGAGGAAATAACAAAAAAAGAAATGCATAAAGCATTGAGAAGCAAAATCTCTGGAGAACAAGCCAAGCTTGAATCCACAAAGGAAACAGAGAAACTTAATGAAAGAAGCGCAAGAATTGAAAGAAGGCCTTCTCAATATTTTAAAGCTCCTCCAAGACCGCAGGCATTCCACAGAAAACCAGCATTATACCCTGAACAAAAGAAAATACTCAAGGAAATGCTGGAAAACCTTATAGGAACAAGAGGTGCGCAAATTCTTGACCAAAAATTAAACACTTTAGGCAAAGTTCCTATAACAGAGCTGCCAACAACAATAAAAAGCCTAAACAACACTGCTTATGCAGTTGTGTTTGACGGTGTAATTGACAGGAATCTTGCAAAAGCTGCAGAAATCGCTAACGTAAAGTTCCTTGTAGGCATGGACTCAAAGATAGGACCCAATGATACTAAGGTTAATGTGTTGACTGTTAGTGGGCTTTAAAGCTCTATTTTTTTTATTTAATTTTTATCTAAACAAGACTCTTACTCAACTCTAACCCACATTCTTCTAAATCATTAACCTGACAGAAATTATCTTTTATCTTGTCTGCTGGCTGTACTCCTGAAAATTTAATTTTATTATTTATTAAAAATGTTGGGAATGTATTTATTCCTAATTCTTTGACAATTTTAGCATCTGCATCGTGCTTTTCAAAAACAACATTATCAAACGCTTCCAAAAACTCTTTAAGATTTTTTTCTGTTTTTAAGCTTGCTTCTTTGCCAGGTTGTAAAAACAAATCGAGCTTGTTTGATATTTCTTTCCTTGCAAAATAATAGTTTGCATTAGATACTGTGTTCTTCATTACAAAACTATCTTTTACCTCATTAAAAGCACTGGAAAGCTTATTATAATTATAAGCATCAACAATACCAGAATCAACAATATAAGCAGGCAACACATCTAAATTAAAACGCTCAGCAATTTCTTTGCCTTCTTCTGTTTCAAAATCTACATTTTCAACATTCAAATTAGGATAAAAACTCTTAAGTATTGACATTACCCTTGCAGTCTGGCAATTAAAGCAATCTTTGCTGTTTAGCACTTTTAGTTTTACCTCAGCATCTTCAATATAACTGCATTCTGCGCTTTCTATACCTGGATTTGTGCAGCTCCCTATCTTGCCTTCCATACTGCAATCCCCATCAGAATGGCATGCAATAAAGCTTGCAGTATTCTCAACAGGACTATTTGTATTATCTGAATCTCCTGCAAAAAAGAAATACCCTGAACCCATAGCCACAATCAAAACAACTGCGAGATAAGCAAAAATTTTAAAACTGCTTTTCTTCTCTTCTGCAATAATTTCTGGTTGTTCTTCTTTTAGTGTATCATTTTGGTTTTCTTCTATTTCTTTTTCTAATTCATCTTTTTCAGCTTCTGTTTCTGTTTGTTCTATTGTTTCTTTTGCTTCTATTAATTCTTCTTCTTTTTCAATTGATTCTTTTTCTTCTATTGGGTATGTTTTTTCTTGTTTTAATGGATTTTCTTTAATTGATTCTTTTTCTTTCTCTTCTTCCTCTTTTTTGTCTTCTTTTAAAGAATTGTACTTAACTTCTTCTTTCTCTTCTTCTTTATCTCCTGATTTTAATTGTGATTCTTCCTTTTTGTCATCTGCTTTTATTTTATCTTCCTCAGATTCTTCTATTTTATCATCATTTTCTTCTTTCTCATCTAATTCCCTTGATTTTAGCTCTGCCCTTTTCTTCCCAGCCTCATACTCTTCTTTTGTTATAACTCCTATTTCAAAGCTTTCCTTCAAAAACCTTAATTCCTCCTCCAACTTTTCTCTTTCAGATAACATTTACCCACCGCTAATTGAATTTATTATTGCTTCGAATTCTGCTATTTGCTCATTAGTAAATTTACCTATCCTCTTATATTTACAGCCTACAACAATCAATGGCACCTTATTATTTGGGCTGTACTTCTTAAACAAAGCTGCTTCCTCTTGAGGGATGCCTTTCTCTTTTTCTACCGACAATAGATTGTCACCGGTATCTAAGCTCCAATGTCGTGCATACACCTTTTCTTCCACAAGAAATTTAATAATTGAATCTTGGAATAGCGCTCCGCTTTCCCCACATATTTCACAAGAGCTTGTAGTAAAAAGTCTCACAATAGGCATTTCTTCATCGCATAACTCATCTCCAGTGTCTTCAAACCCACTTATATCTAATTTCTCAATATTCTCTGGAAATAATTCAATAACAGCATTATCTATTAAGCCATTAACATAATCCTGAACTTTCTCATCAGCAAAATCAAAAAATAATCCTTGATTTGGATTAGTACCAAAGCCTTTCTTTTCAAAAAGTTTTGCAGCCAAAACTCTACTTTCAAACGATTTTTTTACATCGTCAATAGTCGTATCTCTTTCTTTCAGTCGTTCCTCAAATTCTTCCAAGCTCAGACCATTTTCTATAACAAATAATCCTACAAGTTTCTCTATATCTTCTTCACTTGCAATTATATTTTCTTTGTCAGCTTCTTGTTCAATAATCTTCTGAGGAATCAAAGACATAACCAAAAAATCATCTTCTTTAATAGCATCTCTATGTTCAGGAAAAACAGATAGTTCATACCAGAAATCTAATTCTTGCTCAGTTATTTTCTCTCCATTAACAATCGCAACCACTTCATCTTCTGAATCATTTGTCTGTATAAAATAAAATGTAAATGTTGCTATTAGAATTAAAACAAGAACTATGCCCAATATGAGTATATCTTCTTTATTTTCACTTGTTTTTTTAGTTTTTTTGTTAGAACTTTTCGGGGTTTTTTTTCTTCTTACCTTAGCCAAACTGCATCACCACTACAAAACTATCTCTATAACCCCTTTTTTAAAGTAGTTAAAACTAAACATAAATAAAGCTTTCGGATTTTAATAGATAATACAATAAGTTTTTATAGTAAATATTACAGTTTCTACTTTAGACAATGTATGACATAATAATAGGCAGGAATCAGGAAGATGTAAAAAAATGGGGCACTTCTGGAACTATCTTTATGGGCAAGCACTATGTAAAGATGGGGCAGACTACTTCTTTATCTAATAAGATTCACATGGATGTTGCTCGTTCTCATGTAGTTTTTGTCTGCGGAAAAAGAGGGTCTGGAAAATCATACACATTAGGTGTAATTGCTGAATCCATAATTGATTTACCTGAAGAGATAAGAAACAATATCTCCATAATAATGCTTGATACTATGGGGATATACTGGACTATGAAGTATCCCAACAAACAGGACAAAGAGCTTCTAAAAGAATGGGAGCTAGAAACTAAGCCATTGAATGTAAATATTTTTACTCCCGCCGGCTATTACAAGAAATACAAAGAGCAGGGCATTCCAACAGATTTCCCTTTTTCAATAAAAACAAGCGAGCTTTCTGCATATGAATGGTCTGAAGTATTTGACATAGACTTGCATAGCCCAATAGGAATCCTTATTGACAGAATTATAGAAAACTTCAAAGAAAATAATGAAGACTATGACATTGACGACATAGTAAAAGCTATACAAAAAGATGAAAGATCCTCAAAAGAGGTAAAAGATGCAGCTGAAAACAGATTTTTGTCTACAAAACATTGGGGATTGTTCAGCAAAGATGGGACCTTATTAGAAGACCTGGTAATTCCAGGACAGATAACTGTTCTTGATGTTAGTTGTTACACATACACACCTGGAGCAGAAAGCTTAAGAGCATTAGTTATAGGCTTAGTATCTCAAAAATTATTTGCCCAGAGAATGGCTGTAAGAAAAGGTGAAGAATATGAATCTATATTCAAAGAGACTCACTTGGTTGAAAAAGAAGAGAAAAAAAGAGAGCCATTAATCTGGCTGATTATAGATGAAGCCCATGAATTTCTACCAAATGATGCAAAAACAGTAGCTACCCAACCTTTATTGACAATATTAAGAGAAGGTCGTCAACCAGGCATAAGCCTTGTTTTAGCTTCCCAGCAGCCAGGAAAAATACATACTGATGTAATAACCCAATCAGACATTGTCATATCTCATAGAGTAACTGCCAGTATAGATACGCAGGCATTAGGCTCTTTAATGCAAAGCTACATGAGAGAAGGCCTTGACAAGCAGTTAAATTACCTTCCTAGAGTGACTGGAGCAGCCTTGATATTTGATGATGTAAATGAAAAAATATACCCCATGAGAGTTCGTCCAAGATACACGTGGCATGGTGGAGAAACCCCTGCCATAATCATAAAAAAGAAGAAGATATTTGAACTGTAAAAAATCAGACTAATATTGGTTTTTTACTCAGCGAATTCTGCAACTATATTAAAATAATAATAGATATTGTGGAATTTTAGCGCATTAAAGTTCTCTTAAAAAATTTATTCTATATAATTGCAATATCAAAATTACTATAACTGCAGCTGCTGCTCCAAGTAGATATTCTCCAATACCAATTGAAAGCCCGATAGCTGCAACTGCCCACATAGAAGCAGCTGTTGTAAGCCCTTTTACGTGGCTCTCTGAACGAAAAATAGCTCCTGCTCCAAGAAATCCGATGCCAGTAACTAGTCCTGCGACAATTCTTGATGGGTCTGAAAAAGATGTTGTGCCTAGGATAGTAAATAAAGCTGCTCCCATCGCTATCAGCATATGAGTCCTTATTCCCGCTGCTTTGTGAAAGCTTTTCCTCTCTAGGCCTATTATTCCTCCCAGTAAAGATGCTACCAATAGCCTTAAGAAAATCTCTACATCTACAATCATATATTCTTTATTTTAATTTTCATTTAAATAGTTTTTTGTTTTGTCGTTTTCTATAACAAGTTTTAAATATTATATTCAATTAACAATAGCTATGCCATTTTCAAAATCATTTCCAAAACAGAGCAAAACCTCTACTTATCCGCAATGGGAAGAAGTAACTCTAACAGACGAAGAGGAAAAAGCAGAAGAAGATAAGGCAAGAAATGAAAACATAAAACTAATGAAAGAGTGCATTGACGATGCAAAATCAATTTTAATAGAGAAGGAATTCAAAGACTGCCAAAGGGATATAACCAATATTACAATAGCTTTGTTTGAAAAAAGAGCTTCTCATACAGTTTACTGGAAAGAAAGCAAAGCCAAAGAAAAATTTGATGGGATGTTTAATAAATAGTTTTTACTTATTTGCTGCTTTTATCCACCATTTCTTAACGAGTGGCATTGTCAGAGTAGAAAGCACCAACGCAAGAGTTGGAACCAACGCACCCAGCCATGGTTTTGGTATTTCAGCAATGATTAAAAATACCACTATAATAATATAAGTTATTAAAGAAAGTATTATTTTTCTCGTTAAGCTTGTCTCCCAAGCCTTATCAACTTCAACTTTTTTGTTTCTTTCAATTATAGTTTTAACTTCCTTTTCTACATCCATCTTAGAATTTATTTTTTCTTTTTCCTTTCCCTCATCTGCCCCATATGCAGCATAGCTTCTTCCGGGCCATAAGTCATTGATATCATTGAAGCCACAAACATCAATGTAAAAAATATCGTAAAAGTAAATCCCCATGTATTGCTTTTTGGAAAAACATAGATTGCAGAAATAATGATCCCAACCATGCTGGTAATCATATAACCCCCTGTCAAAGGAGCTACATTAAGCTGTTTAACTTTTTTTGCCATTTTTACCTCTTTTTTGAACTATTTTATTTTTTATAAATTATCAAAAAAGAGACCAGCAAAAATTTTTAATTTTTGCGCTGCCTCTTTTTTATTTTATTAATTTTTAATGTTTTTTATTGAATAATATTTTTTATAATTTATTGGCCTTTTCTTTTATTGATTGGTCTTTATTTATTAATTTCTTTATTATTGTATTATTTTTAATTGTTTTTTCTTTTTGATATTATTTTTATTATTAGTTGTTTTATTTAAACTTAACGAATTTTAATTTATTAATATTTTTCCTTGCCTTCTCAACACCTTTAACAAAATTTCCCATAAACTTTTCCATTTCCTTGCAGGCAATATCCTTTAATTCTCCACTAGTCATTTTACCTGATTTATAGGTTTTATAGATTTTATTCAGTTCTTTATCATCCTCAATTAAATGCTGCTTCATCAGCTCAAAAACCATGTCTTTTTCTATTACTGCCCCTAACTTTCTATGCTCTTCCAGAGTATCTCTACCACCACTTAAAGCTCGTTTTATTTTTTTCTTTACTGCATTCATATCTTCCGGAAGCTCTATGCAACTCTCTGGCTTTGACTTTGACATTTTAAGTTCTCCATTCAAAGCAGGAGTGTACTTATGGTATAAAGAAGAGGGCAAAAAGAACTTTTTGGCTTTCATTCTCCTGGCAATGTCTCTTGTTAGCCTTATATGAGGGTCCTGATCAACCCCTGCAGGAATTATACCCGGCATTCTTTCTTTTAATTGGGGATACAAAATATCTCCTACCTGGGTAAAAGCAGAATAGATTTTTCCTGGACTTAAGCTACCGTAAATCGCTTTAAACTCGTTTGCTGTAACTCTTTTTGAAGCTTCAGATGCTATACGGCAAACTTCAATATTATCCGACTGAAAATAAAAGGTTGTTTTTTTAGGATTTAAGCCTAAAGCAACATAAGCAGGAATATGGAAATTCAAGGCTCTTTTCCTTGCTTCATCTAATGGAACTCCTCTTGCTGCTGCAGCTTCTAAATCTGCTACTAAAAGAAAAGTATCTGCTCCATGCTCCTGGAAATATTTAATATTCTCGACAACCATCTTTGTCCCAAAATGTATTTTTTCATTAGTAGGCATTATCCCGCTAAGAACATAATAAGATTTTTTGTTTTTAATACAATCAGAAATAATCTTCAAATCCCTGCCAGCAAATACTACCCCGCGCCTCATCAACCTGTTAGGTCTTGGAAATAACTTACTATCAAAAACCTCTAACCCAAAATCCTTAATTATCTTCTCATAATCCTCTAACAACCCAGAACCCCATGGATCTATTATTTTCTGTTTCATCTAGAATATCATTAAACTAGGCTTATTTAAAGATTTTGTATAAATTTGAAATAAGAATATAGAATTAGCAAATACTTTTAAAAATATTATTTTTTACGGTATTGTGGCTTTAGTGCCATTAAAGTTCTCAAAAATTTTTGAAGACAGTAAGATACGATTTGTTTACGCTCCACAAATTCATATGGGGCTCTTGTTAATATGTACGCAGGAACTTTTTGTCCATTTAATTTTTGTTCTCTTAGTGGCCCCCGATTACTTAAATATGTTAAAGTTGCAACAGCATATGATGTTGCATTTCTAACATTATTTGCAATATCTTTTTCCATTATATCTTTTTCCATTATAATTCTGATAGCTTTTTTTGTTGTAATCCTAGGATTTCCTTTATACAAACTTGGATTACGAAGCAATAAAAATTCCAAAACAGCGTCAATACAAGGTTTTAATTGTTTTGGAATTTCCCCATCATTTAAATAGTGTAAATGATTCTCTGCTTTTTTACCCTTCTTATATTGCGGATAGGGAATTTTCCTAATATGGCCGTAGCCTACACTAAATCCCAAACTCCGATTAATATCCTCGTTACTAAAATTATCATTTAATCCAAAACCATGCTCATCTAGAAATCTAAATAAAGCTGAATAAGATGGATCTGAATCATCTATTTCAAATTTTGTTAATAGTTTTTGGAGTCTGTCGCTTAATTCCCCATCTCTTGAATTTTGAGGTGTTGGATTGTCAGCAGGATTTCTAGAATTTATACATAAATAATATACTTCTGAATCTGTTAATACGTCTAAATGCTCTTGTTTAATCTCATCAATATACGCTAACTTCTCATCTTTAGTTAATTTACCGAAAATTTGCTCTCTTACATCAATATATCCACCCCTATCAGCAACTTCTGAATCTTCAAAAATTTTAAGTAAAAATTCTGTTTTTTGAGAACCACCCAAACTGTCAATTATTTGTGTTGTTTGATCAGTATACCATTTTCTATCCAACTCTTTTAATTCACCAGGAATTCCAAGTAAAAATTCTAAAGCTTGATAACCTTCTAAACTAGCCAGTACCTGAGTTCTTATCGCTCTACAACCACCCATATTAGAAGATGCAAATTCATTATGGACTTGAACTAAAGCTTCTATAGGTGGTAAACCACCTAACTTTTGCAATATCTCTGTTCTTACCGGACTATTTTCATCTATATCGGAAGCTGTAAATGTTCCATGCATTTGAAGTAAATTTCCCACAAGTTCACTAAGTGTGCTATCACGTTTTTAGTTAACGGATAATACTTCACTTGGTGAAGTATTATGTATAAACTTAATTTTAAGAAAAGAGTATGGATTGTTAAACAAGTT
>NYYQ01000012.1 GCA_002686855.1 Candidatus Woesearchaeota archaeon | reverse complement strand
TTACTAAAAATATAGTGAAGAGGGGAACAGACTTTCCAAGAAGCCATCCGGAGCACATTTATCTTAAGGCTTAATTTTACAATTTCTATCAATAAATAATTAAAAACATTTTAATACGCTAAAATTCTACCAATCCTATGATTGGTGGAAAATTAGTGGTGGAATTCGCTTAGTCAAAAACCACCCGAACAATATAGCTATAATAAAAACATGCCACCCATCTGTGATATGTGGTTTTTGACTATCAGTTCTAGATAAATCATAAAAATGGAATATATAAAATATCCAAATAATTTTTTTGAATTACCCGAGCCTTTGTCTAATTATGAAAATTCTAAAGTTGTTATATTGTCAGTTCCTTATGAGAAAACAACAACTTATATTCATGGAACCAAAGATGGCCCTAGTGCTCTTTTGAAAGCTTCATTAGAACTTGAATTTTATGATGAAGAATTGGGTCAGGATAGTTGTGAAGTTGGAATTTGCACATTAAATGAATTGAAAATAGATGACGAATCTGAAGTTATGGTTAATGTTGTCTCTGAGAATGTGAAGAAATTAATTAATGATAATAAATTCCCAATTATTCTTGGCGGGGAACATTCAATAACTATTGGTTGTGTAAAAGCCTTTGCTGAGAAGTATGATGAGCTTTCTGTTCTTCAATTGGATGCGCATGGTGATTTAAAAGAAGAAAACTATGATAGCAAGTTTAATCATGGATGCGCAATGAAAAGATGCTTAGATATATGCCAAAATTTAGTTCCTGTAGGAATAAGAAGCCTTAACCACGACGAAGCGGATTTTGCAAAAGAGAAAGATATAAAGATTTTTTGGGCGAAAGATGTAGTTGATAATGATGGATGGTTTGATGATGCTATATCTAGGCTTTCAAAAAATGTTTACATTACTATAGATCTGGATGGGCTTGATCCTTCATGGATGCCTGCTGTTGGAAATCCGGAGCCAGGGGGGCTGCAGTATTATTCTATACTTAGATTTTTGAGGAAAGTCTGCAAGGAAAGAAATGTTGTTGGTTTTGATGTTGTTGAATTATGCCCTAAAAAAGATGATGTAAGTTCTGATTTGGCTGCTGCAAAGGTTATGTATAAACTGATTGGTTATGTTTTTGATAAAAAATAATGAAAGCCCAATAAAAAATAAAAGCATTATTAATTAAAACAATATAATCAATTTAAAAATTTCCCATAACAATAAAAACAACAATTAAAAAATAAAAACAATTAATAATAAAAAATTATTTAAACTTATAATGAACAAATCATTTTCAGAAAGGGTGATTTAGAAATTGAAAGTTGTTTATGATGTTGTTAAACATAAAAAAAAGATACAGGGTGCAATAAGAAAATATGGCCACTTTGCAGAGCATAACTATAAGCATTATCTTTACTGCGAGAATAGTGAAGACAAGAATGTATTCTTCGATTATGGAAATGATAAAGGCATGTTGATGCAGTTCGATAAAAAAGTCAATATATGGAGCCTTTTTCCTAACGGTATTTTGGCACCTGAAAAGGATAGACTGGACTTGTTGCGGGATGCTTTGCATTATACTTTAAAGGAAGAAAAAGCAAAAAAGCTTACAATGGAAGTTTCTGAGGATATAAGAAAAGGGATCTTGCAGAAATTCAAGAGGCAGAACGGAATGAGAATATGCGCTTACCTATACACTCTCCATTGGCCTTTATACAATATGAAAAGTTGGGACCCCAAGCTTAGGGGCAATAAGATGAAAAAATTAAGGAATATTAGAAATAGATTTTACAAGAAATATAGAATAAAAGTAAAAGACACGAAAGAGATTCCAAAAGAACAACTCAAAAAGATTTTTAATAATTGGCTGAAGAAAAGAAGCCTGAATGACAGGGTGGATACAGATTACTATCTGAATTTAATTAATAACGATTTTAAGGGCATTGATATTGCTAAGACCTTGTATGTTGACGGCAGGCCCAGCACCATAACTGCAGGATGGAGAATACCTAATAGCAATAACTATTATTCTGCCATAGGAATTGTAGATTATTCTTATCCTGGATTGGGAGAAGTTGTCAATATAGATGATCTTAATAGATTGAAAAGGAAAGGCTTTGACTATGTTGATTTTGGAGGCTCTGATAAGGTCCTGCTTACTTTCAAAAGGAAGTTTAAGCCAGAAAAAATTTATAAGACATATACATTTTCGGTCGTAAGAAGGTAGATGTTAACATTTAAGACAATTAAGGATGGGGCAGAGTGCAGGAAACTCTGGGAAATTTTTTCTACAAAAGAAGTTTTATGGGACTTGTGGGATTTCCGATATTGCTTCCATAATAATCATTTCAGGTTTAACTTTATTCTTGGTCTGGAGGGTAAAAAACAAGTTGGGATACTGCCTTTAGTTTATGATAAAGAAAATGATACTTATGCTTATTTTGGGGATATGTTTCCAGAGCAGAACAAGTTTTTTCTGAAAGATAAAAAAAATATAAAATATTTTCTTGAGAACAGTCCTGAAGGGACTTCCATTTATTATATTGATTCTAATGAAGCAGAATATTATGATTTTATTAAGGGGGAAAAAGGGTATTTCCTGGATTTGAAAAAATATGGAAATAGTTTTGATAACTATCTTATGTCCTTTAATAAAAAGCATAGGAAAAATCTAAAGTATGACTTAAGAAAATTAAAGGAAAGAGGTTTTAAGATTATAAATAACAATATAAAAGATTTTGAGAGGCTTGTTGATTTGAATAAATTAAGATTTGGCAAAGATTCTGATTATAATGACAAAGATTTTGTTTTAAGCATGAGAAAGATAGTTGAAACAGCAGAAAAAATGAATATATTGGATATAATCAGCATTAAAATTGCTAATAAAACAGAGGCAGTCGGTTTAGGTGTATTTTACAATAAATGCTATTATGTTTTGGGCTCTGGCAGAAATGTTGAGATAAAGAATTTGGGAAAATTGCTGATAGCAGAGCAGATAAAGAGCGCAATAGCTCATGAATGCAATGAGATTGATTTTTTGTCAGCAGAATCAAAATGGAAAGAGTTGTGGAACTTTGACTCTGAGCAGATGTATGAGTTTCATGATGAGTTTATTGCGATTTAGATAAACGCAATAAACTTAACATATCATTAAATGCATCATTCACATCCCATTGGTTTTTTATCATGAAAACCAGTAAAATTACAACTACAACAAAAACCACAAGATAAAGTGTTCTGAATATAAATGCTTTTTTGAATATTTTTTTCATGAAATATATCTTTTCTTTGTTAGTTTATAAATTTTTTTGGTTTTTTAAATTAAACTACTATTTTAATTTTTAAACACTAAAACTAAGACAAAAACCTGTTTTTTTATATGGGTTATATAAAAGCGATAGTTTTAAATATGGATTTTAACTACTATATACTATTATTGACGTTGGAAATGGGACATTATGTGGAAAAAAGAAAATAATCAAATTGGAATGTATTGTGTGAATTTCTTGTTTGTGTTAGTTTTCAATGTTTTTTATTAAGGTTTTAACGTTTCTTAAAAAAAGGGTGATGGAAGGTAAGTGTGTTAAATTGATTTAGAGATATTTGGGGAGAAATAATAAAATGCCAGCAGAATCAGGTGGAAATTCAGGTGGATATGGCCCCGCAGTTGAAAAATGGGTTTTAGATTATAGATTAAAAGAGACTAATCCTTTAGATCTTCAAGTAGCTTTTTTTAAATTTGGGGGAAGCACTTTTCGTGCACCGAATTTCGAGGAAATTATTGCAGCTAGAATTAAGCAATTTAGGAAATTACACAAAGGAGGCTACCCTTTAATTCTTACTACTGGTGGGGGCAAAGTTCATCAAGTAACTAGGGGTATGTCCGAGGCATTAGGAGTATCTGATGCGGTTTTTAGGGAATCTGCAGGAAGAGCATTAGCAACCCAAGCACACACAATTGCAGATTTAGTAGGTGAGACTGGACTTTATGTTGAACCAGGTGCTTTAGATTACATTACTGGTGGTATGTTAAAGGATAAAATCCCAGTATTATCTACTATTGGACCAAAATATATTGATCATGCAGAAATAATAACAAATGGTGGGGATAGGCAGTATGTAAGTGAAATACCTCAAGACAAATCTGACGCACATACATTAGTTATTGCACATTACTTTGGTCAAAAAAGAGTGATATTTGGTAAAGTTACTCGGGGGGGGATATGGGTTGTTGATCCTAATGTTACAGAAAATGATGGCGATATGTATTTAGCACTTCAAGGCCAATTACACCGTTTAGGGTACACTGAAAATCAACGTTTAGCTGAACTAACTGCCACAGATGTTTTGGAAGGAAAAATCTGCCGTTTGGGCGGCGATAATAGGACAGATCATTTAGCTGAAGATTTAGCATTGAGATATTTTTTAAACCCAAAATCTTCTGTCGAGCAGATACGTGTTGTTGATATTACAGACCCGGATCAAATACAAAAAGCAGTAGAACAGCATGGAAGTGGAAGACGATCTCCCTTTGGCTCGATTTTATTAAAAGCTTAAATTCAGTATTATCCTATGTATTATTTTCCTTTTAACTCTTTTAATGTATCCAATCTCATCGTAGGATAATGATACATAATTCTTGCTATCACATCCAAGGCGTTTAATGCTGCAGTTTCATTGATATCTTTTGTTGAAAGCATACTATTGATATTTTTTCTTACTTCTCCATGTAATGTGATGGATCTAACTGCTTTTTCTTTTTCTGGCTTGTAGAAAAAATCATATGCTATTTTTGTTAATTCATTCACATCGGAAATTATCTTAATCAAATTCTTCTTTTGTTTAGCATTAACCTTTGCTAGGTGTTGAGCTAATATCTTATACTCATCACCAACATCTTCAAGATTCTCTATCAAGTAATATAGAATATATGTTCCAAATTCACCATGAAATTCTTTGTTTATGGACCTTAGACAAAAATAACAGAATTTGTTTAAATCAAAATCTCTATGGTAGAGATTTTCTAAGGTTTTTTTATCGCCTTTGGCAAAAGCTTCTAAACAAGTATCTGCCATGTCTAATGTTATCAAAAAGCATTTTCTTAAGCTAGAATTAAAATCAATGTTAAGTTTTTGGGAGATACTATTAATTATAATCGTATCTTTAGTCTGTTGCATTATCTCAAATCCCAGGAGCTCTTTAGTCTTATCCTGAATCGCGATCGCTAGTTCTGGTTTGTTGTATTTTATTGTGATTTTATCATAACCTTTTTGGTAAGCTCTTGCCATGAATCTATCAGCAAGCCTTGGAGTTAATCCACTTACATCTACACTTATTTCTTTTGTGCTTGGAGAAGTTTCTGCGCTAATTAAAAGCTTACTTCCATCCTCCTCAACTTCCAGCTCATCACCTTTCTTAATGTTAAACTTCCGAGACCATTTTATGGGTAGGGAAATAAGTTGCGTGCTGTTAGCTATTTGAATAACTTTTCTTCTGATTTAAACCACCTTTAAGTATTCTTAAAACAAACTTAAATAAGAATATAAATTATAAACTATTATAAATACACCCCTTAGTCTTTGTTTATCTTTAAGGAAGGTAAATCTAAAATATAAAGTTTTCTTTTTTATATAAAGTTTAAGGTTTTTATAAAATTTAAGGATAAAATATATAAAAATAATGGTATATACTATTCCCGGAATGCGTGATTTTAAAGGGTGTACAGTAATTTATTAGGGGTGGTAGTATGAACAAAAAAGATGCTGAAAGATTCAGAAAGGTAGATGGGCTATGGGATGAAGAGTTTGAGGAAGAGCTTGGCCTTGTTTATGCAGATGATGCTATGGATGATTTTAAGAATAAATAAAAGGGAAAATTAATGGTAATAGAAGTTGTTGTTTTTATGTATCTATTTTTTCTATTTAAAATAATAAATGATTAAGTTTTAGTATCAACAATTTTACCATAACCAATAAGCCTAAACCTATTACCGATCTTTCTTGATATTGTAACCCTTGAATTTATTTCTGCACAAACAGGTATTTTTAACCTGCAGATAATATTTTTTTTCTTAAAACCAGTTACAGTCCCTACAGTAGCAGCTGAATTTACATTTAACATTAAAGTCTCATTCATCTTTATTTGTTCCACACTTAATTCTTGTTTTGTTCCAACTACTCTTTCAAGAAGATTGGGAGTTAAAGTAATCTCATGCAGTACATCGGGTAATTTTCCAGGCAAACCAACTACAGAACCTAGAAGCTGATCCGATTTTACAATTGAAGGGTCTAATGAAGTTAATATGCCTGCAGTTCCTCCTGGAGAAATTTCATCAACAGACATACCCCCGTATTTCAAATCAACAATTTTTGTTTTTATTGGCTTCCACACTTCCTTGTTTTTTTCTGTTACACTTCTTCCGGGCCTTATTTCTATTTCCAGGCCTTTTTTTAATACACCTTGTTCCATTGTTCCTCCAAGAACTCCGCCTATTAAGTCTTTGGGTAATATGCCTGGCTTATTGATGTCAAAGCTTCTTGCAACAAGCATTAAAGGGTCTTTGCTTTGATCTCTTTTTGGTGTTGGAATAGTCTCTTCAATTGCTTTTATCAAAGAACTTAAACCAACATTATGCTGTGCAGATACAGGAATTATTGGAGCATTTTCATAGCTTGTTCCTTTTACAAATTTCTTTATTTGTTCATAGTTTTTTATCGCTGCTTTTTCATCAGCAAGGTCAATTTTATTTTGCACAATAATAATATTTTTTATTCCCATTATCTCAAGAGCCATAAGATGTTCTCTTGTTTGCGGCTGTGGACATTCTTCACTTGCAGCTATGAGCAATAAGGCTCCATCCATGATTGTGGCTCCTGACAGCATAGTAGCCATTAAGCTTTCATGCCCTGGAGCATCTACAAAGCTTATTTTTCTCAGTACTTTAGCTTTTGATTTGTTTTTTGGCTGTGTAGTGTAGCTATCTCCTTCTTTATAGAAAACCGTGTCTGCGTAGCCAAGCCTTATTGTTATTCCACGCTTTATTTCTTCAGAATGAGTATCAGTCCATACTCCAGACAAGCGTTCTAATAAAGTTGTTTTTCCATGGTCAACATGCCCCACCATCCCTATGTTAAGCTCTGGCTGAATAATTTTTTCTTTTGTTACACTAGTTTTTTTTGTTCTTGGCATATATTATTTTTGTTCCTCTTTCCTTTGTTCTGGTTTTTGCTCTTGTTTAGCCTCTTTTTTTTCTTCAGGTTTTTGTTCTTTTGCTTCTGGCTTTTCTTCCTTTACTGCTTCTTTTGGTTTCTCTTCCTTTACTTCTTTTTTCTCTTCTTGCTTTGCCTCTTCTGCTTTTCCACCAAATAAATCAGAAAGTTTTTTTGATCCTTCTTTAAGAACTTTAAGGTTTATTGCCGATATTTTATCGTTTATTTTATGGCCGCATACAGTCTTTCTTTTTTTCATGCCTTTTAACCCACCTTTAAATCCTGAACTTTTGTATATTACAATTCTTTTTCTTTCTCCCAATATACCACGCCTCATCGGAAAACCAGAGTAATCTGTTCCACCTGTTATCTGAAATTCATAGCCATCCATTCCTAATTTGCTTCCTTCTATTTTTTCCCCTATATTTAAGCCCATTAATGGGGCTGCCTGCTGTTCCTTAACTTCTGTTTTGTAGCATTTTTTTGTTTTCGGATTTCCAATATTAATTTTGAAACTTGCCATAGTACTTTACCTCCATGTTTAGTAGATTTTAAGCTAGAATCTGGAATAAAGCCTTATTTTAAAAGTTTATTGCTTATTTGACTTTAGGTTGGAGCAAAGTTGGGTATAAATCCCGAGGCAAACAGCTTTTTATTCTTTTTTTGTTGAAAAAAGGATAGTCTTTACAGGTTTTTGGCCTTATTTCATAAATCTTGCATGAAAATTTTCCGCTTAAATGCTTTTTTAGAAAAAAACAACTATTTTCATTTTTTATGAATAACACTCCTAATTTGGAAAGGGTTTTGTCAATGAAATCTTCTTCTTTGTAACCTAAATTTTTTATACTATAAATATCTGATTTGGTGAGTTTAATAGCAAGCTTTTTACAGCATTCACCGCAATATTTATCACATTCAAAGTTTTCTTTTGTAAGTAATTGTTTCATGTAACTTATTTTTGTTAAGAATTATAAAAATTTATGTTTTTAAACCAGTGCCTTTTTTCATTAAGTGCAAGTTGATGTAAAACAAGATTGCAGCAAATATAACCAGCATTCCAAACCCTATCCAGATGTTTATGTCAGAAATTCCAAGAAAGCCGTATCTAAACCCATTTACCATGTATAGGATTGGATTTAATAAAGAGATTCCTTGCCAGAATGCTGGAAGAACTGATATCGAATAGAAGACTCCTCCAAGATATGTTAAGGGCATTAAGACAAAAGTAGGAATGATGCTTATGTCATCAAACCTCTTTGCAAAGATGGCGTTAAGAAGTCCCCCTAGAGAGAAGACTATTGAGGTTAGCAGAATAAATATAATGATAATGCCAAAATTATAGATATTGATATGGGTAAAAAATAGGGAAACAAGCAATACGATAAGGCCAACTAATAATCCCCTGAAAATACCTCCAGCAGCATATCCTATTAGGATAATCCAATTTGGTGTTGGACTTACTAAAATTTCCTCCACACTTCTCATGAATTTCGTGCTGAAAAAAGACGAAACAACGTTCATAAATGAATTGGTAATGACTGATAGCATGATAATTCCCGGAACAATGAATTCCATGTAGCTAAATCCGTTAATATCTCTTACCTGGGAGCCTATGAATTTTCCAAATATTAAGAAGTAGAGAGTCATTGTTATTGCTGATGGCAGCAAAGTTTGCATCCATATCCTTAGGATTCTTATGACTTCCTTGTCCACAATTGTCCTAAATGCGCAGTATTGTTCTTTAGCTTTCATTTTTTGTTTACAAGCCCCATGAATAATTCTTCTAATCTTGCGGTTTTTCTTCTCATGTTCAATATTTCAATATTATTTTTTTTGAAATGCTCAAATAATCTGTTAAGATTCTGTTTTTTTAAAATTTCAATTTCTATAGTTGTTGGGTCTAGAATGTTTATTTTATGATCTTTTAGTTGAGGAACTTTTTTTATTGGAGTTGTAATATCAAAAATAAAGGTGTCTTTGTCCATTCTGCTCAAAAGATTTTTCATTGAGGTATTTTCTATTATTTTTCCTTTGTCTATTATTGCTATGTTTCTGCATAGGTTTTCTGCTTCTTCCAGGTAATGAGTTGTTAAGATTATTGTTCTGCCTTTTGTGTTTAGGTCAGAAATAAATTTCCACATACTCCTTCTTATTTCAATATCAACACCTGCAGTAGGCTCATCAAGAATTAAAAGCTCTGGTTCATGAATTAAAGCTCTTACAATCATCAGCCTTCTTTTTAGGCCTCCGGATAGCGCTTGGGCAGTGGCGTTTCTTTTTTCCCATAAGTCAAGCTGTTTTAGATATTTTTCTGCTCTTTTAGATGCTGTTTTTTTGCCTATTCCATAATAACCGGCTTGATGCACAACAATATCAAACACCTTTTCAAAAATATTGAAGTTGAATTCCTGTGGTACAACGCCTATGCATGTTTTGGCTTTGCCTAACTCTTTATCAATGTCATAGTTAAAGACTTTCACCTGGCCGGATGTTTTGTTTGTTAGGCTGATTATAATATTGATAGCAGTAGTCTTTCCAGCGCCATTTGGCCCCAGCAATGCAAAGAAATCTCCTTTTTTTACTTCTAGGTCTATGCCCTTTAATGCTTCTACTTTTCCTTTGTATGTTTTTTTCAGGTTTTTAATTGATAAGGCTGTTTCTGACATGGTAAATGAAATGGATTAGAACTATATAAACCTATTTTATTGATAAAAAAGATAAAGCCAATCAAAATAATAATTTCAATAAAAAAACGATAAAAAAGGATATACTCCTAAAATAAATCTAACTAAATAGGAGTTTCTCACGCAGAACTATCAACTTAAACTTTTCCTTCTTTTAGAGGTCATTCACATTAAAAGTATAAGGGTAGTTCCGCAGGACATGTATCTCAAGAACAGACAAAAAGATACATTCCTGAGCAAGAAGGTAAATATGTTTTTGAATATGATATTTACTGCCCTAAAGAACTAAAAAGGACAATTAAAAATAGGAGATTTTACAAAGTGATATCATTTTCCAAAAATTCAAATGTGTCAATACTATCCTAAAGTGGCAAAATCAAAAAAATTTATAAATTAATATGTTTTCTTAGTTTTAAAATGGTATTAAAATTATTAGAGTACGCCACTGTTCAAAAAGGGTTAAGAGAACTAGGTAATGCAGCTTATTCTATGGTGGAGAACTTAATTACCAGAGTAAAAACTCCTGTTTTAGAAGATAGAAAAGACTTATGGAAAGATACTGTGCTTAATTCAAAGACAATAAATCTAAGTGGCGGAGTAAATCAAGATAACAGATGTTGCTTTAGAATCGATCATGATTTTGATTTAAGCAAAATAGTTAATTCGTCTATAAATGAAGACACATTTGGCATAGATGAAACATATGTAGACAGATATATTCCAATAGATAAAGATACATACAAGCAGTCAGAAGGAACAGAATTTATAATTATAGGTAAATCAGATATAGAAGGGGCTAAAGGAGATTATGCAATACGAGCTGACAAATATGAAGGTATAAGGAAACAATTAAACGAGAGAGGATATAACTTATCTGACTTAAAAGAAGCAGGTGGATTTAGGATAAATGATTGGTTGACACAGGATGAAATCCCGACACATGATGGATGGCTGGAACTGGCTGTTGGAAAAAATAAGGCATCTGAAAAGGATTATGAAGAGGCTTCTAAGTTTTTAAAAGAAAAATATATTCCAAAGGCTGAAGAAAAAGGATGTTTTTCAAGAGGAGCAGGCATGAGTTTTGTTATCAGAATTGGTGAAGATGGATACAAGGCGCGTCCTTGGTTTGTCAGCGGTTCCTATTTTAGGTCTGATGCTGTTGGCGGGGGCAACTTCAAGGATGGCGGGTGTTTCCTTAGTGTACTTGATGAAAGCGCCGCAGGCCCTCCGGCAAAAAAATGATTATGATGCGGCTTTGGAAGTTGTTTTAGAAACTGATTTGACACAAGAAAGACATGCATCAGCTCTTTTAACAAAAGTAAATGGGTTTTATCAAAACTGCCTAGAATTTTATAACAATTCAATGAATAAACTTTTTAACAAAACATATAGAGAAATGCGTTGATTAGATGAAATTTGAACACATTTCTAATCTCGTGAAATGCAGATAATAATTAAACTAATTAGTGCATTTCACGATAATAAAAAAATAATTCAATCAAAAAACATGCTAAAAACAAATTCATCCTTGTCTTTGTAGTAATGCTGTTTTAAAGTTGTTTCATGCTTAAATCCCATTTTTTCATAGAATTTATGGGCCCTTTCATTATCAGCATGTGTTAATAGGTACAGTTTTCTTAATTTTGAGTTATGTTTTTTGAAGAATTCGTTTGCATGTTCTACTAAGACATTGAATAATTGTTTTGCAACCCCTTTGCCTTGGTATTCTGGAAGGACTGCAATCCTGTCAAGTTCTGCTAATTGGTGTTTTGGCAAGCCGTGCATAAGCCATGTTACAATTCCAATAATTTTTTCATCTTTTTCAGCAACAATATAATGGTGTGATTTGGCTCTTTCTTCTTCGAAAATTTGTTGTCCTTCTTCTAAATCTTTTATATTATAGCTTTCTATTAAAACTTTAGAAATTCCATTTGCATCGTTTACAGTAGCTTTTCTTAGATTCATCTTATGATATGTTCATTCCTTCTCATTTTTGAAACTAATCTTTCCATAGTATCAAGCTTTCTCATTAAGTCTAATTTTTCCCTGTCCATTTCCCTTAATTTGTTTGCAAACCTTGTCATCTCAAAGTCTTCTTTCTTTATAGTCTGGCTTATTTCTATGAATTTGTTTATTTCTTCTCCTAAGTTGTTTACTTTTGTTGTTATCTCTTCAATATTTTCTCTTAATTCATTGTAAATTTCTGCATCACTTTCTAATTTTTCACTTTGTATCTTAAGCTCTTTGTCAAGCTCTTCCTCAAACTTTTCCATCACTTTCTTTTGCATCTGCGATTTTAATAGTTTGAATTGAAAGAATTCTTTTTCGAAATTATGATTCACATCCTTTATTTTATCCATGTTTTCCTGGAAGTTTTTGAGGATTTCAGTGGATTTATGGCTGACTTCTTCTAAATTGTTGTTTAGGTGCTCTTTTAAGGAGCTTATTTCTTCTTTTAATTCTGACACAGCAGTTGAGGTATAGCTTAGATTGTTTTTTATTACATTTATCTCTTCTTTTGTTTCCATCAACTCTTTTATTTTCTTTATCATTATTGTTCCTCCAGGCAGTCTTTCAGTTTCTCAATCGCGATTTTTCTGAATCTTTTAATAGTTTCGCATTTTTCTATTTCTCCATAGGTTTTATTGCTGCTTTCTGGAATAAAAATAGTATCATGACCAAAGCCATGGGCTCCTTTTTCTTCTAATGCTATAGTTCCCTTTTCTTCACCTAGGAAAGAAATTGGTTGTTTATTTGGTTCGCAGTAAGCAACTGCTGATTTGTAAAAGCAAGTTCTATCTTCAATGTTTTCCATCAGCTTTAAAATTCCTTTTAATCCTATTCTTTTATGGATATATGCTGAGCAGGTTCCTGGAAAATCATTTAATGCTTTTATGAACAAACCAGAGTCTTCAACTACTACTGTCTTGTTTAATTCATCTGCAAGCCTTTTAGCTGATTCTTTTGCTATCTCTTCAGGGTTATTGCTTCTTAGTTCTTTATATTCAATATTGAGGTGGTTAATTTGAACTTTATCTCCCAGTATTGCTTTGAATTCTTTTACTTTGCTTAAGTTTGATGTTATTAGGTTTATTTGCATGGGAATAGGGAATTATTAGTTAGTATATAAATTTAAGGACAAACAGTAAAGTTCGTGTAACGGACTTTCTTAAATGACCGATAGGCTCGTCAGTATGGCAACCCGACTGACGAGACTTTTTTCGGAGAAAAAAGTTAGTTGAGCGAACGAAGCCTTTGATGGCTGAGTGAGTGAATCATTTAAGATGTGTTACATGAGCTAAGCCGCAACGAATGAGGATTTTGATGTCCGAATTCGTGAGGATTTAGTTGTGAGTGTCGCCCGAATTTTCTTTGATGGAAATTCGGATTTAGTTCTTATATTATTTTAGAATTGTTTTGTCTTTTTAGAAATGAAAAGATCCGCGAAGTTTACGTTTAATGTACATACATTAAGCGAGAGAGATAAATCGACGTGTGTGAAGAATAAAGAGCAAGTAAACTAGTGCTTTTTTATTTTACATTAGCTTATACTAACACTATTTATTTTACATGGGAATAGTGTTGAATTTTCCATCAATACAACAAATAAGGGTAAAGTCTCATTATGTTTACCTATCTGGTAATCTATTCCATAGTATTCTGTAGTGATTTCACATCTATTAAAAGGGACCGATAAGGTAAATAAAATAATTAATACAGATATAATAAATATAATCTTCCATTTGAAATCCATTCTATAGAGCCTTTAGTATTGAAACTTTATAAAAACTACTAAAAAACCAGATGATTATTTATTTCTAGATTGTTAAAAATAAAATTTTCTATATAAAGATGGGGTGTATTATTTACTTTTTTTATTAAAATAGTCCTAACTAATTCATTGGCTGTGTTATTACATTCTGCACACACGTAAAATAATAATGTAGAAGCGACACTCACGAACATGTAACACACTTTTTGCGAACTATTTGTGAGTGAAAGGTGAGTTATACGAACTTTTTCAAAAAGAAAGAACTAAATTACTGCTTCTTAACCAAATCACTTTTAACATGAAGTTCTTTGAGTTGGTTGTCTGGTACATCTGAAGGGCTTCCATCCATTGGGCATTCTGCGTTTTTGTTTTTTGGGAAGGCTATGACTTCCCTAATGTCATGATGGTTGCACATTAAGGCCACTATTCTATCAAAGCCAAGTCCAATACCTCCATGCGGCGGAGTTCCGTATTTGAAAGCATCCATTAAGAAACCAAATTTTCTTTGGGCTTCCTTATCACTTAAGCCAATCATCTTAAAAAGTTTCTTTTGAATTTCAGGATTAGTTTCCCTTATTGAGCCAGAGCCTAATTCAACACCATTTAAGACTAAATCATATAAGTTTGCATGAACTTTTTCCGGGTTTTTCTCCAAAAACTTCAAGTGTTCTTTATTCGGAGCTGTGAAGATGTGGTGGCAAGGCATCCATTTACTGTTTTCATCATCCCATTCAAATAAAGGAAAATCCAAAACCCAGCAGAACTCGAAATCTTTTTTATTGGTCAATTTCAAATCTTCACTTAATTTTAATCTTAATTTGCCTAATATTTCAGCAACAGCTTCTGGCTTATCGGCAATAAACATTAAGACACCTTTCTTTGCTTTTGTTTTTTGCAATAATTTTTTTTGAATAGAAGGATTAAAGAATTTTACAATATTGCTTTCAAGGCCTTTTTTTGTAACACGCATCCATGCCATTCCCTTTGCACCATTCTGCTGGCAGAAATTTATATATTCGTCAAGTTCTTTTCTGGAAAAATCTTTTTCAGGAGCAAGGCATTTAACCTGTTCAGTTTTCTTAAAGACTTCAAAATCAGAATCTTTTACAATATCTGTTACGTCAATTAATTCAAGCTTAAATCTTAAATCTGGCTTGTCTGTTCCAAACCTATCTATTGCTTCTGCATAAGACATTCTGGGAAACTTTTCTTTAATATCAATTTCAAGAACAGATTTCATCATGTGCTTATAAAGCCCTTCAACCATGTTTAAGACATCTTCCTGCTCAACAAAACTCATCTCTAGATCAATCTGAGTATGTTCTGGCTGCCTATCTTGCCTTAAATCCTCATCCCTCAAGCATCTGGCTAGCTGGTAATAACGGTCAAAACCAGAAACCATTAAAATTTGCTTGTATAATTGGGGGCTTTGAGGCAATGCAAACCATTTGCCGGGATTTGTACGTGATGGGACAATATAATCTCTAGCGCCTTCTGGAGTTGCCTTAACAAGCATCGGTGTTTCAATCTCAAGAAAATTATTTTTATCCAAATAAGCACGAGCAGCCTGAGCAGCCTGATGCCTAACTAGCAAATGTTTCTGCATCTTTGGCCTTCTTAAATCTAAAAACCTATATTTTAACCTTATGTCTTCATTTGCATCAATTCTATTTTCTACCTCAATGGGAGGTGTATCTGCTTTACTTAATACTTCTAATTCATCAACAAGGATTTCTATTTCTCCTGTTTTAAGATTGGGGTTTTCAAGACCTTTGCCTCTATGCCTTACTTTGCCTTTTACTGCAATAACATCTTCCCTTCTTAGTTTTTCAGCTTCTGCATGATTTTTTTTGTTGTGTTTTGGGTCAAAAACTATCTGGGTAAGGCCATACCTGTCCCTTAAGTCAATGAAAATAATGCCCCCATGATCTCTACTGCTTTGAACCCAACCCGATAAAGAAACAGTTTTTTTTATATCTTTTTTTGTTAATTCTCCACAAGTATGCGTCCTCATTTTAATTTACCTTTCAGCTTTAGTTCAAAAACAACATCTTCTAGTTTCTTCAAATTCCATTTTATCTGGTCTGATTTCTTTCTTAATTCAGAGTTTCTTAGATTAAATTTTAGAAATTCACCATATATCTCCTCAACAAGATTTTTGATTTCAAAGGCGGCTTTAAAATTTTTATTTATAACGTCATTTACTGCTTTTCTTACTAGTTCCCCGGTTAAATCACATAAACCAAGCAAATAGCTTTCATTGCCAATTTTTAATGATGTTGCAGTTGGTATTTTTTTGTTTTTGACAAAGTGATAATAGCATAGGGCTTCAGCATATTCCTGCAAGGCAACAATATTTATGTTTGTATCCATTCTTACATTTGTAAGGGTTTTTTTCCCCTTTTCAATATCCTTTACAAGAGAAGAAGCAGTCTTTACATCATTTCTATGCAAGGCATAAATTATTCTTTTAGATAAGTTAATGATCTCCCTGGATTTTTGTATTACAGACTCTCTTTTAGCTTCAAAAGCAGCTAAGTCTTCCCTTATTTTTTCAAATTCTTTTGCATTTAGCATTTAATACAACGGAATACCACCAATCTTAGATTGGTGGTATGAGTAGTGCTCGAAAACCACCATCATTATTGGTAGTATTCCTGGCGTCAAAAACCACTTGCTGTAGATAGTTATGTTCATCATGCCACCCATCTGTGATGGGTGGTTTTTGACACACTAAAATTCCACCAATTCTCATGAAAATCTACGAGTTTTGTGTGTATGATTGGTGGAATTCGCTTAGTCAAAAACCACCAGACAATACTAGCTATAGTAAAAACACACTACTCATCTCTGATGTGTGGTTTTTGACTTTTGTAAACTCCCCTGTTTTATAAAGTTTTTTAAATTTATAACCATGTTTTTTATGAAGGTATTTTCGAAAAGTTTATATATAGTTTACTCAATAAAATAATTAAAAAAGATGGCCAGTGCATTTAGAGATATAATGGAGTTTTTTGATAGTATAGGTATCTTTGATGTAGTGTTGCCTTTCCTTCTTGTTTTTACGATTGTTTTTGCGTTATTGGAAAGAACAAAAGTTTTTGGTGTGGAGAAGATAGGTGACAAAACTTATACAAAGAAAAATCTTAACTCTATAGCTGCTTTTGTGATATCATTTTTTGTTGTTGGTTCTTCAGAGTTAGTTGAGATCATAACACAGGTATCAGCCAGCTTCGTGGTATTGCTTTTCTTAATAGTGCTTTTCCTGCTTTTAGTGGGGTCATTTTTCCAGGAAAAACCAGAAGGTGTTTTTTTGGAAGGCGGCTGGAAGACCGTGTTTATGGTTATAGTTTTTCTTGGCCTAGCATTTATTTTCCTTGATGCTTTTGGATTGCTTGATGAAACATCTGATTTTTTCAGCGGTTCAAGCGGTGGAGAACTTGTGGGATCAGTAGTATTACTAGTTTTAGTGGTATTTTTTATTGTATACGTAACCCAAGATAGGAAACCTGAGAAGAAATCATCGTAAAGTTTAAAAAGTTTAAATTTAATAATACATACTAAGCAAAAAAGTGATGGTTAATGGCAAATAGTGGACTTGAGGAATTTTTTGAGGCATTGGAAGACTTTGGTTTTACAGATGTTATGCTACCATTTCTTCTTATATTTACTGTAATATTTGCAGTTTTGGAAAAAAGCAAGATTTTTGGAGAGGAAAAAAGAAATATGAATTCAGCCATAGCCCTTGTTTTTGCATTGACAGTCATCATACCTCATATAACTGGAGATTTGCCTGCTGGGATTGATCCTGTTGAAATAATTAACAGTGTTTTACCCCAAGTAGGAATATTTGTTGTTGCAATTGTAGCATTGATGATCATGATAGGGGTTTTTGGACATGAAAAAATATTACTTGGTGCGACAATGCCTGGATGGGTAGCCCTTATTTCTGTTATTTTTTTAGCCATGATATTTGGCAGTGCTGCAGGATGGGGAGGTTCTTCCATTACCAATTGGATGGATGATACTTTTGGTTCTGATGCTCTAGGTGTAGTTGTAATGTTAATCATGTTTGGTGTTATCATAGCATTTATTACTGGAGGAGAAGGAGAAAGAGACAAAGTAGGGGTAATGAGAAGGATTGGTATGGACTTTCCAAAACTGTTCAACAAATAAAAATGGCAACTTTTCTTGATGCAGCATCCGTAGAAGGCCTTTCTATTGTTTTTGTATTCCTTTTTGTATTCCTTTTTATATATGCAATATTACTTTATACAAGGATTTTAGGCCAAAATCAGCTGATTAACTCACTTATTGCAGTGGTTGCCGGTTTTTTTGTAATACTATCGGATTTAGCCACTTTGGTTGTTAAGCAGGTATCACCACTTTTTGCTGTAGTTTTGGTATTCGTTGCTATTATATCTGTTGCTTCGAGATCAATTGGTGTAACTGCTGGTACAGATGCGCTTCCTGCCGTGAAATGGCTTGTGCTTGTTGTTATGGTTATTGCCCTTGTCGTTGGAACTTTGTCAGTAGTAAGAGAAAATATTGAAGTTCCGGAAACGGGGGAGGATTTCAGCAAATCATCCACAGTTTTATTTCATCCAAATTTTCTTGGAATTGTTCTTATAACTCTGGTGGCAGTGTTTACTGTTGGACTTTTGGCTGCAAAGCAGATGTAGTTTATTTCTTAGTTGATTTAGAGCCTTTGCTCATCCGTTCCAGCTTGTTTACATTTTCTGTCAGATTTGGAAGAATTTTCTGGAAAACCTTTTCCATGGCCTTTATTTCTGTTCCTACATCTGTTATATTCTTATCATAATCAGAAATCTTATTTAGAAGGTTTTTATGCAATGAATTTAAGCTTGTAGCTAAATCTTTTATCTGCTGGTCAAGATGATTTATCCTTGTCTGTGTACTATCTTTCCACTCAATTATCTTTTTAACATCTTCCTCAAACTCTTTCCACTTTTCATCTATTATTGCTTCAACAATTTCTTCTATTTGCTCCCTGTCCAGGGTCTCTCTTGGCTGTGGTTTTTGTGGTGGAGGCTGCTCATAAGAAAGATCTTGTTGAGGTGATGGCATGTTATAGCCCGGAGGCTGTCCTGCTGATGTAGGTGCTTGTATATTTACTTGGTTCAGGGCATCAAAAATCTGGGAAGAATTATAGCCCTGTCTTTCAAGTTCCTTGATAATTTGGTCATCAACCATGCCCTGTTGTTTTAAAGCCATGATTTGTTCAATGGGGCTGCCAGGAGCTGCTTGCTCGGGTTTTTTCTTTTTTTTGCCAAAACTAAATAAGACCATTATTTTTCCTCTTTTTTTGTTTTTATTTGAAAAAATCTATATAAACGTTTCTATTTATTTTTTTCTCTTTCCATAAACTCTTTTACAATTTGTTCTACTTCTTTTTGCGTTACAAATTTAACAGGATTCCAGATGTTTATGTACTTTTCCAGGACTTTTACTTCATCTCTTTTTGCTGATGTTTGCAATTCTTTTACAATATCAAGTATTTTTTCCTTTATTTCTGCAATTTCCTTTTTTATATCGCTTATGTCAGAAGTTATAGTCTTGATTTCTGTTGTAAACAACTTGTTTTTACCGAGCATATTTTGCTCTGTTACTTGTAAAGCTCTTCTTAGATTTGTAAAGCTTTCTTCCAGAATCCTTAGTCTTCTGCTTAGATTGTTTATATCCCCCCTAAAAGAGCTCATGTCCTGCTGTGGAGGCTTTTGACTATGAAAAAGGCTTTTATGCTGCTTAGGTGGTGGAGGAATGCCCATATCTGCCATTTTAAGTATTTTGATTTTGTTTATTAAATATGTTTTGTTTCTATAGTAGAAAACACAAAAAATTGATCATAAATGGTTTGTGTTTTCGAATTACTGGCGGAATTATCGGTCAATTGTTTAGTCCCACTACCATACATATAAATTTGTGTGAGGATATTGGAGTGGTTATATCTCCCTTGCAAAAACACAATATTTAAATACTTTATATTATAAAATATATATAATATTTGAAAATATGCAAAAATATATTTTATAATATAGTCAACATGAAAAAGTCGATAAGTGCAACAATTGATCTGGAACTAATAAAGTGGATAGATAAAGCATTGCAGGATAGGAAAAAGTACAGGAATAAATCACATTTGATTGAGATTGCACTGGATTTGTTAAAAAATCAGAAATAAGGCTTAATGAAAATAGCTCCAATAAAAACTAAAACCCAATTAAAAAGCCAATAAAAATAATTTCAATAAATAAATATTATTAAGAAAAAACAATAAAAAATCCAATAATAAAATTTCAAAATTAAAATAATAAAAAACAAACAATTTCAATCAATAATAAAAAACAAACAATTCAAAATTAAAATAATAAAAAACTCCCATTTATAAAAATTCAATAAAAATCATATTAAAAATTATCCAATAATAAATAAAAATCCAATAAAAATAATTTAAAATAAAAAACAAACAATTCAAAATTAAAATAATTGATGGAAATAAAATGATAAAAAAATGGTTGATTGAAAATGGCATTGTTTGATAATAAAAAGCCCTTTTCTTATGATGTGATAAGGGAAGGGGATGATGTAATACTTTCTGTTGATTTAGAGGACTATCAGCATATACCTGCTATAGAAGATGATGCAATGATTATGTCAAAGACATGCGATATGCTTATTGAGGTGGGGGATGCAACCAAAATTGTCTTTATGCAAAAGAGAAATTATGAATATGATTCTAATCAGACATTTTTGTTGAGAGAAATAGCAAAACTATATTCCCAGCTTGCTAAAAGAAAAGATGTTTTTAGTTATACTGCTTTGCTTTCTGACACCAGCTGCGCAAAGTGGGCTAATACTTGGTATTCTACTGTACAGAACATAATATCAAATTTGTTAAGGTCAGACCCTATCGGAGCTTACGTGGAATTGACAAGGATTACAAGGGATGAAAGAATAAGTGTGGAAAGAGCGGCTGATGAAAACTTCATAAAATGCAGTCAGAAGTATCTCAAGATTCTTGATTATTTGATGAATACCCTGGAAAAAACAAAATTAATCTTAGCTGCAAAGCAATATCTTGCAGGCCATAAAGTTAGTGACCGGGAAATATACAGGCGCTTTTTTATACCAGTTGTAAGGCCGGACTTTATGTTTACAAAACTAATGGCTGCTTTCCCTCATGATGCTAAAGAACTGGAGACTTATACTGTGGGGAAGGATGTAGATGTAACAATTTTTGAGCTGCCAGACACTGTGCAATACCTGTATCATATGGTGCCACCGGAATTTAAATTAACCGAGGAAAAATATGAAATATTAGACACAGCAAGGAAAATCATGGCAGAACACAAGCCAAAAAGAAGCGAGTTTGTTGAGCCGGACCGTATGAGGCAGGTTTTTTTTAATGTAGGCCAGGATTTAATTGAGGAACTTGTAGGCTATAGAAACATAAAAATGACTTCTCAAGAAATCGAGCAGTTGACAAATATTTTGGTCAGGTACACAGTAGGTTTTGGGTTAATAGAGATTTTGCTGCAGGACGAGCAGGTACAAGATATATCAATAAATAACCAGATGGGAGACGTGCCTATGTTCATTGTACATCAAACTTATGGGGATTGCAGGACAAATGTAGTTCCAACACCAACTGAAGCAGACTCGTGGGCAACAAAATTAAGGTTGATATCCGGCAGGCCTCTTGATGAGGCTAATCCTATCCTGGATACAGAGCTTAGAATTAAAGGGGCGAATGCGCGTGTTGCAGCAGTTGGAGAGCCATTAAACCCTCATGGCGTCTCATTTGCATTTAGAAGGCATAGAGACAAACCATGGACTTTGCCTTTATTTATCCATAATAAAATGATGAGTCCTTTATCTGCGGGAATAATGAGTTTTATTATTGATGGCAGCAGGACTTTGCTTGTAGCAGGAACAAGGTCAGCTGGAAAAACATCATTGTTGGGAGCATTATTAGTGGAATTAATGAGAAGATATAGAGTTATTACTATTGAAGACACTTTAGAGCTGCCAACATCTTCTTTGAGAAAGTTAGGGTATAATATACAGCCTATGAAAGTTGCTGCTGCTTTAACAAAAGGAAGCGCGGAGGTGCCTGCTGATGAAGGGATAAGAACAACATTAAGGATGGGAGATTCAGCTTTAATTGTAGGGGAAATACGTTCAAAGGAGGCATTGGCATTGTATGAAGCAATGAGGATAGGCGCATTGGCAAATGTTGTTGCCGGGACAATTCATGGTGACAGTCCTTATGGTGTTTTTGACAGAGTTGTTAATGATTTACAGGTACCAAGAACAAGTTTTAAGGCAACAGATATTATCATTGTTGCTAATCCGGTAAGAAGCGCAGATGGTCTTCATAGATGGAGAAGAGTGACTCAGATTACAGAGGTAAGGAAGCATTGGGAAAATGACCCTTTACTGGAGACTGGTTTTGTGGATTTAATGAAATATGATACTAGAACAGACCAATTAGAGCCGAGTGATGAGTTGATTAATGGAGAAAGCGATATTCTGAAGAGTATTGGGGGAAATGTAAAGGAATGGGCTGGAAGCTGGGATGCTATTTGGGACAATATTTTGTTGAGAACAAAAATAAAAGAAACTTTAGTAAAATACGCTGAAAAATCTAAAATGCTGAATTTATTAGAAGCTGAATTTGTTGTTAATGCAAATGACGAATTCCATAAAATTTCAGATGTGGTAAAAGATGAAGTTGGCAGCTTAGACAGCAAGAGGATATTTTTTGACTGGAATGAATGGCTTAAAAGAAGTGTTAAAAAAATGAATATGAAATAATAATATTTAATTTAGCCAATAATAGATATAGTTTCAATAAAAATTACAAAAAAAGAAACCAATAATAAAATTTCAAAATTAAAATAATAAAAAACTCCCATTTATAAAAAATCAATAAAAATCATATTAAAAATTATCCAATAATAAATAAAAATTCAATTAAAATAATTTAAAATAAAAAATAAACAGTTCAAAATTAAAATAATAAAAAATTAATAATTGAAAATAACAATAAACATAATTTAATTCAAAATGAAATAAAATAACAATTGGAAAATAATACAATAATAATTAAAATTTAAAATTAATAAAAAATTAAATCAGTAAACAAAAAATAAACAAAAAAGAGGTGAGTTATTCTTAATGCCTACTCAGAGTGAAAAACAGAGGATGAAGGATCTGGTAGAGTTATATAAGAAGCAGATAGAGAAAGAACTAGGCGCCAGAGTTTACCAGCCGAAAGTTTCATCAAGAGAGTATGAAGAATTTAAGGAAGCTTATATGCCAAGACATTTGACTTTGTACGAGAAATTATGCGGCTTGAGCGAAAAAATATTGCATATAAAACCAGATAAGAAAAAAGAACCTAGAATTATTGAGAATATCAATATAGCGCATTTGAACATTACCCCTTCTGGAGCAATCTCCTTTTCATTTTTAGCCCCGATTTTTATTATTTTATTGGGCTCATTGTTCTCTTTTCTTATTTTTCAATCTACATTCTTCATTTTATTTTTCTTTATAATAGGACTCTCTCTGATAAGACCTTTGGGAAATTTGCCAAATTATATTGCTAATAACTGGCGCTTAAAGGCAAGCAATCAGATGGTGCTATGCATATTTTATGTGGTAACATATATGAGGCATACAAGTAACATAGAAAATGCGATTGAGTTTGCTGCCGACCATTTATCACCGCCGTTAAGCCTAGATCTAAAGAAAGTGCTGTGGGATATCGAGACTGAAAAATATGCAAGCGTTAAGGAAAGTCTTGACATGTATCTTGAGACATGGAAGAAATGGAATTTTGAGTTTATTGAAGCTTTTCATCTAATAGAATCATCTTTGTATGAGGGAAGTGAAGAGAGAAGATTGAATGCTTTAGATAAATCATTAGATGTTATTTTAAGCGAGACTTATGAGAAGATGCTGCATTATGCACATAATTTGCAAAGCCCCATAACAATGCTGCATATGCTGGGCATAATTCTTCCTATTTTGGGGTTGGTTATACTACCTTTAATGGTTAGCTTTATGGAAGGAATCAGATGGTTTCATATAGCTGCTTTGTATAATGTGGCTTTGCCGATTAGTGTTTATTATCTGGGAAAATCAGTTTTGTCAAGAAGGCCTACTGGTTATGGCGAGACAGATATCTCAGAGGAAAATCCAGAGCTTAAGAAATACAAGAATGTTATAATGAAATTAGGAAATATTGAAATTTTAATGAACCCTATTTTCTTTAGTATTTTTATAGGAGCAGTATTATTTATTTTTGGAATTAGCCCTGTTTTGCTGCACAGCATTGATTTTCCAGATATTGGCTTTGGCGAAATGGATTTGTCAAGTTCATGCGGAAAGAAGTTCTGTTTGCTGGAATATAGGGAAAGTCAAGCAACTGGTGAACTTATAGGGCCATATGGCCTTGGCGCAGCAATATTAAGCTTATTGATTACGCTAGCTTTTGGCTTAAGCTTGGGAATATTTTATCATTTAAGGTCAAAGAATGTCATGAAGATAAGGGAAAGAGCAAAAAAGCTGGAATTAGAGTTTGCATCAGGTTTGTTTCAATTGGGGAATAGGCTGGGTGATGGATTACCGGCAGAGATAGCTTTTGGTAAGGTTGCAAATACTATGGAAGGTACTGTTTCTGGAAGTTTCTTTAAACTTGTAAGTACAAATATAAGAAAATTAGGAATGAGTGTTAAACAATCAATTTTTGATTCAGCACATGGAGCTTTAATAAGTTTTCCTTCTAATTTGATAGAAAGCTCTATGAAAGTTTTGGTTCAATCAGTTAAAAAAGGTCCTGTTATTGCCGCTCAAGCCCTGACAAATGTTTCCAGATACATAAAGGAAATACATAGTGTCAATGAAAGGCTAAAGGATTTGATGGCTGACATCATTTCTTCAATGAACTCCCAAATTAAGTTTTTAACACCAGCAATAGCAGGAATTGTTATTGGAATAACATCAATGGTTACTACAATTTTAGGCAAGTTAGGGTCACAATTGCAGAATGTTACTGGCGGTGATACAGCAACCCAGGGAATTGGAATGATGGGATTGTTTGGAGATGGAATTCCAACATACTTTTTCCAAATAATAGTTGGCTTGTATGTTGTCCAGATAACCTACATATTGACAATACTGGTAAATGGCATTGAGAATGGCTCTGACAAATTAAATGAGAAATATCAGTTAGGAGTTAATATGATAAGGAGCACATTGCTTTATTGCTTTATCTCGTTCGTTGTAATGTTGTTGTTTAATATCATTGCTTCAACTATATTGACAACTTCCTTGGGTTAAAAAAAGGTGGGACTGCTGGGATTTGAACCCAGGATTCAGGTTGGCCAGCGTGACTGTACCAATCACCTACGTCTTCAGCGTAATTAGCTGCACTTTTAATGCATGTGCTCTCCTTAGACGAAGGGTTTCCCTTCCCAGTCTGAGCTACAGTCCCTTAACCTTTTTCAGAAATAGATTTTATTTAAATTACTTTCGATTAATATTATTTATCTTTAATTTCTTCTTCATCAGCTACAGGCTCTTCTTTCAGCTTTTCCTCAACTTCGTCTATTTTTTCCTTTTCCTGCTGATATTCTTCCTTGTTTTTCTCTTCGTCCGGACCTTTAGTTGCTTCTTCTTTAGCTTCTTTGTCTTCTCCAACGACTTCTAGTTTTCCAAATCTTCCTGTTGTAAGCTGTTTTTCACCTTGCCATTCAGAAACATAACCATTTGTTATTTTTATTTTATCTCCGGCTTTTATTCTTTCAATATCTTCATTCCACAAAGAAAGTTTAATGTCTCCGGTTTCGTCTTTTGCAATAGCAGTTGCTACTTTTCCAGTTCTGCCGAATTTTTCAAATTCTCTTACTTCTCCAACATCCACTACATCCAGTTCAATGTCTACATTGCCCTGCTTTGCTTGTAAGTCTTTGATTGCCATAATCAAAAGAGAATAAGCCATATCATATATAAAATTTATGGATTATCAATTAATTTACCCATAGTTTCCTTTAAATCATTTATTTTTACTCTTATTTGTTTTGTGTCATTGCGGTTTCTAACTGTAACTTTCTTATCTTTTAAACTATCAAAATCTATTGTAATGCAGTAAGGAATACCAATTTCATCTGCTCTTGCATATCTTCTCCCTATGCTTCCACTTTTATCAAAAATGCTATTAAAATCTGATTTTAGCAAATCATAGACTTTTTTAGCTTCATTGTCTAATTTATTAACTAATGGAAAAATACCAACTTTTACTGGAGCTAACTTAGGATGCAGCTTTAAAACAGCATTTCCCCTTTTTTTATCATAAGTGTAAGAATCGAACATGAAAACCAGGAAAGCGCGTTCTACACCTTGTGAAGGCTCTGCTATAACATATGGAATAATTTTTTTCTTTGTTTCCTCATCAAAAATGCTTAGGTCATTACCGGAAAATTTCATATGCTGTTTTAGGTCAAAATCAGTCCTGTTTGCTATGCCTTGCAATTCTTTCCAGCCAAAAGGAAAATTATATTCAAGGTCCCATGTGTCTGTAGCATAATGACTTTTTTCTTCTTTTAGGTGTTGTCTTACTCTAAAGTTTTCTGGTTTAGCTCCTAAATCTGTAAACCATTTTTGTTCTGTAGCAAGCCAGTAAGCATGCCATTCTGAAACTAGTTTTTTCTTTAGAGCATCTTTGACTTTCATTTCTTTTGGTTCTTGTTTTTTTTGCTGCATCTCTGATGTCAGGAAATTTAGTTCTTCATTTTCCACTTCCTTAATGGAGGGACATTTTTCTGCTTTATCCGGATGCACAAAGTATTCTATCTCCATCATTTCAAATTCTCTGCATCTAAATAAAAAGTCTCTTGGAGAAATTTCATTTCTGAAACCTTTTCCTATTTGAGCTATGCCAAATGGCAACTTTAAACGGGCGTTATCTGAGACTAGCTTAAAATTAGCAAAAATTAACTGGGCAGTTTCAGGCCTTAAGTAAGAAATAGAGCTTTTATCTTCTAAAGGACCTATGCTTGTTTTTAACATTAAACTGAATTTTTTTAATTCCTTAAAATCAGAGTTGCACTTTGGGCACTTTAAATTATTTTTTTTTATTATTTTGTTGATTTCATCAACACTCCGGCCTTCTACATTTGTCTTTAGTTTTTCTTCAATTAAATGATCAGCTCTGGTTTTTTCATTGCATTTTGAGCATGTTAACATCACATCTTCAAAGTTTTCAACATGGCCAGATGCTTCCCATACTTTTGGGTGTGTTATAATGCTACCATCAATGCCCATAATATCTTCTCTTTGTTTAACATGGTAGTTCCACCATTCATTTTTGATGTTATTTTTTAGTTCTACGCCTAAATGGCCAAAGTCCCAGAATCCCGCAAGGCCACCATAAATCTCTGCACTGGGATAAACGAAACCCTTTTTCTTGCAGAATGTGGCCATAGCTTCTATGCTTAATTTTTCCATGTAAGAATTGTTTAGTTAGTTTTTTATAAATTTTGTTGTTTTAATTAAAAAAGATTTATTAGATATCCAATATTTTTATTCTTTCTTTTTGACAAAAAATAAGTATTTTTTAAATAAATCACTAAAATTTGACAAATTTTAGAATTTATTTCCTCAACCACATAACCTCTTCCCTGCTTAAATCCAATTCTTCTGTTAGTTTTTCCCTAAAATCTTTGTTTTTTTTAAATGTAGCTTGTAAGTAAGGTAATGTATCTTTTAATGTTTCTTTTATTGAACTGTGTGTTTTTTCTGCAAGTTTTTGGGCAATTGCTTTCTTTTTCATTGATTTTTGCTTTGCCCACCATAATTTTAATAATCTTCCAGTTGGCTTGTACTGGACAAAGTGCTTGTAGCGCTCCTCTTTTGAGACTGCAATTCCTGCTGTGATTAGAGCGTTGATATAAATTAAAAATCTCCAATGCTGCCATCTCCTTATTCTTCTGTTGAAGACATCTGCTTTGCTTAACTTGTCGTATGCTTTTGCCAAATCTTCTGGTTTTGTATATTCTTTTGGCAGATTTTCATCTATCCATAACAACTGCTCATTAAGATCCTCATTCACAGTATCAAAAGCAGTTATTGCGATTTTTGGATCTGTTGTCTTAAAGATTTTTGTCAATGCAGTAGGCATGCTCTCAAGCTTGTTTCTTTCTCCTAAATCTTCCAAGCTTTTCTTTGTTAATTCTTTGGCTTCTATCGTTAAAGTTTGTAGATCATTTATCGCTGATCTTGCATCATTTCCAGCCCTTCTTGCCAGTCCTTTTAACACATTTTCCTCATACATTATCTTTTCTTTATCACATATTTTTTTTAAGATTTCAAAAATAGGCAGGTAATCCAAGGGAGAAAACTCAATCATCTCTGTTTTTCTTTTTAATTTGTTGAACTTGTAATCCCATGGATTTTGTATGGTTAAAATAATTGGAAATGATGTTTTTTCTATTAATTTAGTTATTGCCAGCAATCCTCCCCGATCTTTTGTTCCTGAGAGGCCGTCTATTTCATCAACTAAAATCAGTTTTCCTTTTGAGAATAAGCTCATTTGAGAAATAGCAGAACCTAATAAAGAATTAATTTGGTTTGCATTACGTATATCCGAGGCATTCATTTCAAGAATTTCAAGATCAAGCTCATTTGCAATTACATAAGCACTTATTGTTTTTCCAGTTCCTGGGGGACCGTACAATAAGACCGCATTCTTTTTTTGTTTTTTAAAATTAATAACAAAGTCTTTTAGTTTTTTTATTGCTAGGTCTTGGCCTATGATTTCATTTGTTGTTTTTGGCTGGTATTTTATTGTGAAGGGGTGCATAAGAAATAGTTTATTTTTTTAGTATTTATTTGTTTGGGTTGAAGAATAAATTTAACTAAGGGGCTGCATTCGAACAGGAATCATCCCTTCTGCAATAATTTCTTTTCTTAATCTTTTTATCCTATTTTTGGATTCTACTATGACTAGTCTTGATCTTCTATCTGCTTTTGGCAATAATTCTGATATCTTAAGATAAGATGGGACTAATGTTAATTCATTTGGCCTTACAATGTATACTTCTTG
Organism: Candidatus Woesearchaeota archaeon; assembly: GCA_002686855.1. GTDB lineage: Archaea > Nanobdellota > Nanobdellia > Woesearchaeales > GW2011-AR4. The sequence goes on along the minus strand of NYYQ01000012.1, from coordinate 7,596 downwards.
GTCTTTACCATCTCCGTGGATATAGAGAAATACCTCCATTTCTAGGATCGTAGTCACGATTTACATCGTCCAAAGATGGAATTGAGCCACCTTTCAAACGGCCATATAAAATAAAATCTTTCGGACTTAAACCTTTTTTAACCCTTTTTTCAAATCCCCAAGGTATTTCAGTAGAAATGAAATTAGCTGCTAAGGGTAAACATTACTATCATCCAAAGGTCCATCTTCAAAAAATAGTGCATCACTTTCACCGAATAATGTATCCACATCAGAATTGGAGGAAGTAGGGTTCACCATACCCTCTAAATCAAATCTGACTAAACATAATTCACCTAAGGAGTGCATACCATTTCTCACTAAGACTTTCTCATCGTGGTTCAACAGGTTACCAATAGCAGTATGTGGATCTGTACCGCGCATGCTTAAATAAGCCAATTCTAATCTTCCATTTAAACCCGAAGGGTCATGGAGTCTATCTGGAACTTTAGATTCTGTTCCTAATGCACTAGCATAAGCCATCTTATTGAAACACCCTCATAAAATCCACGAAGCGGAAGTGATATGTCATTTTTATTACTCCCTTTTACAATCTCTATATAAAATTTTCTTGATATATCCCACAACCTTTAAAAACAAAACTTTTTTCTATGATGTTATGGAATTGTCAAAGCGTTATAATGCCTATGAAGCAGAAGAGAAATGGCTAAAGTATTGGGAAAAAGAGAAAATATATGCTTTTGATCCAGACAGCAAAGCAGAAGTTTACTCAGTAGATACTCCTCCACCTACAGTAAGCGGCAAAATGCATCTTGGCCATAGTTTTTCTTATTCTCAGGAAGATTTTGTTGCAAGATTCCAAAGAATGCTGGGTAAAAATGTTTTTTATCCCTTTGGTACGGATGATAATGGCTTGGCTACAGAAAGGATGATAGAAAAGATAAAAAATGTCAAAGGCCAGAAAATGAAAAGGAAAGAGTTTGTAGAGCTGTGCCTTAGAACTTTAGAAGAAATAAGACCTGATTTTATTTATGATTGGAAGAGAATAGGGGTAAGCGCTGATTACGATGTTTTCTATACGACAATTAATGAACATTCTCAAATAATCTCCCAAAGGTCTTTTTTAGAGTTGCATAAAATGGGAAGAATTTACAGGAAAAGAGCGCCTTTTGTATGGTGTCCTGAATGTCAAACTGCAATAGCTCAAGTTGAGATGAAAGATTCTGAGAGAGACAGCAATTTAGTTTATATTAAATTTGATACAAGTAAAAATAAGCAAATATCAATTGCAACAACAAGGCCAGAATTGCTTCCTGCATGTGTTGCAATACATATTCATCCTGATGATAAGAGATTTAACAAATTAATCGGAGCAAAAGCAAAAATTCCTTTTTCTGATAGAACAGTTACGATAGAAGCAAATAAGGATGTTGATATGGAATTTGGCTCTGGAATTGTTTACCATTGCACTTTTGGAGATATGGATGATGTAAAGTGGATGGAAGAGTTTAACATAGAACCTATAGAGATAATGAATAAAGATGGAACATTGAATGAGAAGGCCGGGAAATTTAAAGGATTGCATGTTAAAAAAGCAAGAGAAGCTGTTATTAAGGCTTTAGAAGAAGAAGGAAGAATAGAGAAAATAGAGCCCATACACCATGTTGTAAATGTTCATGAAAGATGCGAGACAGATATTGAAATATTAACAACAGACCAATGGTTTATCAAATATTTAGACCTAAAAAAAGATTTTATTAAATATGGAAGAAAAATAAAATGGTATCCTGAGCATATGAAGGCCAGGTATGAAAATTGGATTGATGGTTTAAAATGGGATTGGAATATTTCCAGACAAAGACATTTTGGAATTCCAATTCCAGTTTGGTATTGCAAAAAATGCCCTGAAATTCTAGTAGCAGATGAAAAACAACTGCCAGTTGATCCTTTGGTTGATAAACCGAATAAAAAATGCAAATGCGGCTCAAATGAGTTTATAGGGGAAAAAGATGTTTTGGATACTTGGGCAACCTCTTCTTTAACACCGGACATTGCAGCTGAGCTGTTTAAAAGTAAACCAATATTTAAAAAATTACTTCCTATGAGTTTAAGGCCTCAGGCTCATGATATAATTACATTTTGGTTATTTAACACAGTAGTTAAGAGCTATTTTCATCATAAGAACATTCCTTGGAAAAATGCTATGATTTCTGGTTGGGCTTTAGATCCCCATGGTAAGAAGATGTCAAAATCAAAAGGAAATATTGTTGATCCTAGAGAGATGATTAAAAAATATTCTGCAGATGCTTTGAGGTTCTGGGCAGCTGGTTCCAGGTTAGGAGATGATTTACCATTCCAGGAAAAAGATTTAGTAACAGGAATGAGATTTACAACAAAGATATGGAATGCTTCTAAGTTTGCTTTTATGCATCTTGTTGATTATAAATTAGGAAAACCTAAAAAATTAGAAGCAATGGATAGATGGATATTATCTAAATTGAGTAGGTTAATTAAGGAATCAACAGAGAATTTCATGAATTACGAATATTCACATACTAAACTGGAAACAGACAAGTTTTTTTGGCATACTTTTGCAGATAATTATCTTGAGATAATTAAAGATAGATTATATAATGCAGATAAAAGGGGCAAGGAAGCAAGATTATCTGCTCAATATGCTTTGCATCATACTTTATTATCAATAATGAAACTAATGGCTCCTATAACGCCCTTTATAACAGAAGAGCTATATCAACATTATTTTAAAAAGTATGAAAAAGATAAGAGCATTCATATTTCAAAATGGCCATCTTTGGACATGATTGATGAACAAGCAGAGAAAGCAGGTGATTTCTTTGTTTTTGTTTTGCAGGAAGTAAGAAAAGCAAAATCCGCAAAAAGCTTATCATTGAACAAACCAGTTAAGAAAGTTTTAGCCAAAGGAAAAATCAATGCAAAAGACTTTGAATTAATGAAAGATGATTTATACGCAACAACAAATGCGGAAGAGATAGTTTTTGAGAAGCTAAAAGAAGATTCTAATATAGATGATGAAGTTGTGGTTGATTTGTAACTATTACTCAATAATAAAAAGATTTAAATATAAGAAACACATTCTACATATTAAAAATTGGCGATAGTTCTTAGAAAAATATTTGTTTCAAGAATATATGAATTATATAAAATTGGGAATGTGAGATGGAAAAATGAATGGAAAGGTTGAACTGTCACCTGGTGTATTGGTTTCAGAGCACATTGCAATGGCTTTGATGCACAGACCAGACGACTTTGGAAGCTTAAGTCAAAGAATGGGTAGTCTTGAAATTGCTTTGATAGAACCAGCAAGAGGATACAGAAAAATGCACTGGGTAGGGCTAGAGGCTTATTTTCCAATTCCGGATGTAATCAGCGTAGAATACGGATTTTCAGATAGGATTAGTGATGTTGCTAAATCTGGGTCTTTAGTAGAGGTATTCAAGGAAGCAATCCAAATTTATTTTAGTAATACTGCTTCTGACGAACTAAGTACTCCTAAGCTAAGAGAGAGGATACAATCAGAACTAGTATCAGCTATGTATATACACGCCAGTACAGAAAACCCAGATACCCTAAGAAGAATGTTAAGGGGAAGAGACATTGACATAGTACGTAGGGTTAAAGATCATTTTAGCAGTAGTGGGAAAAAAGAACTCGAGGAAAGATATGAAACTCTTTTACGGTCAGGACATAGACTGGGTAAAACTAGAAATGTTGATCAAGAGATGCTTGCAATACAATCCCGGATTTATCTAGTTGAGAGATATGTTTTAGGTAATAGGGATGATGCTCGTCCTATTACAAACTTTCCAGCATATGATTCTGGATCTGTTAATTCATTAGGATGGGTTTTAGGAACTCCATTAGAAAAAAAATTCCATTAATTTTTTCTTAAATCAAAGATTGGATAAATATAAATACTAATGGCAAATTTTGGATTTCAATGGTCGAAATTAAGGCGTTTGGGGGACTTAGGTATAAAGATGTTGATTTCCAAAAAGTAATAACTCCTCCTTATGATGTGATTGATGATGATATGAAAAAGAGATTCCAGGAATTATCCGAATATAATTTTGTAAATTTAATATTGAATGATGACCATAACAAAGCTAAAGAATTATTTAATGAATGGATCAATAAAAAAATACTTGTCAAGGATGAAGATTCATTATATATCTATCAGCAGGAATTTAAGCTGGATAATAAGATAATAACAAGAACGGGGTTTATCTGCTTGTTAAAAATAGAGGACTTCGGTAAAAATATACTGCCCCATGAAAAGACATTTGACAAGTATATAAATGATAGGTTTGATTTGATGGTAAAGACAAGATCAAATCTGGAGAATATATTCTTAATTTATCAGGATAGGAATAAGGAGATAGATAGTTTGATAATTCTGTCCACAGAAAAAGAAGAAAACATAAAATTCATAGATGATGATAATTGTGTTCATAAGATATGGAAAATAGATAATGGGGAAGTTATAGAAAAAATTGTCTCGTTAATGTCAGATAAAAAATTACTTATTGCCGATGGCCATCATAGGTATAAAACAGCATTGAAATACAGAAAAGAGCACGGTAATGAATATGTAATGGCAACTTTGGTAAATTCTTTTAATGAAGGAGTGGTAATTCTTCCAACAAACAGGTTAGTTAATGAAAAAGTGAATATTGAAGATTTTAGTGATTACTTTGATGTTAAAGAAGCAGATGAAATTACAAATTTAGAAGAAAAAAGCTTTATTGTTTCTACAAAAGAAAAAAAATACTTAATAAAATTAAAAGAGGAAGAAATACTTAATGAGGTTTTTAAAGATAATGAGATATTTAAAAATCTTGATGTGGCTATACTCCATAATCTCATTTTTGAGAAAATCCTTAAAATCCCCATGGAAGAGCAAAAACCTCCGAAAATAAAGTTTGTGAAGGGCAACAAATTAACTATTGACTCGATAAATGACTCAAATACTGCATTTTTCGTCAGGTGTCCGTCATTGGAACAGACTTTTAATATTGCAAATACAGGCAAGGTAATGCCCCAAAAATCGACGTATTTTTATCCTAAGATGTTTTCCGGGCTTGTTATTTATAGAATTGGTAGTTGAAAATGACAAATAAATTATTTATTCCAGGTCCAACAGAGGTAAGAAAAGAAGTATTGGATGAGTTAACACACCCTCAGATAGGACATAGGACTAAGGAGTTTACAGAGTTATTTGGGAGCCTTAAGCCAGGCCTCAAAAAGATTTTTTGCACAGAGAATGACGTTTTAATTTCTACTTCATCCGGATCAGGATTCTGGGAAGCAAGCATAAGAAGCTGCGTCAATGAAAAGGTTTTGCATGCCGTAAATGGCGCTTTTTCTAAGAAATGGGCCAGTGTTTCCGAAAGATGCGGAAAAAAGGTCGAGAGAATAATTTTTGATTATGGGAAAGCAGTAAAACCTGAAGTAATTGATGATGCTTTGTCTAAAGGAAATTTTGAGGTTTTTTGCATGGTACATAATGAGACTCCTACAGGGGTTATGTCTGATTTAGATGTGATATCCAAGGTAATGGAAAAACATCCAAATGTCTTATGGTTTGTCGATGCAGTTTCATCTATAGGAGGGATTAAGATTGAAACAGATAAATTAGGTATAGATATTTGCTTGGCATCAGTGCAAAAAGCAATTGCACTTCCTGCAGGCATTGCAGCCGCTTCAATAAGTTCTAGGTCTTATGAAAAGGCAAAGAATGTTGAGGGAAGAGGTTATTATTTTGATGTATTGGAGTTAAAAAAATACTATGATAAGGATATGACTCCTTATACACCTTCAATACCTCATTTGTATGCTTTGAAAAAGCAAATTGAAAGAATTGAAAAAGAAGGCTTGGATAATAGATTCAAAAGACATAAGGAAATGGCATCCTTTGCCAGAGAATGGGCCAAAAAGAACGGCTTTGAGATGTTTTCCGAGGAAGGGTATCATTCAGATACAGTCTCCTGCATAATAAACAACAAAAAAGACGTTGATTTTAAGGAAATAAAGAGAGATATGGCCAAAAAAGGATATAGTATAGATTCAGGCTATAGGGAGATGAATTCAAAGTTAGAAGAAGAAGGGAAAAACCCCACTTTTAGGATTGCCCATATGGGAGACTTAACATTAGATGAGATAAAAGAATATACAGCAGAATTGGAAAAATATTGGAGCTAAAAATGAAAATTACAATACCTGATAAAGTCAGTGAAGTTGCGGCTAAAATATTCAAAGAAGCAAAATTCAGCTTGGAGCAAAAGCCAGGGATAGATATTGCGGAGTGCAATGAGATTAGCAAGGATGCAGATGCAATAGTCGTTAGGAGCTATAATCTGCATGAGCTGGAATTTAGTGACTCAGTTAAGGCTATAGGCAGGGCAGGCGCCGGTGTAAATAACATACCCATTGATAAATGCACAGGGAAGGGTGTTGTTGTGTTTAATACTCCCGGGGCAAATGCCAATGCTGTGAAGGAATTAGTTTTATGCAGCTTATTACTATCTTCAAGAGGAATTGTCGATGGAATTAACTGGACTGATAAACAAGAGGTTAATGAAGAACTAGCAAACTTAGTTGAGAAAAACAAATCAAGATTTAAGGGCAATGAGATTAAAGGAAAAACACTTGGAGTTATAGGATTAGGAGCTATTGGGATGTTAATAGCTAACGATGCTTCAGCATTAGGAATGGAAGTTATTGGTTATGACCCTCATATTTCAGTAGATAATGCCTGGAAGTTATCAGTTGCTGTTAAGAAAGCAACAGACCTTAACAAATTACTTGAAAAATCAGATTATATTTCTGTTAATGTTCCATTGGTCGATGCTACAAAAGGTCTTTTTAATAAGAAAACTCTTAGTAAAGTAAAGCAAGGAGTGAAAATAATGAACTTTTCCAGAGGACCAATTGTTAATGAAGATGATTTAAAAGAAGCACTGGATAAAGGTATTGTTGGGAAGTATATAACTGATTTCCCCAGTGAAAAACTTCATGGAGTTGAGAATGTTATTTTAGTTCCTCACCTGGGAGCATCAACTAAAGAAGCTGAAGAAAACTGCGCAATTATGGTTTCTGAGCAGATAATAGATTATTTGGAGAATGGAAATATAACCAGTTCTGTAAATTTTCCAGAATGTAATCTGGGGAGGAATGGATCTGCAAGGTTGTCTATTATTAATAAAAATATCCCTGCAATGATTGAGAAAATTACAGCTGTGCTTGCAGAGGAAAAGCTTAACATTGAAGAGATGCTTAACAAGAGCAAAGGAGGTATAGCTTATAATATAGTAGACGTTAATGGAGATATAACAGAGAAAGCTTTAGAGAAAATTAAAAGTATTGAAGGTATTTTAAGAGTAAGGAAATTAATTTAACCTTAATTTATTTTGTTATTTGTAACTATTATAGAATAATAACAAAGTTTAAATACGAGGATTTATGCGGTGTTGAATAAATATCTTACTTCCTGACCAACTCAAACTCAATTTTTAGCTTTTTTAACAATTCAGTTACTTTTGTAAGGTCTTTTTTATTTTT
>NYYQ01000011.1 GCA_002686855.1 Candidatus Woesearchaeota archaeon | reverse complement strand
TTTTTGCAGCTGCTTTTAAGTGTTCATTATCAGTATCGGAAATAAGGGATTTTAATTGTTCTTCAGAATCTTTTCTTTCACTTTCTGTTAAATCCTTATATTGTCCATCATCTAAAATCTTTAATTGTTCATATGAAAGTCCAACTAACTTACTTTTAATACTTCCATCAGTATTTTTTTCAAAAAATGGCGTTCCCAGTTCTCGGGAAATTAGATTTCCTAATGAAGTAAAAATATTCCTTGTTTCAGGATTACTAACAGAATCAAGGAAAAACCTAATTGTTAATCTAGCCTCTGCTATGTCATACACTGCCGAAGCCATTTGTGATACTTCAGCATATGCTTCTGCAGCATCTAAATTTCCATTTTGAATAGCATCTTCCATATTCCATGAGTTTTCAACAGCTAATTCTCTTATCCTTTCGATTGACTGCTTTTGCAGTTCTTCTTTTCTACTTATCTGCGCATCAGAAAGAATTGGAAAAGTACTAACTTCCCTAAGTGTTTCAATTTCTTTATTTAATCTTGACCCTTCTGAAGATATTACTAATTTTTCAAAATTTTCAATAAATTCTGCTGAATTAAAAGTTTCAGTAAATTCTGGTGAATAACTTTCAAGATTGAGTGCATTGTATTTACTTTCTAAAGTAGATATTGTAGTAGACTCTGTTATTAATTCATTTAAAGCAGATAATTCTGGATAACTAAGTTTTGAAGAATCTAATCCAGTTACTATTTTATGATACTTTGGATATAAGTCGCTATCACTAGGTTCTATTCCTTCTATCTCTTCATATCTATCAAAAGCTTCTTCATATACCTCAGCTGCTTCAGCTCCTTTTCCAATAGATTCTAAAAGAGGGCCTTGTGCATTTATTACTTGAGATAACAAAGGAGTATACTCTCCATATTCTTCTTTAAGAGTTTCAAGTTCAGAATTCCTATTTTGTTCTCTTTCAATAAACTCTTTTGGAGTCATTTGTCCATTCTTAAGCATTTCAATATCACTTGGACGTTCACTCATAATTCCATTAAAAGCTTCATTAAACTTGATTTCAGTTGTCAACGTAAGAGCTGGCTCACCAGGTCTACTGTAAGTACTAGCATCATCCGGAGTAGGAGGCACCCAATCCCATAAGTTTTCCAATGCTGTTTTCAATTCCATTCCATCTGAAGGATAACTCCCTAATTCACCAAATAATAAAGTATCATCCCCCGATCCACCAATTAAACTAAAGGTTCCTAAATCAAAATCATCATCTCCGTATGTAGGGGTAAACGCAATACCACTAAGATGTCCATCCGGGCCAAAAATTGGATCAGCATCGAATGTTGTAGGTGATGATCCGCTATAGCCAGGATAAGAATCTAGTGGATTATAGCTCAAATCTATATTTACCTCTCCGTCAGAAGGTAAATCACCTGAAGATGGAGTATCTGTAAACCAACCCTCAGTAATCCCATCTCCAGTAATTGATGGTTGTTGTTGTAAATGCCCATCTACATAAGCTAAATCACCAACTAAGATATTAATATTATTACCATCTTCAGCAATATCATTACTATCTTCAGCAACAATAAAAGAATTTTCTGTTGGACTACTACTACTATCTGATTCCGGTTCCGGATAATCTGGTCTATCTCCTGATTCTACTGGCGTATTTAAAAAATTATCTAGTTCGGATGAACTATAACCATAATCCTGAAAAGAATCACCAAGACTCAAATAAGGACTTCCACCTAGAACTGTAAATTTTATCGTATCTAAGTAAGGGGTTGATATGGTTGTAATACCATCATTACCACTTCCAGTAAGGGCATTAGAAAATAACCCCCCTGAATCAGAAGTCCAAGCATTACCTCCAAATATAGAGAAACCTGAGTCTGAGTCATATGAAGGAGGACTATTAAGAAAAGTCTGCACTGGAGACACTCCGCCAGCATAAGAAGGATCTAGATATTGAGATTCAAATGTAAAGGAAGTACCAAGAGATGTTGTAGGTGAAGTATCTGTTGTAGTACCTGTAAACCAACTCGGAGTAACCACTCCCGTCTCAACCTTTCCAGAAGTCGTTCCCATAAAATTGAAAATCGTAGTCTTAGGAGTATTAGGGTCTGCGACCGGAAAAAGCAAAGTGTCATCACCGCTACCACCCAGAAGGACTGCAGCATCAACATCAGGAACATTAAGAACAAATACAACAATAAAAGGATTTGTCAATAATAAAAATATACTGAAAAGTGATAATAATTTTTTCTTTATCATTTTTTTATTTTTATTGCCCAATTATCGTGAAATGCACTAATTAGTTTAATTATCATCTGCATTTCACGAGATTAGAAATGCGTTCAAATTTCATCTAATCAACGCATTTCTCTATACTTCATCTCCTTCTTAGCTATGACAAAACACTCCTCAATTTTCTTCTTATCTATATTTAACTTTAACAGATATTCTGTTATCTGGCTTTGAGTATAACCTTCTTCTAACCTTAATTGAATGTACTTTATTATTTTATGATCTGGTTTTTTTCTAAAAAGCTTAAAATATAATATTATTAGGGAAATTATTAAAAACAAAACTATTAGAACAATACTTCGAATACTTAAAAGAGGAAGTTCTTTTTTTCCTTCAGCTTCAGTTGCATCAAGCAAACTTTTTTCTACATAAACATACTTCTTCCCTTCAAATATAAAAACTTCTTTCCCATCTAAGTTCTCTCCAATCTTAGGAACCCTGAGAGTTGGTTCCATAGGCTCTTTATTCAAGACCCTCCCTATATCATTTCTCTTTTCAAATTCCCTGTCTGCAATATCTCCCCTGGTATTTTGCTCAATAATTGATTCTTCAGAAAAAAATTCAAGTTTATTTGTAACAGCAACTAAGCTTCCATCAACATATGCATTTAAAGGCCGCAAAACAACACTGGCAGCAGCATCATTTATCTTCAACTTATATTCAAATTGCAGTGTTTCTCCAGAATCAAAATAAGGTATTTCCTTTTTCCATTCTACTCTTACATCATTACCATCAATTATTGTTTCAAAGTCTTTTTTAGGGGATATAACCTCAAAATCCGATGGCATAAATGAAGTTACTAATACCATATTATCAATAGGATTGCCTTTATTTGTCAAAGTAGTTGTTAAAGTGAAAGCCCCTTCTAAAAATTCATCCATATTAGGGTATTCTCTTTTAATCAAAAGGTCAATATCCTGAGTGTTCCAGGAAAACGATAATCTAGATGCATAAACATCATTTGATTTCCATAAATAATTATTTCTTTTTCCATAAACAATTTCTATAGGTATATTAGAAGCACTAATTATCTTATAAGGAATATCTAAATTTATTGAAGTAGAATTTATCCGTTTAGTATTTAAATTACCATTAAAATAAACATTGGGGTTAAAGGATGCTGTCTTAAAATCTTCTTCATTCAGCTGTTCAGTATAGCTTACAGTCACTATAGCATCTCCATTAATCTCTAAATCGAATTTCTTGCCGTAATTAACGCCATCATACATAACAACTGCATCTTCAGGAAAATTAAAAAAATCCAGATTTACTTTTTCATTGCCTATAAAAGTATATTCAGCAGCAACTTCAAGTTCTTCCCCTATTGTTAAATTTGCATCTATACTGTTAACATTCACTGTCCCCTTATAAAATTCCAAGCTATAAGCTATATTAATCATTAAAATAAACATTAAGCCAGCTAATATTGTTTTTTTATTCATTTTTTTATGGACATATATCTAAATAATAGGTCATTTTTTTATCTCCAACAGAACATTGATTACTGGGGTCTGGCATCCCACTAGTATCAGGATAATTTAGAGTATATGTATATGGATCTACGCCAGATTCACCAACATACCCAGGTATATTGCCCATATAATCATTAAATATTCCATTTGGGTCATGCGCATCCCATCTTGACTCTGAATTAAAATAACTGGTAATTGCTGATGACTGAGGCTCTAATATTCTAAACTTGCTGTCTATATTTACAACATTGAACACGTGTGTAGGAGAAGTGACTACATAAATACATTTTTCACTTATTCCTAAAGCGCGCATTAAAGAAAATGTAGTGTAAGCAAAATCCTCGCAATCTCCGCAATAATCATTACCACATCCTCTTGTTTTGGAATTTTCAAATAAATCATAAGAAGTTACCTCCCAACTTTTCCATCTATCCGAATTATCTTCTACATACCCCATATGATTGCTTATATAATCATTAACAGCAACATAAATTTCATTGACAGTATCAACCTCCTCGACAGAAATTCCTTTTTTATTAGCATATTCTAACATTGCTTCCATCGCTTTTTGTTTAATCAAAGGATTTCCTAAACTAAATCTGGGAGAAGCGCTTCCTGATCCTGGCGCGCTATTAGTTAAGCAATCATAAACATTTATGTCCACAGAAATTTTCTTGCTAGCTTTTGCCCCATCATTATCAGTTATTGTAACGATGGGCTGATAAAAGTCTACTTCCATAGAAGTAAAGTTGATTTTCTTTCCTAGTGTAATATTTCCATCTCCAAAATCCCATTCATATTTTACTATATGGCCATCTAAGTCATAAGCATTAGCCTCTAGCTCTATGGTTTCTCCAATAACTGCTTCATAATCTTTTAATCTGTTAAATTTTGGTTTAACATTAAACTTCCCGGAATAATCTACACTAACCTTGCTTAATTTAGTAATCTGATCTTTTTTTTCAGTCTCCAAAAACGCAGTATATTGGAAGTATTTATTTCCATTATGGATAACTGGAATGCCTTGCCCAGATTCAGTAAAATAACTGCTGGAATTTCCATCTGGGCCTGTCCAATCAGTCCATGGACCCATCTCTCCATAGATATTAGGAGCGCTCCTAACCTGGAACTTAACCTTATTACCTGAAAAATCAGGCTCGGGAGGAGGAACTGGCTTTCTATAAACATAAAGCTCTCTTAAAGAAGGGACATCATCTAATGTTTTTAATATTTTAATGCCTATTTTATTTGTATTAATTTTATTAGGTAATGTGAAAATAGTTTTCTTATTTTCCTCTAAACCATTAGGAGTTAAAGATGGAGCATCTATATACCCCCACCCAGCTGGCTCAGTAATCCATTGTTTGGGTCTTGCTTCATCCAAATTCATGTCAAGCACTAAACCCTCTTTATTTGCAATAGAATTTGAATTGTATATAGAAGATATTTCTTCTTGAGACAATGCGCGATTCCACATAGATACTTCATCTATATTTCCTTTAAAATATCCTGAAGTATTTAATGGATTATAATTTCTGCCAATCCACACATCATCATCATTTTTAGGTAGCTCTCCAGAAAATTCTGTATTCACTCCTTCTAAATTTCCATCAACATATAATTTCATTCCACCACTGCCATACGTCGCAGCAATATGATGCCACTCCCCATCATTTACATTTGTATTAGAATTGACTCTATAAGCAACACCATCTTTCTTAATTAAAAATTCTCCACCATCATATGTACTTAGTGAATAAGGAACATTGTCTTTTACAGCCGCTATATTTGGAGTAAATTCATAATAATCATTATTGCTATATTTATCATGGGAAAATCCATTTTTAAAATTAAAACGTACAACTCCAAAATTAATATTATCATTTCCATATTGTGTTGCTTCTGATAAATTCAATTGAACTCCTACTGTAGAGCTTATTTCATTATCTTTAGAATTTTTCATATCAACAAAATAAATTTTATTTGTTGATTCTTCCAAAACACAAGCAAAGCTGCTTGTTCCAGCATTCTTACCATATTCAAAGCCATCCAACCAATATCCAGACCATTTTATCCATAACTGCCTATCAGGGGCAGTTCCAAAGATTTTAGTACGTACTTTATCTTCATTTCCAGTAGGAGGGTCACTTGTAAATTCATCCCAGAAACAACCAATTGTTTTATCAGGTAAATTTAAAGAAGGCAAGTTCTCATTATTATCTGGAAGATTTGACGGATTACTATCAAAAGTTATCAATCCGTTATGGCTTGATCTAAAGCTATTAACAGTTTCTCCATAAAATTCAAAATCAAATGGCATTTGTTGCAATAAAGACCATGAATTTACAGCTACTCTATCTCTAGTAATATCATTCCATCCACTGTTAATGTCATCCTCTTCTCGATTTAAATATCCAGGGTTTCCAAAGTTTTCTTTAAATGAAGTTTCATAATTTTCAAAATATGTTCTTTTACTTGAATAAGGAATTTCTGATTTAGTGACTTGAATTACCAAGTCATCAGTGTCAGAATCAACTTGATTATTATTATAGCCGCAAGTAAGCATATCATTAACGGGTTTTCCTCCTAAATCAACTGAATATGCCCTTATAATATGGCTTCCTTCTACATTGTCTAATTTAAATATAAAAGAGCTCTCCTGATACGCGAGTCGATACGCGAGTCTTGTCTTAATAGTCCTAAACTCTAGTTCTGTTTGTGAACTGCTATACAACACCACAACATAATTATAATATCCACTTAATAAACTTGTACTTGATGTAGTTATATTAACATAATCATTTCCTTTGAAAACTCCAGAATTATCCAGATTATTTACTTGTATGCTTACTGACACTTCACCACTACTCCCATCTAAACAAACATCATTCATTATATACTCTTCAGTTTTAACATTTTCTTTATTCCCCATATTATCTTCTGAATAATACTTTAATATAAAACTTGCAGAAATTGGAATATATGTAGAATATATTTCTCCATTTAAAGAATTTGTTGAATGTATCTTTCTAGTATCACTAGTAACAGGATCTGAACCATCAGTTGTATAATAAATACTGCCTGGCTCGTTTATAGTTAAAGTTGCAACTGGTGATGCTAAACCATAATATGTGCCCCCGGGAAATGAAATAGTAGTTATTGGAGCAATATTATCAATAACATAATTTTCTGTGTTGATATTTTTTTCTTGATTTCCAGCATCATCAACAGAGAAAAATTTTAGTATTATTGCGCCATCTGTCAGGGTTATTGGCCCTGAATAAACAGATGAGCTTGTTGTAGGAGTGGCTCCATCTAATGTGTAGTAAATAGTAGCTGGCTCGTTTGCAGTTAACTCAATAGAAGGGTGATAATTATATGAGCTACTAGCAAGAGAAACTGTTGATTCTGGGAGAATATTGTCCCCCACTTCTTCATCATACAATAATTTTATAACAACGTCATCTGTATCTGACATATAATCATTAACATCGTAGCCACATAATTCACCAGTAGGCATCATAGATTCTTCCACCCTCCAATTCATCGTATTTGTTAAATATACTCTAATAACACGCTCTTCTTCTATATTCTTTAATGGTGGGAATGTATAATAATAAGTGCCATCAGATGTAATAGCATTCGATATATACATTATTTCAAAAGTCTTTCCATGATCATAACTATACAACCATACAAGATAAGAAGGTTCATCAATAAAAATATCTACTGTTGCACTTACTTTAATAGTACTTCCACCCCTCAAAGTATCTGACCCGTCAACATTCTCAATCTTAATTTCATCTATTTTAAGATACCCGCCACTTAAAGTTCCATCTTCACAATCATCAACAGTGCCATCAGTTGCTAAATTAATTAATGATTCACCTTTACCCTTGCATTCAGAATCACAAACACAAGGAGAAACACTACTACATTCTTTTGCCGCAGTTGAACTTTGTACATTGTACGTGCTTGTCTTTACATCTTCAACATTACCTAAATTATCTACTGAAAAATACTTTAATTCTGTTTGGCCCACTGGTAAATCAATAGAAGTCGAATATAATGTTGAATTAATTGTTGGAGTTGTTCCATCAATTGTATAATAAGTATTAACAATTGGACTTGAATCTGAAGTGCTTAAAGAAACTGAAGTTGGGAAATGATATCTTCCTTCTAAAAGATTTGGTGCAGTTACCGGGGCAAAAATATCTTCAAAAACATAATTTGACTGCTTAACTTCTTCAACATTGCCAGTATAATCAACTGAAAAATACTTTAAAATTTTATCAGAAGAGATTGTAATGGGATTAGAATATACTGATGAGCTAGTAGTTGGGGTAGTTCCATCTAAAGTATAGTAAGTTGTATAAGTATTATCTAGTTCATTTATTGCAGTTAAAGTTACTCTTTGAGTAGTGCCTATGTCATAAGTTCCCTCAACCGGAGAAGCTTCAGTTATTGGAGCTATAATGTCATAATCGGAATTAAATGCAACATCAATAACAACATCATCTGTGTCTGATTCAGTGGTTGTTCTATCGTATCCGCATACTGCAGAGGATAAATAACCAACATCACTTGTAGCATAAACTCTAATTATATGTTTTCCAGCTATATTATCAAGATTGAAAATGTGTTCTTGATTCCCATAGTTTTTATCAATATCATCAGTTGCATGTAATACTCTAAATTTCTGCCCATTATTATTGCTATATAACAAAACAAGGTAGTCGCTATTGCCATATTTGGGATAATCAAAAGACCCTTTAAAACTAACTTTAACCCTATCGCCTCCTTTGAATGTAGTATCATCTAAGTCTTCAATTTTAATTTGACTAACACTTCCGTCTGAGCCATAAAGCATTTCTCTAGTGCCATCCTTACAATGATTTATAGTTCCATCTCCAGGTTCTTTTTTGCCTAAGCAACTTCCAATATAACACTCGCAAGGAGAAGTGCTCCCGCACTCCTTTGCAGCATAAGTTTCTTGGAATCTATAATTTTCTGCATTGACGCTTGATTCAATATTTCCAGCTAAATCTACTGAATAAAATTTTAATGCAGTGTCCGAAGAAAGAACAAGGGGGCCATTATATTCAATTTTAGTAATGCTAGTTTTAGGATCAGTTCCATCCAGAGTATAGTAAGTTATAGCTTGTTCATTTGCTGTTAAAGTTATAGTTTGTACAGATAAGTAAAGGCCTCCTTTCGTATCTGCTTTTGTAGTAGGAGGAAATACATCTACAAAAATATAATCTTCTTCCTTAACAGTTTCATAATTTCCTTCTGTATCGACAGAAGAAAACATCAATTTAGTAGTTTCAGATATTATAAGTGTATTAGAATATTCAATCCTGCTATCACTACTCATAGGATCAGTGCCATCTATGGTGTAATAAGTAGTAGAAGGCTCATTAAGCTCCACTTTTAAATCTACATATTGTATAGATCCATGAACAAACTCTCCTCCACTCAAGGAAGCAGTTGTTATTGGAGGGGTTACATCTTCATATGTGCTGTCATATTCAACTTTTATTGCAACATCATCTGTATCTGAATAATACCTGCTTCGCGATCCATCATTCCCACAAGCCGAATTTATGTTAATATTATCTGTACTCCAACGAGTTCCATAAACTCTAACGATATGGTATCCCTCAACATTATCCAATGGGAAAGTAAATGTTTTTGTGCCATCTCCAGTAGTATATGTGTCCAATACCCTAAATGTTTTTCCATTATCACTGCTATAAACAAAAGCAATATAATCTAAACCCGGATACATTCCATCTATTGTAGCTTTTACTTTAATTAAATTACCCCCTTGGAAATTGCCACCATCTAAATCTTCAATAACTATATTATTTATTACATTCCTACCATCAGTAATCCCATCTTCACAATCATCAATAGTGTTATCTGTTTCAACACCATCAATTATTTCATTCTTTCCTGCGCAATTAGAAGTGCATTCACAAAAGGATGTTTCACAAATTTGCACTGGAGCATATATCTTATATGAATCAGTTTTGACACTTTCTTTATTTCCTACAAGGTCTTCAGAATAATACTTTAATGTAGTATCGGATGAAATTGGAATAGGAGCTGAATATTTTATTCTGCTGGCACTGGTAACAGGATCTGTACCATCTAAAGTATAATAGATACTAGCCAGTTCATTGGTTTTTAAAGTTATATATTCAGGAACATCATAAAAATATATCTTTGAAGTTGGATCAGGGGAAGCTGTTGTAGTTGAAGGAGTTATATCTATTTTATAATTTTGAGTTTTAACACTTTCTTGAGCCCCTTCACTATCTACTGAATAATATTTCAATACACTACTCCCATATATCTGGATGGGATAAAATTTAGAATAAACCTTATAACTTGTTGTAGGTAAATTATCTAAAGGTTTTGCGCTTCCAGAAGCTGCTACATATATTATAACATCATCTGTATCTGAGACTTCATTACCACTGGATTGTTCATAGCCGCATTTATTATTTTTTGGAATAGACCATGAATATCCATAAAATAAATAAGCCCTGATAACATGCTTCCCTACTACATCATCCAATTTAAAAGTGGCAGACCTCCAGGGCATTGACGGATACATTGAAGAATGGCGATATACCCTGCCTGATGCAGTTGAAAAGCTGATTAGCCTAAAATTCTTGCCACCATCACTGCTATAAAAAAATGCATATCTAGAACTGGAAAAACCTATACCATCCCCCCTATTGCCTAATACATCAACTTTAACCCAATCTCCCCCCCTAAAAAAAGGATTGCTTGAATCAGCAATTAAAGAATCACCTATATCTTCAATCTTTATCCTAGTTATTTTATAACTTCCAGAACCATCCTTGCAACCATCAACTGTCCCATCAGTTTCAATGCCATTTATTGTTTCATCATTTCCAGCGCAATTATCTCTACATTCACAAGGAGAAGCGCTTCTGCAATTTTGCGCAGCCGAACCAGGCCCATCAACCGTATAGTAAATAGTTGCATCCTCATCTACAGTTAATTCAATAGAAGGATTATAGTTGTAAATTCCACTTTCTAAGGAAGCGCTAGTTGTTGGGGGTGTTAAAATAGTAATTGTATAGATTTCTGTATTAACGTTCTCTTTATTACCTAAACTATCAACTGAAAAGTACTTTAATGCAGCATCTTCAGAAATTATAATTGGGTCTGCGTATATTGTAGAGCTAGTTGTAGGAACACTTCCATCTAATGTATAATAAGTTGTTGCAGGTTCATTTGTTGTTAGAGTTATGGATTGTTCAGACTTATAAGAGCCTCCTGGAGAAGATATTTGCGTTATTGGAGGTATTGTGTCTATAGTATATGTTTCACTCTTAACATTTTCCTGATTTCCTGAAGAATCTACGGAAAAGAATTTTAAAATTGTATCTCCTTCTTTTGCTATTGAAACCAGTCCTGAATAAGCTAATGAACTGGTAGTTGGGATAGTTTCATCCAAAGTATAATATGTTGCAGCTTGTTCATTTACTTTTAATTCAACTGAAGGATAGTAATTATATGAGCCACTAAATACAGAAGCAGTTGTTGTTGGCGCGCTTATATCTACTACATTATAGATGCTTGTTTGAGTATTCTCTTTATTCCCTGACACATCAATTGAGAAGTATTTTAATGCAGTATCTGAAGATATGGATATTGGATCTGTATATGTTGTAGAGCTAATTGTTGGCTCGCTTCCATCTAAAGTATAATAAGTTGTTGCTGGTTCATTCGCGCTCAAAGTCAACATTATTGCCTTTCCAGTTTTATATGATCCTCCAACAGGGGATGCGCTAGTTTTAGGAGCAATAATATCTAAAAATTTATAATCCTCTGTTTTAATACTTTCTATATTTCCACCATTATCAACTGAAAAATAATTTAATGTAATATCATAAGAAATTTCTATTGGGTTTGAATAAACTAACGAATTAGTCGTTGGTGTAGTTCCATCAATAGTATAGTAAGTTATTGCCGGCTCATTTGTTGTTAAAATTACTTGCTGAGCCACATCAGAAATAAGCCTTGCAGTTGTTGCTGGAATAGATGTATCAACAATAGTATATGCTTGAGTTTTTGTAATTTCTCTGTTTCCTGCATTGTCAACTGAAAAGTACTTTAATGCAGCATCTTCAGAAATTATAATTGGATCTGTGTATATTGTAGAGCTAGTTGTAGGAACACTTCCATCTAAGGTATAATAAGTTGTTGCAGGTTCATTTGCTCTTAGAATTATGGTTTTTTCAGATGTATAAGACCCTCCTGGAGTTGATGCTGTAGTTGCAGGAGCAGTAATATCAACAAACACATAATTTTGAGTCTTAACAACTTCTTTATTTCCTGCATTATCAATTGAGAAATACTTCAAGGTTGTATCAGAAGATATTGTTATAGGCAAAAAATAAGCTTCTGAACTGGTAGTTGGTGCAGTTCCATCTAAAGTGTAATAAATAGTTGCTCGTTCATTTGCTGTTAAAATTATAGTTTGCCCAGAATTATAAGTTCCACCAACTAGAGATATAGTAGTGCTTGGCGCAACACTATCAGCAAACACATAATTTTGAGTCTTAACCTTTTCTTCATTACCACTAGCATCTACAGAGAAGAACTTTAATCTAGTATCAGAAGATATAGTAATAGGGCCAGAGTATATTATGGAGCTTGTTGTTGGTTTAGTTCCACCAATAGTATAATAAGTAGTAGCTACTTCATTTGTTGTTAAAGTTATGGTTTGAGATAATGAGTTACTAGCTTCTGAAGAATATGCAGTAGTTACAGGAGCAGTAATATCAGAAAACCTATAATTTTGAGCCTTAACAACTTCTTCATTTCCTGCATTATCAACTGAAAAATAACTTAATGTAATATCTGCAGATATAGTAATAGGGCCAGAGTATATTGTAGAGCTTGTTGTTAGATTTCTTCCATCTAAAGTATAATAAATAGTTGCTGGTTCATTTGTTGTTAAAGTTATGGTTCTTTCAGAAGTATAAGTTCCTCCAACAGGAGATGCTGTTGTTTCTGGAGGCAAGGTATCAGGAACAATTCCAGTTCCTTGCCCAACACTTATCATAACATCATCTGTGTCTGAATAAGAGCTTCCAAGAGCCTGGTCATAGCCGCATGTTTTTCTCATATTATTCCCATAGTAAATCAAGTAAACCCTGATAACATGGCTTCCTTCAACATTATCTAATGGGAAAGAGTGCGAATAAATTCCATTTGCAGTTATTTTATTTGACATATGAATCGTTCTAAATGTTTTTCCGCTATCTCTGCTATAAACCCATACTACATAAGAGCCTAAATTACCCAATAATTCAACAGTTGCGCTAACCTTAACTCTATGTCCTCCTGCAAAATAACTTCCATCTAAATCTTCAACAAGGATTCTGTTAACTTTGAAATAATTGTTAGTTCCATCCCTACAATTATCCACCGTTCCATCGTCTCGTTCATTTTTTCCAAAACAATTACTGCTGCAAATACAAGGAGAAGTGCTTCCGCATTCTTGCGCTGGAATTAGCCTAACTGTATCATCAATGATATACCTAACTCGCATAACATCTTCACGATTCCCAGCTTCATCCACTGAAAAGAACTTTAACGTTGTATCTTTCGATATCAAAATTGGACTAGAATATTTCGCAGACCTGGTACTGGGTGTAGTTCCATCCAGAGTGTAATAAGTAGTTGAGGGTTCATCAGCTGTCAAGGTTATTGTTTGCCGGGAATCATATGAGCCTCCTGAAGGAGAAGCAATTGTTATAGGAGGAGTCGTTTCTGGTTGCGGAGATGTTTGCGCATCACCTGAGCTTACTCGAATAACAACATCATCGGTGTCTGACCTGTATCTATCGTAATCATAACCACAAAATTCAGTTGGAGTTCTTCCATCAGATACAATATATGCCCTTATAACATGCTCTCCTGCCACATTATCCAGGTTAAAAACATAAGTGAATGTACCATCAGCATTAATTCCACCTTTATTATGCATGATTCTAAATGTTCTACCGGCATCACTGCTATACAGCCAAACAATGGTATGAATTAAAGAAACTATATCTGCAGTAACACTTACCGATACCCTATCCCCAGCCTTAAAAGTCCCAGGATTGTCTAAATCCTGAACCACAATTCTGTCAATAAAATCCCTTCCGTCTCTACCATCCCTACAGTTATCCACTGTTCCATCGTCTCGTTCATTTTTTCCTTGACAATTAGAAGTGCATTCACAAGGAGAAGTTGTTCCGCAAGTTTCAGCAGGCGGGTCTTTCGCAATTATAAAGCCTTCATCTGTTGTTTTGACCCATGCCATCATTGTAATTTCATTTTCCATATCTAAGCTGGCATCATTTCCAATATCAATATAGTCATCCAAACCATCAAAATCCAGCACGGATTTTTTCATTTCTTTATTTGGAGTGAACTCATAATAAACATTGTTGTGAATAGAGTTTCCAGCATCAAAACTACTTACCCAATCCTCGTATACTTGTTGGGTGCTAGATGCAACATCCTTATCCGTAATAACTTGTTCATATCGCACTGCAGTTGAACTGTCCAGCTGAATGCCAACTATAGGATTGAGGGTATTGTAAAAAGATTTCATATCAACCATATATATTTTATTTGTCCCTTCCTCTAATACGCAAGCAAAGTTATTTTTTTGTGAATCTCCATATTCAAATCCGCCACGATAAGAATCCCCACCACTCCATTTAATCCATAATTGCCTATTAGGAGCAGTTCCAAACGTACGATTTTGTACACCTTGGGAACCTCTTCCAGTACTATAAATATCGCCATTTGTAAAGCTGTCCCAAAAGCAGGCAATTGTCTTATCCGGCAGATCTGAAGAAGGCAGGTTTCCATTTTCGCTTGGAAGCTTTGTTGGATTGCTGTCAAATGTGATTAAACCATTCAGGCTCACTTGGTAATTTTTAACTGGCTCGCCAAAAAATTCAAAATCAAAAGGTATAGATTGGGATGATGACCACTTGTTGGATAATTTAGGCTCCGGAGTATCAAAAAAATCAGGAGTATAAAAAGTATTTATGTATGGCCTGCTCCACCCAAATTGATCATTATCCGTACCCACCCATCCAGGATTCCCTCCACTATCATTGAAAGCCATGCTGTAACCTTTAAAATAATAGTCCCTGCTTTGGTAAGGAACTTCAGATTCAGTAATAATAACCTGTTCGTCCATAGGGCAAGTTCTCCCTATGCAAACTCCATCATTACCCATATCAGAAGAATCATTAAAATTCCTATTTAACTCATCAAATTCCCAATGTCCTTTGTTCTCATCCCAATATTTTACCTTATAATCTTTTATCTGGCTCTCAGGCTCAACAAAAGAGATGCTGTCAATTTCCCTCTCTTCAGTAAATTGAATATATACTTCTGGTTCATAATCACTGTCAAGAGGCTTCCATAATTTTGGCAGTTCTTTTGAAGACTCCGATTGTTCATCCTTAAACGTTATGTAATTATTAGAAGAGCCATCATTAAGGTATATGGAATCTATATTTGGCAAAGAGTTGTCTGAACTGGACACATGCACTGTCCCTTCGCTTGCGATATTTGCAGAATAACCTCCATCATACCCTTCAAAGGCTTCTATCTCAAACACTGCGCCATGCCCATACCAGTATGGGACTGGCCTTATTCTTATTTTTGATGCCCTGACAGGATCGAATGTTTCTGTGATAATGTAAGGGCCATCTTCGTAGTTAGTATAACCAGATTCATTGCATGGAAGCCCATAATCCGAAGGCGAGCCTTTAAACGAGCGTTTTATCAATTTCCATCTAAAGCCATCATAGTACTCAATCACAAAATGGCCATAGCAAGATACCTGCGGCTTAAACAAAGTCAAAATAATTTTTCCAATAAATTTTGGATCTTCCCATTCAATACCTACCCAATAATCCTTAGCAACCTCTGATGAGGCCCAATAATCAGATAATTTCCCATCATTAATGCTTTCTTTATACACATAACTAAGGCCATCTTTAGTGCTTTCCGCAATTGCTGTTCCCAGTGGCGCAATATTCCTACTGTATGTAGAATAAGTTCCTATTGAGTGTTTAAAGCTAAGGTTCTTGTAAGAGACTTTATTATTGGAAGTCCCTGTATCAAGTATCCTAGAAGTAAAAGAGGAATTAAGTGTTCCGTCAAGCGCAATGTAAGAGTCTTCTTGGGTGTTATACACTTCAATCTCGGATAAAGCGCACACTGATATACATCCTCCAGTAAGAACTCTCATTTTGGTGGAGATAACTGGAGCAAAAGTCACTCTCTGTCTCACTTGATTATAATAACCATTACTGTAATTAACACCATAATTAAACGCATTCTTAAGAAATATATCCTTAGTTTCTTCAGGATAATCTAAACGATTGTAGTATGGAAGGTTTATTGTATTAGTAACATCAACCCATTTTCCTTCTTTCATTACTTGAATCTTAAAGTCTTTTATGAAAAAAAGACCTTGGGTAATAACAACCTCGTCAAAAGCCTGAGCTTCATCCCAAGATATGCCCATATATTCGCCAGAAGTTTCAGAAGATACAAGACGTCCAACTAATTCCCGCCATGCTGGAGGTGTAAATATTGCCTGAAACCCTACAAAAGTATAGATGCCATCATTCACCGAACTAACCGTACTAAGATCATACATGTAGGAGCTAAATTCCTCTCCTGAAAAAGCAAGATTATCTCCTGCATATATTTTAATACCCTCGCCAATTACTCCTTCCAAAAAATCATCACCACCAGAATCAACCAACCTGCCTTTATAACCGCAAGTCCCATCTTCTTGTGCGCTCATTCCAATCCCGCACCCGCAAAGTTTAGAGTTCTCAATCAAAACTCCATCCTGGCAGTAATTAGGAGGAATACCTGAACACTGTCCTGATTTAGTTCCATCATTGCAAATTTGTGCGCAGCTATTATCTGCTTCACACGCATAACCTTGAGGACAGCCGCACAGCTCACAATCAAAAGATAATTTCCCATCAGAATCGCAAAACCTATTATCTAAAGTGCAGGAATCAAGTTCACTTATCGGAATTCCAAAATCATCCTTGCATGCATTTACACACCTCAAACCAATATCCTGGTCATAAGAGCATATTTTACCTTGCTGAGTGCATTGAAGGTCTTCACACGTTAAATAATCGGATTCCTGAGAATAGGCAGGACTAAGCAATATAACTAACAATGCTAAGTATAAAACCACCCTTTTTTGCACTTTCATTTACACATCTTTAACTAAAAATACTTTGTTTGGACTAGTATTATCATCCATACAATTGTTATTTATAAATTATTCCTAAATTTGATAGTATTTAATCATCGGCTTTTAGAATTTCCAGAGACAGCATTAAACTCAAATTGTTTAAAGTAATTGTATTCAACAGAATATTTACTTTTTAAAGCAAGCCGAGAAGGACAGGAGTTGTAAAACATATCAAATAACTGTGCAAAAAATTCATTAGACAGCTTTTTTCCCTAGCTTCCAACACCCAAGGATGTTCTATATTTATCAAAAATCTCCATAAAATTTTTTGAATCAGATAATCTGTTGTTAGGAGCATTCATTTTTCCCCATACACTTTATCTACTATATGGCCATATTCATGTAAGGGCCAATTTCCATAACCTTCAATTTGATCCTGGCTGATATACAAAGTACTTCCATAAACTAATCCCAAACTTCCATCAAGAGGAAGATCTCTATGTCTAAGTTTCTTACCTCTTAAATGTCTTAATTCTGGAATATCGGTAATTCTACCATTAAAAACTACAATTTTGTAATGGTTATTTCTCCCCAAACAATCCAATTTCCTTTCCGGCATCCAGCCAGCCAAATGCATAATTTAAAGCTCCAAACGCACTTGCTTTATCGTTTTTTTCTTTAAAGTGGTTGGCATCTTCATAATATCTTTTTGCAGTATCAAGAAATTTCAGGGCAGCTTTATAGTGCTCATGATTTTCATCAACTTTTAGTTTTATGCTATCTAATAACTCTTTGGTAACTTTAAATTCTCTTTCTAAGCGTTCATCTGTTAAAGTGTTCATTTTATTAAACTAGGTTGAGATTTTAAAACTTCATGTATTTTGCTAAACTTTTTCTTATTAATATGAACTTAAATATTTTTTTATTATTCTAAGCATTTACTTTCTAGATGCTTAATCAAACTTTTAATATAAATTTCAAACATCACTTTATTAACTTTCCAATCATCCCCATCTATTCTTTTTCCCCTGTATTGCATGTTGTTTCTTAATTTACGCATGGTCTCTATAGTTTCCCAATCTAAATCCAACTCAGGATGCATTGTACATATGTATGCTATCATGCATTTATGGTTAGATGATATCACTTTGTCAAACAGAGCAATAGCATCTAAGGCCTGCCTTAAAATATCATAACGAGACTTGTATAAAAAAGAATAGCTGATTTGCTTTTTCTCTGCTGTCTTCTCAATTTCTTTAGAAAAATTAAAATCTTCTTTTGCTGATTTCAGAATGGATTTTGCTAATTCTACATCAATATCTTTTCTAAATTTTATTATGCCTTCTACTTGGCATTGCTCATACACTTCTTTAATATTTTCATATTTTTTCATACTGAAACCTTAGCAATATCATTTATGCTTCCTTTAACAAAAAATCCATTTATTATATTTTTCATGAGTCCAGATTTAATATCTTTTATCTCTTTTTTAGTCTTAAAAAAGTGCACTTGCACTTCTCTTCCAGCAAATAAAGTTCCGAATTTAAGATCTCCAGGATCACCATATATAAAAATATCTATATCGCTTTTTGTGTGCCAATCTCCTCTAGCAAAGCTGCCAAAAATTATTATTGTTTTTGCTTCTTCAAGAGATAGTAATTTAGTTAATAATCCTTGTCCATATAATTGATTTAACCCATAAAGTTTTTTTTTATAATAATAGTTAGGATGCCCCCAATTGCCTTGAAAATAAGGCATTTTCCCCCCAGGCTTAATATGGTTTATTACCTTTCCCTTTACTAATTTTTTTAGCCAAAAGTTAGCGCGCTCTTTACTGATACTTGCATTTTTTACAATATCCTTAAAGTGCCAATGCTTTGTGGACTCATTTAAGAATAATATGAGTACATTATTTTCTTTATTAGGGTAAGACATTTTAGTCATGTTAAGAATGACTATTATTTAAAGCTTTCTATTTAAGAAATAGATTTAGCTCACATTGGAATAAAATAAAAAAAGAAATATCTATTTAATCAATTTCCTTAGTTCTTTTCCTTTCTCTATTGCAATTTCAACCATCTTATCTATGTCTTCTGCTGTTAATGGGTAATCTCCGCCTTTTTGCATAGCGCATAAAGTTCCATCGCTTAATGTTGCTACTGTAAGGCGCGCATCTATCACTTTTTCCTCATCTGAATCTGGATCAACAATGAATTTGTCCCCAATCTTAATTACTGTTATGGTTATTGGAGTGTCTGTAATTTCCAGCTTTTTGTCTGTTTTTTCTTTGTAGTCTATTTTTTCATCTTCATACTTTGGAAAAGTCATATTCTTTAAAGCGGCAACTGCAGCTAGGGCAGATGCATCCAGTAAATTTCCAGCTTCATTTATTGTGCAAACATCAATTATTAACATCCATACTTTTTCCCCTTCTTTTATGCATAGTTTTTTGAAATCCAATACTTTGCTTTCCCTTATGCCCCTGTCTACGACTCTTGCAAGCTCTATCGCTCGAATTTGAGGCGGTCCTGGTTCAAATTCCGGGCTTGATAATGGTAATAGTTCTGCACCGACCATTATGCTTCCCTGGCCTGGCTGGTCAGGATAAGGCTCCATAACTTCTACTTTAACGCCTGCTATTACATCTGTTTGTCCTATTTTAACTCTAGCAGAGCCTTCTGCAGATTTAACAACATTAACTTCCACATTAATTGGCCTGTACTCATCAAGTTTTCTTCCATCAAGCCTTGTGTCAGAGCTGAACAATTTTATGATATGATTTCTTAATTCTTTATGCATTTTTTGTACCTGTTTTATATTTGTCTTTCAAAGCTTTTTTTTGTATATCGTAAATGTCTTTGCAAACTTTTTTTGCCATTTCAAGACTTTTTTTTAATTCTTGTTTTGAGATTAAGCCATCCATTTGCAGCAAAGTTATTTTATTGCTGTTAGGCATTATAGCTATTGGGGTGTCTGCAACAGGACCGTCTTCATAAGATTCTTCATTATAGTCAAGGTCAACAACTAATTTGTCATCAACACGTCCTACAGAAACTGATGCTACTAGGTCTTTCATTAATAATCCTGCATCTGCAAGGGCCATTGATGCTGCGCAAATTCCCGCGCATCTTGAGCCAGCTTCTGTCTGTGGAAATTCAATAAACACATCAACTACTGAATTTGGATAATCATCCAGATTAAGCACAGGCAGCAATGCTTTTTGTGTTACTAAAGAGATTTCTTTAGACCTTCTAGAGCCACCTGGTCTTACTCTTTCACCAAAACTTGAGAAAGGCATCATGTTATAATAGCATCTTAAGATTCCTTTTGAAGGGTTTTGCAAAAATCTAGGATGCAAATTTCTAGGGCCATATACAGCAGCATAAGCTTCTGTGTTTCCAATCTTAAAATAAGAAGAACCGTCTGCTCTTGGTATTACTCCAACCTTAGCTTCCATCTTTCTAGGTTCATCAAATTTTCTCTTGTCTAATCTTTCTTTGTATGTCATTTTATTTTTGTTGCAATATTTTATATTTCATTTATTTTTAATTTTATTTTTTTAATTGATTTTAATTTTTAATAATCAATTTATATTTTATTGAATTTATATTTTTTATTGGAATGTTTTTATTGGCAAATTTTTGATTAATTTTAATATTGGAATTTGTTTTTATCTTATTAATTTTTATTGATTAATTATTTTTAAATTGAATTATTTTTTATTCTGCCTTTACTTTTGATTTATTTTTCTCTAAAAATTCCTTGATTTTGTCAGTAAGGCCAGAAAGATGCGATTGTTCCTCAATCTTTCTTATTGCTTGGACAGCTAATAATTCTCCTTCTGGTGTTCCATCAATCCATACAATGCCGTTTTGGCCAATGCTTATGTTGCATTTTGTTGCTTCCTTTATCATGGAAACCATACTGCCTTGTTTGCCTATTATTCTTGGAACTTTATTAGAAGCAACTGTTATGATTCTGCCATTTCTTAATTTTCTTAATCCAGGGCCTTTCATGGTTACATCAACAAGTTTTTGGCTTGTAACATTAACTATTTTGCATACAATATAGTCTCCTATGTCATAGTATTGCGCAAGATTTGCGCCGCGAGCTATAAACTCAGATGTTGCTTCTTTAAGAGTGAGCATTGCATGATATGGGCTATTTGTATCTAAAACCCAGCTGGTAACATTTATATCAGTGACCTTGCAAATCATTGTATCATATTTTTTTGGTATGTATCTTCCAGACAAAGGTATCAGCTTTAAGGTTCTTCCATCTAGATGCACCAATCCTAATCTTGATGCAATTATATTTTCTCCTTCTCTGTAGGTTCCTATTCCGGGTAGAGAATCCATTCCAGTAGCTAATATTTCTCCAGGAACCACAACATCCTTGTCTTTTACATTAATTTTTCCCATTTTTTAATTCTTATTTTGTTTTCAAAACTTTAACCTCAGCGTTTCCGTGGCATAGGTCGTTTAGTTTTTCGTAAAATTCCTCTTCTAGGCCTCCGGGCATTTCAATAACACCAACCCAATCACCATTATTTTGCCATGCTTCTCTTAAAATTGTTCCGTAGTTTTTTACAGTTCCGTATGCTTTTCCAGCATATTCTGGCCCTATCTTAACTGCTAATTCCTTAACCTCAAATTTTATTGGCAATATTGGTTGTATTTTTTTAAGTGCCTCTTGAACCTGTTTTTCAACAGAGGTAAATTCATCAACATGAAACTTAGCTTCCTCAAATGCATTCTCTATCCTTATTACTGGATGGGGTGTATGTGTTTTTGGGTCAACACCATTTCTATGGATAATGTTGATTATCTGCTTTCTCTTGTTTTCTTTTAATTGATTTCTGTACTCTGATGTTAATTGTATTTCTCCTTTTTTTATTATTTGTTTAGCGACTTCTTCTGCGTCCGATGTTTGGAAAATCTGTTTCATAGCAGTTTCAGAAGCTTCCAGGCCTTTTTTTGAATCTGTAAAAATCTTCATTGCAGCAAGAACATCTTTCATATCAATTTCTTTTCCTTCTCTTATTGCTATTGCATTGTTGCAATCAACCAAAACCTCAAAATCCTGGCCATGTGTCTTAAGACGTGCAATGACTGCCTCATCCACTGTTACCATTTTTATTTCTTTTTCTTTTCTTTTGTAACTTTTATTTCTGCAGCACTCTTTTCTATCTTTTCCTTAGAGAACTTCTTGAACTTTTTATCATCAGTTTTTATGTAAGCGGCATCTATTCTTTCAATGTTGAAGTTATCTCCTAAAACTTTTTTTAATGCTCTTAAGGATATTTTAAAGCCTTCTTCTATTGTAAGTTCTGGCTTGTATTCTTTATGCAGGATTTCCTCAACTTCCACTTCTCCTTCTCCAATTACAGTAGCTTTATACTGGAAGAATATTCCAGTTGGATCTGTTTCATATAATCTTGGAGTATGGTCTTCTATGCCTGCAACTAATAAGGAAACTCCAAAAGGCCTTAAGCCACCAGATTGAGTGCAGATTTGCTTTAAATCACACATCTCTTTTACTATTGAAAGTGTGTCTATTGGGCTGTCATATGTTATTCTGTGCTGCTGAGCTTTTAGTTGCGCTCGTTCTATTAAAACTCTAGCATCAGATAAAATACCAGATGCAGTTGCGCCCATATGCTCATCTATCTGCCAGATTTTTTCAACAGCTTCTGGCACAACTAATTTGTCTATCACTCTTTTATCTGTAACAAACAAGATGCCATCAGCACATACCATTGCTATTGCTGTTGAGCCTTGTCTTACAGTTTTCTTTGCATATTCTACCTGTAAAAGCCTTCCGTCAGGGCTGAACATAGTTATGGCCCGGTCATAACCCATCAATTGATGGGGCATTGGTTGCATATTTTCTTTTACCATTTTTTTGAATTTCTGTTTTTAAATTGTTTTTTATTTATTCTAAGCCATTGAATTTATTTTTAGCCATTAAAAACATATTTTTTATTCGTTAAAAACTTTATTTTAATTTTATATTTCATTAAATATTCATTTTTATTAATTTTTTATTGTTTATTTAGCCATTAATAATTTATTTTTGATTCCATTAATTTTAATATTATATTTTAAATGTTTAATGTTTTAATTGATAATTGTTTAATTTTATTTTTAAATTGAATTTTAATTATTGGGAATTTTTATTGATAAACTTTTATAATTGAATTATTTTTTTATATTCTTTAATTCAAATATTTTTGTTGTGTTTTTTTTAAAATTCCAGATGCCCCTATACTTTTCAGGATAATATCTTTTCCTTTTATATTTTTTACGAAAACTAATGAAGCTTTTAACTCATCAACATGCTTGTTGTTTACTCTTATTGTTCCTCTTTGTAAGCTTGAGTTCCATTGGTCATTTAAGGTTATGATGCCGGCTTTGGCCATTCCCAAATTCCCTAAAAATTCATTTGAGGCATTAACAATAGCGTGATTTATTTCTATTGCATCATTAAACTTCTGTTGGGAAATGACTTCGTAAGCTAAGTATCTTTTCTTTTCCCTCAAACTTGGTAATAATGGTTTTGTTTTTGTTTTAACCATCGTAATATTAAAGAAGATAGTTTTCGCTTCTCCTTTTCTCTCTAAAAATAAGGAATAATTTATTTATATTTAAAGGTTGTTGTTTTAGTAATTTCTATCATTATAGAAGAGTTTTATATATTCTTCAATATTTGAATTTTATATGGGTGGGGTGTGCTTTTTTTCTATGTGGATGTTAATATTTATTCCTCTTTTCATTGATGATTATACTTGAAATATGTTGTTTAAATATCTTTAGATATTTGATTGCAAATTTTTTAAAAATGTTTAGTTTTAAGGAATGAAAATATTTAAACGAATGCTACACCGATGATGTGTTTCCAGATTATATCTCATAAAAAATCCCCTTTCCGTTGGGGGGAATAGGGGATTTACTAAAAAACATTATACTT
Source organism: Candidatus Woesearchaeota archaeon (assembly GCA_002686855.1). Taxonomy (GTDB): domain Archaea; phylum Nanobdellota; class Nanobdellia; order Woesearchaeales; family GW2011-AR4. The sequence continues at coordinate 898 of NYYQ01000011.1, read as the reverse complement.
TTTTTATTATTTTCTAAAGAATTATTAACCACCCTCTTAACTAAAAGGGAATCCGTCAGAATTAAGTCTCGTGTACCCTTTTCTTATATATACAAATAGTCGAATCAGTCCTTGATACACCGAACAGACCAACCGTAGTGCCCAGGGTTTGCAGCCGGGTAGATCCCGGCGAAGTTGCTTGACAGGTAGCGATTCCACTTATAACCATCGGATGATCTCACAGATGATGACCACAGGCGCGTGTATGTACCGCGATTGTCGGAATTACCTGTACCGTAAGAGGTCATACCCGTAAGAAGAGCATTGAAGTTGGAACTGCCCCCACTTCCTTCACAACCATAACAATCTATCGCTCGTTTCAATTGATCCCCTTCGTCGGTCCCCTGCACATAATATGCCGTTGATTCGTCATAGGGAAAATCTGTTAAACACTGCGCACCAGTGTCGCAGACCTCTCGTTCTAAGGCTGTGAATTCGTAGTGCGATGGTATATGCCAGCCAGCTGGACATAGCCCCTGCACAGGAGTAGAACATGACGGTTGTGATTCCCCTACACCATTACAAGCGGCTGCCCCGTTCATAGCCGCGGACCATTCATACAACAATCCTTCATCACCGTAATCTATTCCATTATAATATCCGCACCATCCTACATCATTATTATTGACCCATGCCACATCGCGGCATCCACCAGAACTGGGATACTCTAAGTTCGTGGCCATCCAGCACTGGGTGCCGATAAGAACAGTGTCGTAACTCTTGCCATCACCATCGGTGACGGTATCTGTACCGCACAAGAAGGCAACAGCAATACCAAATGCTTTCCAATCGGTACTATTACAATACTCCATCACTTTACCAACAGAATTATATCTTTGAGCACCTTCATTTGCGCTTG
>NYYQ01000010.1 GCA_002686855.1 Candidatus Woesearchaeota archaeon | reverse complement strand
AAAGCTTCTGGAGAATATTCATTTGATGCATTAGAATCTGCTCTTCCTGCCGCATTACAAGCTGGATTAAATCCAGAACAAACAGTCGATATAATCAAGAAAACAATCAAAGCTTCTGGAGAACATTCATTTAGTGCATTAGGATCTGCTCTTCCTGCTGCATTACGAGCTACATCAAAAGCCAAATTAACTCCAGAACAAACAGTTGATATAATCAAGAAAACAATTGAAGCTTCTGGAAAATATTCAATGAATGCATTAGAATCTGCTCTTCCTGCTGCATTAAAAGAATATAATGGAAACAATTTAAATGAGATTGTCCAAGGAGCTACCACTGTCACAAAGTATATTAGAAAAAATACTATGACTTTAAATGACGCAGCAAAAAATCTAGAATTTAGATATACAAATGTAAAAGACAAACAAAGTTTAGCAGAAGAGTTAGCAAGATCAATAAATTCTTATTATGAATCTAATGAAATTCCCTCTCAATATACTGCATCAAAGTTTGCTGTATTAATAAACACTCTTCATGATAATGAAGGCTCTATTGATAGAACTGATACTATAAGAGAACAGATAACAAAAAGTTCCACTTTCAAAGCAAAATACCATCTTATTGCAGAAGCTAATGCTGATTTGTATCAGTCTACATTTGATAAATTATTTAGTAGTTTTCCGCAAGATAAGGTTGGAGAATTAAGAAGGGTTGATCCAAATGGAAACTATTGGACAGATTTTATTATTCAAATTGGTGAGAGGGATAGATTAAATGAGTTATTAAGCCAAGACCCTAATTTTTTTAGAGAAGCTGTAGATAAAGGCATTAGCAGTTCTCCTAAATTAGAAAAAAATACTGTTTCGCTTGCAAACACTTTTGTTGATTTTTATTCAAAACCAGAATATTCTGGCGAAAAAGAATATTTTGAAGGAAGATTAGTTGAGTTATATAAAAGTGCTGATAGCCAAGGTGAGCAGGCATCATATGCGTATCTGATTAAGCTAAGTGAAAATCCAGCTAATGAAGAATTTAGAAAGTTACATTCAACTCTTCCAGAATTGCCTGCAGTGAATGTTCCACAATGCAGCGGAGATGTATGCACAGGAAAGCAGTATTTCTATATTGATGAAAACTGGTATGATATAACTCTAAAGGCTTATACAAAACCAGGCGGCATTTACCAATTTGGTGTTGTTGAACAAACTGACACCACTACAGTACTTGAAAAGAAAGTAAGTGGAAAAACTATGAGAATGGTTTTAACTACAGATAACTCAGATGCAAGCGATGTCTTAAACGATGATGAGACCATTCTCGTTGTTCATAGAGGACATAGCTATAATTCAAAAAAAACATTTGAGGGAAGATCTAATAAAGAAAAAATTATTATTGATGGCGGATGTGGCGGTCCTGGAAGAGTTCTGGAAATTCAAAAACAATACCCAAATGCACAAGTTGTTTACGATAAAAATACAGCAGAAGGAGTTGTAAACCAGTATGAAGCATATAAAATTTTAAGAAGAGTTACACTTGGGCAGACAGATTGGGACAATGTTAGGGATAAAACTGAAATAGAAAGGGGAATAGTTCTTCCAAATGATAAGAATCAGTTGTTCTTAACTTATAAGAAAAGGTTATTAAGAACCCCTCCCTAAATTATTATTACTACCTTTTATACTAGGAAAATAAAATGACAGAAAAAATGTTTATTCATTATGATCCTGAAGGAGATTTTCTAGAGATACGTTTTGGTAAGCTAACTCCCCCACATTATGAGGATTTAGGAGATGATACATTCCAAAGAATCGATGAAAAGAGCAGTGAAGTTAAAGGGTATGCTTTCTTTAATGTTCAGAAAAGAAAGAATAAGCAATTTAAGGATTTGGAGGTAGAAATACCTCTTGTTTCTTCCTAAATTACCTTGTTAGAAAATATCATCATCAAGAATAGCCTAAAACTCCTTCAAAAACCTTATCAACTGATTAGCTTTCTCAAACTCCAAGAATTCCTTTTTTGTCATTGAGGGTATGTCTTTTGGTTTTTTCTTGTTGAAAATAACTAAGTTATCTGCATCTAATAGTTTTGATAAGGAAGAAAAGTCTGGTCTGGTTTTGTCACCTATATCTGTAAGTATAAGCTCGTCATCTTTTCTTGCTATTATGTCAAAAGGGCTTCTTTTTGTGTCTGTAGCTTCAAAGCCCAGATTAATATATTTTTTTGAAACGCTGGAAGATTCAGATTGTACAATCGGAATTTTCTGCGTGCTCAAAAACACGTTCCGTGTTTTCGACAAATCGGATTCATTGTCGCTTTCTACCTTATTGTTTCTTGAAAAAATATTGATTTCATTAAATACATGATATCCGAATATGTCATAAATCTTCATTGCTTTGTTTATTGTTATCTCGCAATCTCCATTCTCATATTTTGTAATCATCCTTTTTGTTACACCAACTTTTTTTGATAATGAGTTTAGCGAGTAACCTAGCTTTTCTCTTTTTTTTCTAAGCTTGTTTCCATCTATACTGGCAGTTAAGCCAGCTTGTGTCCTTTTAATGAACGGAAATTTGTTCTTAACTGAGCTGACAAAAGTTTCAAAGTTTAAGGTGTACATGTCGAATCTTGTATATAGGACATTCTCTTCTAATTTTGCGCCTGCTTTTTGCGCAATTATGAAGGGAGTTGCACCTATATACGCCGCTACATTATTCATCTCTTCAATATACTGCTTGCTTACAGAATTAGCATCTTCCAGAACTTTTATCAGCAGTATTCTGTCTAGTTTTCTTGCAAGCAAATCAAAGCAGCTTCTTGTCAAAGTCTTCACAGTAAAACTATCTTTAAGCAAAAATATTCCCACTTTATCTATGAGTTGGCTTTTCATAACTCAAGTAGTTCTGATTTTTTTTAAAAACATTTCTGTTTTCGATAAAGTTTATAAATAATGTTTTTAATTTGTTTATTATGATAATATCAATCTCTGGAAAAGCAGGTTCTGGTAAAAGTACAGTTGCTAAGCAGTTAGCAAAACAACTCAACCTTAAACATTATTCTATTGGAGATTTGATGAGGCAAATTGCAAAAGAAAAACATATTTCCTTGTTTGAATTAGGGAAGCTAGCAGAAAGAGACAAGACTATAGATACTGAATTGGATAGGAAGCAGATGGCTTTGAGGGAAGAAGATGAATTTGTTATTGATGGAAGGCTAAGCGCTTATTTTATCCCAAATTCAGATCTAAAGGTTTTTCTCGATTGTGATGATAAGGTAAGGGCAGAACGCATTAAGAAAGAAGGCAGAAAGGATGAGTTTAGTACAGATATCAATGAGACTGTAAAGCAAATCAAAGAAAGGGAATTAAGCGAGAGGAAAAGATACAAGAAATATTATAATGTTGATTATTCTGATAAGGAATTGTATGGTTTGATAATTGATACTACTAATCTGAGTGTAAAACAGGTTGTTGATGGTATAATGAAGGCTGTGGCTGAGGGAAAATAAAATAACAATAAAAAATAATACAATAAAAACAAACAATAAAAAATAATCAATAATAAAAACTAAAAAACAATCTAAAAATACAATATATGATTAAATAAAAATTAATAAATTGAAACAAAAACAAATCAATAAAAATAATAAAAAACAAAAAAACTTATAAACGAACTTCAATTGCGAAATTCTACTTCTGAAATAAAATGGTAAAAATATTAAAAGGAGACAATGAAAATCAAAGATTTTCAAGCCTTTTTTTGAAATGGTGTACAATATGACAAAAATTTCAAAAAAAGATTTTATAGAAATAGAATATACTGGGAAGATAAAAGAAGACAATATTATATTCGATACAACTGATGAGAAGGTTGCTAAAGAGAATGATCTGCATGGCCATGATTTCTCTCCGCAAGTTATTTGTGTTGGAGAAGAGCAGGCTCTTCCTGGAATTGATAAAAATATTGAAGGCAAAGAGATTGGAAAAGAATATGATATTGAAATAAAACCAGAAGATGCTTTTGGAAACAAGAATGCAAAACTAATACAATTAGTACCTACAAACAAATTCAAGCAGCAGAATATACAACCAATGCCGGGATTGCAGATAAATATTGATGGGATGGTCGGAATTGTAAAAACAGTAAGCGGTGGGAGAACATTGGTTGATTTTAATCATCCTCTTGCTGGAAAAGACCTTTTGTATAAGATAAAAATCAATAAAAAAGTAGAAGATGACAAGGAAAAACTAGATGGTTATGTGAAATTAAGCTTAGGTATGAAAGATTTTAATGCTGAAATAAGAGAAAATAATGCAAAAATAAGCTTAAAAACTGAAATACCAGAAGAAGCAAAAGAAAAATTAAGTAAAAAAATTACAGAACTTATTCCAAATATAAAAAAAGCAGAGTTTATTATTGAAAAGAAAGAAAATTAGAAAACGACATAAGTTAAATTGTAACTTGTATGTTGTTTTATACTTTAGTGGTGGTTGTTTATTGTCAAATTATTTATGACCCCTACTAAAAAAATAAATAGGTTTAAATATAAGTGTAATATTTATTATTATTGGAAAGGAGGTACATATGGTGGAACCAGAAACTAACACAGAACCAGAAATACAGGCAGCAGACCAATCATTTTCTCAACCAAGTCCTATTTCTCAACCAAGTTCTAATGTGAATATAGATGCTGAGCTTGAGCAGTTGCTAGCAAGCCAAAGAGCTACAATAAAGGTTGTTGGCACTGGAGGGGGAGGCAATAATACTATTCAAAGAATATCTGAAGTGGGTATTGTTGGAGCTGAGACAATTGCAGTTAATACAGATGCTCAGGATTTACTCTATACAAATTCAAATAAGAAAATCCTGATTGGCAGGGAACTAACAAAAGGGTATGGAGCAGGCTCAGACCCAAGAATGGGTGAGGAAGCAGCAAGAGAAACAGAAATTGAAATCAAAAAGTTATTGCATGGAGCAGACATGGTTTTTGTTACTTGCGGCCTAGGGGGAGGTACAGGAACCGGGTCAGCACCAGTAATAGCAGAAGTTGCAAAAAAATTAGGAGCTTTAACAGTTGGTATAGTAACTTTGCCTTTTACTATGGAAGGGCAAAGAAGGTATGAGAATGCAGTTATGGGCCTTGAAAAGATGGAGCAGGTTGTCGATACTTTGATAGTCATTCCAAATGAAAAATTATTGGAATTAGCGCCAGATTTACCATTGCATACAGCCTTTAAAGTAGCAGATGAAATTTTGACAAGCGCTGTTAAGGGTTTGGCAGAGCTTGTGACTAAAGCTGGCTTGGTAAACTTAGATTTTGCAGATATAAGAGCTGTAATGAAAGGGGGGGGAGTTGCATTGATTGGTGTTGGAGAGAGTGATACTGAAAACAGGGCTGTTGAGGCAGTTGAGAAAGCCATAAACAACCCGTTGCTTGATGTTGATATTTCTGGAGCAAACGGCGCTTTGATTAATGTTGTTGGCGGGGAAGACATGACTTTGGATGAAGCAAGAAAGGTTGTTGAGGCAATATCTGAGAAATTAGATGAAGGGGCAAGAATAATCTGGGGAGCGCAGATAAGCAAGGATATGGAAAAGACTATAAGAACGATGTTAATAGTAACAGGTGTAAAAAGCTCACAGATATTAGGTACTGGAATTAAAACAACAGACAAGAGAAAGAAGGAAATAGAATCAGAGCTAGGTATAGAATTCCTTGATTAAAAATGGATTTAAGTTCTACATGGGTAAGATTCAAGAGCTTTATTGGCGAGTGTGTAAGAGTTTTAAAGGTAACAAGAAAACCTGACACTTTTGAGTTTAAGACAATAGTTAAAGTAGCGGGTTTGGGCATACTGGTAATAGGCCTTCTAGGATTTTTGTTTACTATGGGTAAACAGATATTTTTTCCCTAAACTTTTTAAATAGAAGTTGATTTTTGATACAACGGAATACCACCAATCTTAGATTGGTGGTATGAGTAGTGCTCGAAAACCATCCCTCATTATTAGGTGGTATTCCTGGTGTCAAAAACCAGCCATCACAGATGGGTGGCATGATGAACATAACTATATACAGCAAGTGGTTTTTGACATATTCAATTAAATAAACCAATAGGCTTAAAAATACAATAATTTTTCACAATAAACAATTTATTTAAAATAGAATAAGGTTTAAAAATATTGGAATAAAATTTATTGACAAATGGAACAAGAAACAAAATCATCAATATATGGGTTAAGGACAACTGCAAACAGGGAAGATCAGGTAATGGACTTTATTATTTCCAATGCTCAAAGAAAAAAGCTAGAGGTTTTTTCAGTTATAAGGCCTCATGGCATGAGAGGCTATATCTTCCTGGAAGCAAGCAATAAAAGCGATGCTGAGCAGGCAGCATTTAATGTTCCTTATGCCCGAGGTATTTTATCAAAGACTGTCGAGTACAAGGAAATAGAGCATATGCTTGAGCAGGTTAAGGTTGAGATGAATATAAAGAAAAATGATATTGTTGAGATAATCTCAGGACCTTTTAAAAGAGAGCAAGCAAAAGTAACAAGGATAGACAAACAGAAAGAGGAAGTTGTTGTTGAGCTTTTAGAAGCAGCAGTTCCAATACCAATAACAGTTAAGATGGATGCTGTCAAGGTTATAAGAAGGGAGTCAGACGAAGAGGAAAAAGCAGAGTAAGGGTTAAAATGGTTACACAATCTGTAGAATCACTTGTACCAGGAGGAAAAGCTACAGCAGCACCTCCATTAGGACCTCAATTAGGACCATTGGGAGTTAATATAGGAGAAGTAGTGTCTGAGATAAATAAAAAAACTTCTGCATTTAACGGAATGCAAGTTCCAGTGAAGGTTTCAGTAGATACAGATACAAAAGAATTTCAGATTACTATTGGAACACCACCTGCTTCTGCATTAATATTAAAAGAAGCTGGAATAGAAAAAGGCTCTGGAAACCCTCTTACAGATAAAGTTGCAGATGTTCTTATTGAGCAGATAATTAAGGTTGCTAAGATGAAAGAAGATGGGTTACTGGGTAAAGACCTTAAGGCTAAGGTTAAAGAAATTATAGGTACATGCAATTCAATGGGTATATTGGTAGAGGGAAAGCCAGCTGTTGAAACAATTAAGGAAGTTAATGAAGGAAAGTATGATAAAGAGATCAAAGAAGAGAAAACTGAGCTTTCAGCAGAAGAAATGAAGAAGTTAGAGGAAGAGAAGAAGAAGCTTGCTGAGGAAATGGAGGAGAGAAGAGCTGAATTTGAAAAAGTCGGTAAAGAAATTCTGGCAAGCATGGAAGGAAAAGAAAGAAGCGCTATTAAAGCAAAGCTGACAGAGGCAGGAATTCCGGGGGTAATAATCAAGGAGTTATTGCCAGTTGAAGGAGCAGCACCAGCAGAGGGAGAAGCAAAAGAAGGAGAAAAACCGGCTGAAGCAAAAGAAGAGCCTAAAAAAGAAGCAAAAGAGGAGAAGAAATAATTTACAATTCTTTTTAATATAATTATAATAAAAAATGCCGTCAATTAAAATTGTTCCATCTATTTTATCTGCAAACCAGGAAAAAATTAATGAAGAGATAAAAGAGGTTGAGGATTATTCTGATTTACTCCAGGTAGATGTTATGGACAATAAGTTTGTTCCTAATATAACTCCAGGACCTGAGTATCTGGAAAAACTCGATACTAAAGTACCTTTAGATATTCATTTGATGGTTTTAGAGCCTAGTGAGGAATATGTGCGTAAATTTATTGATGCAAATCCTAAGTTGAAGATTAATAATATAACAGTGCATGTTGAAGCTTGTGCTGATGTTGGAAAAACATTGGATGAGATAAGAAATTTGGGTGTTAAGCCTTGTATTGCTTTGAATCCAAAAACTGATTTGGAGAAGATTTTGCCTTATGTTGATAAAGTGGGGATGGTTTTGTTTATGACTGTTGAACCTGGTTTTTCAGGGCAGAAGTTTATTGCCGATGTCATGCCAAAGATTGGGGAGTTAAGGGAGATGAAGCCAGAGCTGGATATTCAGGTTGATGGCGGTGTTAATCTAGAAACTGCTCCAATTGCTGTTAAGGCAGGAGCAAATGTCTTGGTTGCTAGTTCTTATGTTTTTAAGAGTGAAGATAAGGTTAAGGCAATTAAGGATTTAATGGAAGCTGTACAATAAAATGCTGTGGTTTTTATATTCGTTGTTGAGCGGTTTCTTTAATGCTACATCAGATGCATTTGTCAAGAAAGTTAAATTAGACGATATTTACTTAATATCCTGGGCTAGATTCTTATTCGTTCTTCCTTTGTTGCCAATATTTCTTTTTTTTACAAAAATTCCCACTCTGGATGCTGTCTTTTGGAAAACAATGTCAATTTTTGCACCATTAGATATTGTTTTACTGTTACTTTACATCAAAGCAATAAGGATGTCTCCCTTATCTTTAACGCTGCCATTTTTTAGCCTTACACCAGTCTTTTTGATATTAACTTCTTTCCTAATTTTAGGAGAGCTTCCGACTTTTTTAGGAGTTGCTGGAATAATATTGGTTGTTATAGGCGCATATATTTTAAACCTAAACCAAAAAAAATATGGGATTCTTGGTCCGTTTAAAGCAATATTCAAGGAAAAAGGCACAATTTTAATTATCATAGCAGCTTTAATTGCCAGCATTACAGCTAATTTGCTCAAGATTGCGGTGTTGCATTCAAGCCCTACGTTTTTTATTGCGATTCATTCGATAATTTTTACTACCCTAATGTCGATTTTCTTTTTTAAAAGGATAAAAAATAAGTTCAATGATATAAAAAATAATTTTGGATTATTGTTTCTGATTGGAATTGCTAATGGATTTATGTTTTTATTTCATGCTCTTGCTGTTACCTTGGTGATTGTTCCTTATATGATATCAATAAAAAGAACGAGTTCAATTTTTGGAGTAATTTACGGAGGTATCTGGTTTAAAGAAAAATATTTTGCGCAAAGGCTTGTTGGGGCTGCTATAATGGTGGTTGGAGCAGTTGTTATATTGATTTCTTGAATATTCGGCTTTAAATACTTTCTAAGTGTTATGACTAAATAGTGATAAAAATATAGAAAGGTTTATAAAGGGTGAATAGATTTGCTTTTAGGATAAAATGGTTGAACTTAGTGAACTTGGTCTGTTATCCCGAAACTAGTTAACGACACGAAACTAGTTAACGAATTCATTCCATACTTCTTTGGGTGTTTTGTAACTTAGGCTCATATGGATTCTTT
>NYYQ01000009.1 GCA_002686855.1 Candidatus Woesearchaeota archaeon | reverse complement strand
TACAAGTTACTTATGATGTTGACTAATAATTTTTCCGTTACTTTTGTCACTTTATTCTTTTTTACGTTGTCGGTTGAATTTATAATCTCTTCTAAAGCAGGTTTAAAAGAATCATTTGTTGTTATGTTGATTATACTATCCATCTATTATTATGTAAAAGGAGTTAAGTTTAATAATAAAAAGTCAATTATAGCTGCTTCAATTTTTGGGGGATTAACTGCAATAACAACAGACCATGTTATATTTTTATTCCCTACATTTATTCTGTCTTATGTATTTTTTAACTATAAACAAGTAAATTTTAGAACTCTTACTTTTCCTGGCTTGAAGTATGCTATTTTGCCTATATTGGTCATGTTTTTGTTTTATGCTTCTTGGACAGGTGTTAAGGCTTATCAATATTCAACTAATGAATATTATCCTGCTGGATTAGTGGGAACACCTGTAAGCACTGAAGGTTTTGGTTTAATGGAGCTTTTAAATCCAAGATATTTCGGCGATTATGAATCAAGCCTTTTTGGTGGTTTTTCTTTCGATATCAAAGCTTATTCTTATGCTTTGGGATATATGTTCAATATAGTTCCATTTACAATACCAAGAGGGTTAAATTTCACTACTATGGACCATCTTCTTTTACCCAAGCATATTGTTTACATGATTGTTATTTATTTGCCTTTCGCATTTATTACCTTATTTAGTTTGTTCACTATGTTGAAAAATCTTATCAAGACGAAAAACATATACAATAATGTCAATCTTTACATGATTGGAGTATTCCTGATTTTTATGTTCCCTTTGACTCAGCATCGCGCTTCTTTGAGATATTTCTATACTGCATTTATTTTTTTATATTATTTTATAAGCTATGGGTTGTTTATCTTATTTTCTCAAAGAAAAAAATTAAAACTTTATGGAAAACTAATTACTGTTATTACAATTGGGATTCTTCTTTTAATACCTTATTGGTATTATCAAAATAATAATTTTATACTCTTTAATAAAGAGTTTATTTATGCTCAGGCTACTGGAGATTTCATAAATAGCAATTTGGGAAGGGATGATGCTATCATGATACAACCGGGTTATATTTATAAATTACAGTATCTAACAGACAGAAGAACCGTGGGCTTAACACCTCTTTCTGACAGTTTATTACCTCTAATAGAATATTATAATATTGACTATGTTGTTTTTGGAAAATATTTTACTTGGACTAATTATTTTTATTCTAAAGATTCAGTGGAATATATTATGAGCCATCCTGATGAGTTTGAGTTAATAGCAACTATTAAAGAAGATTACGATGCTTTGAATGTACGGCTTGAAATGGGGGCAAAAATGCGCGCATCTGATGAGCTGTACATTTATAGAGTTATAAAATCTGAGAGTAAATTGAATGAACAGTTAGTTTTTGTAGTATAGATGAGTTCTTAGTTAAAAAGACATTTATTGTATGATTTTATAGATTTTTGTACTTGTTTTTTGGTTTTGATAAACTAGTTCCTTATTTTTGCTTTCTATTTCCTGGAGCTGTTCTTTGTTCAATATTGATCTTCTATCCAGCCTGAAATTTTGATTTATCCATATATAATTGTAGTTGTTTGTTTTTAGCTCTGATGGGAATAAGGATGTCCTATCTATGTGGTAAGGTATACATTGACCTCCTACCATGAATATACCCTTTTTGTCGGTGTTTGATTTTACCCAATTGAAGTCTTGCTGGTAAGAATCCCAGCTTCTTGAAGCTATTGTGAATTTTGCGGCTTCTGTTATGACAAAACCTGCAGAAATTAGGATTATTAAGATCGGAAATAAAGTCCCTATTTTGTATTTTGAGGTTATCCTTTCCATGCCAATACCGTAAAAGAATGCCAAAGAGATTATGGCGGGCAGCAAAATTCTAGAAACGAAAGGGCCCACATTAATTATATATAAGATGAATAATATTCCATATGACATAAGCAAAATGTAGAAGATATTCCCTTTGCTCTTTCTTAATCCGAAGATTAATGGAATTATAAAGATCATTGTTGCTACTAGAAATATTGAAAACAAAATTGGTAAGTATGGCAAATCTATGAAAAACAAAGTGTTGTAATTACCATCAGGAATTCCAAAAAATCCAAGATATGTTGCTATGTATGTATTTACTGAAAATAAGCTGGTTATGTCAAGCCCAGAATATGATTGTTGCTCAAATCCTTTGAATATGAAATTTAAAAATGGCCATATTGGATTTCCAAGTAAAATCCAGTTTCTTATGAACCATGGAATACTGATGATTGCGGGGATTATTAAAGCGATAATTGCATTTTTTGATAACAGTTTTTTATTGTAATTTTTGTATATGATGTATAGTATGACTGGTATAACAAAAATACCATTGTATTTTGTCAGTATTGCTAGGCCTGTGGATATGCTGCTTAAAATAAGATGGTTGCTTAATGCGAGATATATACTTAGAAGAACAAAGAAAGTTAGCATTGATTCTACATAACCTAAGATACTATAATCTATGAAAATTGGTATGAAAGATATGAAGAGTATGCTGTAAAACAATGCTTTTTCATTCAGGAATTTTTTTAAGATCAGATATGATGCTATTAAGGTCATGCTTCCAAATAATGGCGCTATAAGTTTTAATCCAAATTCACTTCCAAAAATAGAGAAGATTGAGCTGAATAATGCCGCAATAACGTGGAACAAAGGAGGGGCCCAAAATGGCTCATCTCTTCCAAGAGGCTCAGAAAGGGGTATTTGGACGTTTTCTCCTATGAATTTTGAGACGGAAAAATGCCAGCATGCATCTCCTGAAACTGTGTAAATTGGAATTAAAGAAAATCTGATTATTATAGCTATGATGATTGTTATTAACGCGTACTTTTCATATTTATTGAGGTTTATATTATGTAAGTTCATTTAACCAGCTTGATTACTGCTTCTGAGAATGCTTTTATATCTTTATTTTTAACTAAAATTCCATTTTTTATAACTTCTGGATGCGAACCTATATTAAAAGCAACAACTTTTTTTCCACATGCCTGTGCTTCTGCTGCTGGCAGATTGAAGCCTTCCCATTGTGATGCTGTTACATAAAGGTTGCAAGCGGCGTAATAATTTGACAATTCATTATCTGGTACAAATCCTGTAAAAATCACATCTTTATTTGTAATTCTTTTTAATTCCCAAGAAAATTTCTTTGAAACAAGAGAAATGGCTTTGCCATTTCTATGTGCCAAAAATTCTTTGAAATTTTTGAGCATTTTCTGGGCACCAGAAATTCCTATGGAATTTCTGAGTGTTTTGAAATAGCCATTAAATGTAGGTTTTCCAACAATAAGCAGTTTTGCATTAGGAACTTGTTTTTTTACAATATTAAATGATTTTAATAATAAATGAATACCTTTATGAGGGGCAATTCTACCTACGTATAGCAGAGTTTTATTATTTTTTAGATTGTATCTTTTTGCCACTTTATTGTCTTTTACGTTCTTATTGAATCTTTTTTTGTCTATTTTGTTATAGACAACTTTACTCTTTATTCCAGATTCTTTGTAAAGTTGTTTGCTTAGATATTTACTTACAGAAAAAGCCTTATCAATATTTTTTAAAGTTATATTATTGAAAAATAGAAACAATTTCATATATAATTTTTGGAAATTATTGTTTAGAAATCCTGTTGTATTGATTCCATGGTCATGGTATATGTAATCAATTTTGTATTTTTTCTTTGCTTTATAGGCTAGCCAATTCATTGGATAGAAATGACTTATTACCAGATCATAATTTTTTAATAATTTATATTTTTCAATTTTTTTTCTGTCTAAAAAAAAGAATAATCTATACAATCTCTGCAAAAAAAGATTTTTTGGCATTCCAATTTCAATAACCTTGTATCTTTTTGGCTTTATTTTTGCTTCTAATGCAATTACAGTAACCTTGTTTCCTTTTTTTACATAGTCTTCTGCCTGCAGCTGCGCAACTCTATCCATACCACTATAATGATTGAAGGTCGGAGTCAAAATTGCTATTTTTTGTTTTTGCATTTGTCAATAATCAGTTTTGTTATTCTGTTTAAAAAGATTTTCAAAACCAGCAAAAATCATAGATTTTCTGGGTTTCGAAAATCTTCGATTTTCCGCAACCTTTAAATTACGTTAGCCTTTTTCTTTGTCCTTATGGAACCAAATACTATGCGTAGAATTGATACATGGATAGGTATGCCTATATGCTTTTCTCTTACTATTTTGTATAAGCTTCAAAGGCTGATAGGGCTTAAGAGTCCTAAGCATAATAAGGCTCCGAAAAACATTCTTATTATTGAGCTGGCTGAGATGGGAAGCACTGTTTTGGCTTATCCCGCAATAAAGAAGCTTAAAAGAATGTATCCAAATTGTAAAATAAGCTTTCTTTTATTTAAGCATATAAGGGAAAGTATGGATATAATTGATGCAGTTCCTAAGGAAAATGTGTTTACTATAAACAGCAAAAATGTGTTTACGCTTGCAATTGATACCTTAAAATTCATGTGGATTAGCAGAAATAAAAAAATAGATACTACTATTAATCTGGAAATGTTTGCAAGGTTCAGCACAATTTTGGGTTATTTGAGCGGCGCAAGGAAGAGAGTGGGGTTTTATGGATATGACCAAGAAGGCCTTTATATCGGAAATTTTCTGACTCACAAAGTCATTTACAATCCACATATACATACAGCGCAGTCTTTTATAGCATTAGCTGAATCTTTGCAGGCATCTAAAGGCCAGATTCCATTAGTGAAAGTTCCTGCAGATAAAGAAAAACTAGAGGTTCCAAAAATAAACTCTGATAAAAAAGGCAAAGAAAGAATATGGAGCATTCTAAAAAACATTAATCCGGCTATAAAGCAAAGCAATAAGCTGGTTTTAGTCAATCCGAATGCAAGTAAATTAATTAGCATAAGAAAATGGCCATTAGAGAGTTATGCAAGGCTTGTTAAGAAGTTATTGCTGGATAAGAATGTTTATGTTGCAATAACTGGTGTAGAATCAGAAAAACCAGATGCGGGATATATCTATAATTTTGTAAAAGACAAAAGAGTTCTAGACCTTACAGGAAAAACTACATTAAGAGAATTGCTGGATCTTTTTAATGTTGGGAATATCTTAATAACAAATGACAGCGGACCAGCACATTTTGCATCTTTGACGAAAATACCTATTGTTGTATTTTTTGGCCCGGAAACACCAAGACTTTACAAGCCCTTAACTGATAATTGCGCTGTAATGTATTCAAATTACGCATGCAGTCCTTGTGTTTCTGCATACAACCAAAGATTAAGTTCATGCAATAATAATATGTGTTTGAAAATCCTGGATGTAGAAAAAGTTTATAGTGCTGTAAAGAAAATTTTGAATTAGGGCAAATGACAATAATCTGGTGGTATGTAAATTTCTTCACATGAAAAATCTCCTTTTCTGTTAATAACTCAAATATAAAATCTAAAAATTTTGATGATATTTCAGTTTCTTATGAATATGATGACCGATTAAGGATTACTAAAGAAATTTCGAATGTAAGACATCAAAGCTTTGAAACGGGATTTACTTATGGTTCTATGGACAGAATTCTGGAAAAAAGGTTACCTGAGGGGGATGATTTGGATTATTGCTGTAATGATCAAGGCAAGCTTCATAGCGTCATTGGCTATATAAATAAAACAGAATTTTTTAAATACTATCTCAGACTGAAAGAAAGAGGAAAACATCCTAGGAAGTGTTTAGTGGCTACAGCGAGAAAGTTAGAGGTTCAGTACTATTACGACCTCTTAAAGTATCATGAACCGAAAGATTTAAATAGTAATTAATAGTTTACATGTGTAAACTAAAAATTAACATAGAAAATGACTGCTACATCACTGTTGGAGAAGAAGATTGTATTAAGGATATTTAAGGATTTCACAGTAGATTACAATTCCAGTTCCATCGCAAAAGTGCTGAATAAGACAAGGGTGGGGGCATTCAAGGCGTTGAATTCGCTTGAAAAAGATTCAATTGTTAAAGGAAGGAATCTGGGGAAGGCGAGGTTTTATGAAATAAGACTTGAGGATGAATATGCCAGAAAAAACCTAGAGACACTTTTAATGGAAGAAGCAAAAAACTATATTAGATGGAAAGACGAACTAAGTCAATTATTTGAACTTGCCGATATTGTCATTCTATTTGGTTCTATAATCAAGAATGAAGAGAAAGCAAATGATATTGATTTGCTTCTTATTTTTGACAAAAAAAACAATTATAAAATAAACCAATTAATCAAAGAAAAAAATCAATTACTAATTAAAAAACTACATCCAATAAAACAGACAAGATGCGATTTAAGGAAAAACATTATAAAAAGAGATAAAGTAATAATTGATGCTATAAAAAATGGAATAGTCCTTCATGGATTTGAAAAAATCATAGGGTTGATAAAAAATGTCGCAAACAGAGAATAAAGTAAAGTGGTGTCTCAATAAGGCAAAAAAAGAGATGGAAGAAGGGATAAAGCATAGAGGTTTGATTGAAATTGATCCAGATTTGGATGAAGCGAAAAAGCATATTCAAAAGGCAGAACACAATTTCAAAGCGGTATTCACAATGGAAAAATCCGGCTTGTTAGACTGGTCAGTTAACGCAGTATTTTATACAATATACCATTGTTTTTTGGGAATAATTGCAAAATTTGGTTACGAGTCCAGAAATCAGGAATGTACAATTGCTCTTGTTGAGCATCTAAAGGAGCAGAAAAAAATAATTCTAAGCACCGAAATAATTGAAGCTTTGAAAATTGCTGAAAGTGAAGAAAAAAACGAAAAAAGTGCTATAGTATTAAGAGAAAATTTCCAGTATGGGACTGAGACAAAGATTGAAGATAAGACCCTATCTGAATTGAAAGGCTTAAGTCAAAAAGCAATCGAAGAAACAAAAAAGATAATCTATAACAAATAAACAATAAAATATAAATAGTTGCTTATACTTCTAATATACATAATTGTTTGTTAGGTAAAATACTACCTCGTTGCTTAACGATAAAAAGTTACAGAAATAATTTGGAACCAAAAAGGCAACAAATGAGCCAATAAGATTCCTGCCGAGGTACACTTTTTCTTATCTTAAGTAAAGTGGTATGCATTGTAGCAGGGTAATCTGCTATTGATGATATCTCTAAATATCTGCGTATTCTTTTATCTTCATTTAGCATTAAATAGTTGAAGTTAAGATATCTAAACCTGCCTTTACAAAATGTTTATAAATAAATTGATGTAACTTTGAGTATGAAAATAAAGAAAACTTATCTTGAAGTATTGGTTTTTCTTGCGGTGTATTTGTTTGCTATTTATATGTGGACTTTGCCTTTTCAAGATAACAATGTTCCATATGGAGAATGGGATGCTGTATCTCACTGGGAGCTTGCAGATTTTATTGCGCAAAGAGACAGGACATTTGTGTATTTGCCCCCTTTTTTAGATTATTCTTATGGAAACGATAATAGGTTTAGACCCCATACATTATGGTATCATCCGCCTTTTCATACTGACATGGCAATTATATCTGCATTTGCCCAGGATAGGATGGTTCCGATATACTTTACAAATGCGGTATTTGCAAGTTCTATTTTAATTTCTATCTTTTTTGTAATTAGAAAATTATTTGGTTTTTTGCCTGCAATACTATCATCATTTATGCTTACTTTTTCTATTAGGGATATTATGCCTTATTTATGGGGGCAATGGCCGGAAAGGTTTGGATATGCCTTTATTCCATTAATATTATATTGCTTTTATATGTATTTCACAACTTATACTAAAGATAAAAATAAACCATTGTACTTATACCTTATGGGAGTACTTCTGGCAGTTGGGTTAATGATACACCCTCTTTCTTTTTTCCATTCTCTTGTGGGTCTTTTTGTACTTGGAGTTGCTTTATTGATAAAGCTAAGAAAGATTCCATTTAACTGGAAGCATATTGGAATTGCAGCTGCTCTTTTTTTAATTTTGTTTGCAGTGTTCCCTTACCAAACAGGGAATGTCTTCAAAACCTTCTCAAGAGAACAAGAATTAGATGAGTCTAAAATTGTATTTTCCAGATTATTTAAATGGTCTTTTGATCCAGAAAAATTTTCCGGTTCTGTTCCAGCAGCATATTTTTCTTTTAAGGATATGCATGGAACATGGACACTACCTTTCTTATTGATAGGAATATTTGCTTTAGCCCTAAGAAGGCAAAACAAAGATATATTTTTATTGGCATGGCTGGTTAGCTTGTATTTAGTCCTTCATAGGGATGTTATAGGTAAAATTGAACTTCTTCATAGATCATTATCTGCAACAGCCCATATTTTTGTACCAATAACAGTTGTAGGGGTGTTTTTAATAATATCTTTTATTAAAATTCCAAAAACATATAAATTGTTTTTGAAATATTCCTTTGGAATTTTAATTGTAGCTTTGACGCTTACTTATAATATGCCTCAAGCTTATTCAACACTTGACAAAGCTTATGATTCTCCAATAATAAGACTCAATCCAGCGCAAATTGAAGTTAGTGAATGGCTTAAGGATAATATTGATGAAAATGAAAATGTTTCTGTAATTGGCCCCCCTTCACAAATAATGCAGAAAGCCTGGTGGATGGCTTCTTATTCACATAGAGTAAGCCATTACTTTGAGGGTTTCTTAATATGGGGCACATTTGAAGAAAATCGTGAGGAAACAATAAAAAATCATTTATTAAACGATTATTTAGTTTTTGATTATACTGATATAGCTATGTTGAGTGATCGGAGTTTTGTGGAAAGGTGGCTGGAATTTGAAAAACAAAATATGGGAAACCATACATTGCTATACAATAAAGATAATATAAGGGTGTATAAATATGAAGCTTCCTAGTAAAGAAGATTTGGGGTTTATTGGAATTGTGGCAGCTGTTGCGCTTATTTTCCTCTATATTATACTGGGTTTTTCTGGTATGATGTCAGCATTAGGCATGGTATTATTATTTGCTGTTCCGATTTATTTTATCCTTGATAATTTTGAGCTCGATACCGATGAGAAAATAGTGTTCTCTTTTTTTATTGGGGTTGGTGTTTTTCCATCAATAGCTTATTGGTTGGGCATGTTTATATCTTTTAGAATTGCTATTTTTTTGACTTTTATAGTATTACTAATTGCAGCTTATCTAATAAAGAATTTCTTCTGTAAAAAAGAATTAGGTTAAAAGTGTAATTTGATTTTCTAAGGGGACGGTTGTGTGATATTTTGCATAACAAATAAACTACAATTTTGTAGAACACAAAAAAGGACAAATTCCTGCTATGAAAGAAGTATTGATAACAAACAACATTATTAACCTTCGTAGCATAAGGCACTCATGCCCTCGAATTTATTCGGGGTTCTTGACTATAAAATTTCAATATCTTATCTAATTCTTTTTCATAACCTTTATCCTTAAGCAAACCATGACATTGTTCTCCAAATTTATGAACCATTGTATTTACTAGTTCAATTCTTCCTATAGATAATGCATGATTATCAAGATTGAATGGTTGCGGTCTGGTTAAAGCAGAGCTCTCCATTCTTTCAAATGCTTCGTTAGGTTTAGCTTTACCAAAATATATGTTTAGACAAGGAAGGGTTACTCTCCATAAATAATCTGCTGCTCTGACTACCTTTCCACTTTCAGTTGTTGGCAACCTCCTTGTGTCATGGTCGCCAATTATGTCTGCTATTTCACATAGATAATCATCAGGATAACCAATTTCATTAAGAACCTTGCCTGCTAGTAAAATCCCCCTATTTTGATGCGGTCTTCGATTGGCTTCAGATTCAGTGTCACCACCTGAATCAACAAGTCTTTTCCAAAGCAGTAGGATGGTCAAAATAAAAGCCAATATCGTGAAGTATTGCTGCAGGAACTGCCACTTCTCGCTGGCCTTTAGAATTATAACCTAACAATTTAATTGTGAAATATGCAACTAATTCTGCTTGTCCAGGATCGTTTCTTGCATCATTGTAAGGAGCTGCAGTATCAAAGATTTTAATTTCATTTGGTTCTAATAATTTTAACCTTTTTATATTTACGGCGTTTCTAGCTTCATCTCCTAAAATCCAATCCCTATAATCAATTGGTTCATATCCTTTTAAAATATCTTCCATCATTTTGAATAAATTAAATCATAGTTATTAAGTTTACTGTTTGTTCTTTCTCCATTTTGCGCCTCATAACTTTATCATTTAATTTGGATTAAATAATTTCGCTAACTAAGTGTCAACTTTAAGGGGTTCACCCCAAATTTTTTAGTCAGCCTTGACGATTTCATGCAAGACATAAGCTAAACTTGGCGCCACCCGAAATCTTTGTGCTATGATTGGGGCTGATTTTTTACTAGCTGCATATAATACTGGATGCTCTTCCATAGCCTTTTCATTACCATAACATCTTTGAGCAATTTTTTTTGTAGATAACCGTGTAAATATTTCAACGGCAACAAAAGGTACGGATGTTTTATCATCTATTAAATAATAAGTACCTATTCTGAATTCCTCAGAGGATAATCCATATTCCTCATACATTTCTTTTTTGATAACATTTTCAAAATATCCTGGGAAATCAAACCCTTTCTTAAAGAAATCCTTATGAAATGGAGGGGTTCCTCCTGGTACTGTCATGTAATCTGCCCCTATTCCTACTCCTTTAGCTCTGTGTGTAAGACTAATTTCATCACCACCATTTGTAAGCATTATAAATCCGAAACCCAGATACCTTACCATCTGACTGGCATCTAAATTATGTAGGTGCAACAATTCACCTATAGTTTTTCCCTTTAGATATAAATCAGGTGTTTTTCCCTCTGGATAGAAATCAGGTGATAAATCAGCAGGAATTGCCGTTAGTTCTGTTGCTTTGAAATCAAAATAACCACCATTACAAACAGTTAATGGAACTTCAAGATTGCCTTCAATTACTATAATCTCTCCATTAAATATCTTTGTTGGTTTAAGTGATGCCTCTTTAAGTGATGCCTCCAGTGCAACTCTGTAAGGTTGAAGCCATTGAGGTACCTCATATTTTTTATCTAAAACTTTACCTACCAGTCCATCAGGAGAAGATAAACTAGCTACCATTGAAAAATCATTTTCTAATGATTTTGGATCAAATCCTAAAGCATTGTCGGATCCAGGAGAAACAATTCTCGCTAGATCCCTTTTTGTCATTCCTGGGTCTAAGGCATACAAATTTAAAGATAGACCGTCCTCAAGAGGATGTTCATGGGTAGATTGTTTTGATACCATTATTTAATAGTAAATTTCTAAATATTTATAAATCTAGGCAGTGTTGTCATTTGACTGATAGTTGTTTTTCATTGTGTTCTTGTATGAATATTCTAAGTGCTATTTCATGATATTCTAGTGTTTTAGAGAATGC
>NYYQ01000008.1 GCA_002686855.1 Candidatus Woesearchaeota archaeon | reverse complement strand
CATATGAGCCTAAGCTATAAAACACCCAAAGAAGTCTGGAACGGATTTAAAAATGTAAATTAGTTTCGGGATGTAAAGCAGTTTTGGGATAACAGAGTTTAATACCGGAAAAACAAAATATATTTAAACCTCAGAAAAAATACAGACACATATGCGTAAAGAAGGTCTTATTGAAAATCTTATTGTAACTGTTATAGCTTCTCTTATTCTAATTGCTATGGGCATGGTTTATTTTATAGTTACATTGGCTATTGTGAAATTTAGTTCTGGTTTTTTGGGTTACAATCCTGATGGGAACTGGGCAGTTTTGTCTGCAGCAGTGATTGTTACTGGAATCATGATTGGCTCTGCTATAAAGAATGCCTAAACCACAAACCAGCGGAAAATCTCTTAGAAGTCTGTGATTTCAAAGAGATTTTCCAGACTTTAGAAAACAAAAACCAGCGGGAAGTAAACTTCCTAGGTTTTAGAAAACAAAAACCAGCGGGAAGTAAACTTCCTAGGTTTTAGAAAACAAAAACTATTAATAATTCTTAATTTAATTCATTTTTATGGTTTACATAAGCCCGAATCCCATTGATAATGTTATCATAGGAGTAATAGCTGTTGTATTTCTTGTTTTTGTCGCAGATAAAGTTGTTGCAAAGTCCATAAAAATAAGCAACAAAATAGGCATTTCCCAGATGTTTATAGGACTAACAGTAATCTCTATAGGGACAAGCTTGCCAGAGATAACAACTCATGTTGTTGCAAGTTTAGATATAGTGAAAGGAAATATAGACCCTTTTATAGCTTCTGCTACTGTTTTAGGAACGAACATAGGCTCTGATATTGTGCAACAACTTCTTATGATAGGTATTGTGGGGTTATTAGCAGTTATACATATAAAAAGGAGCTTTTTGAAAAAGGACTTTCTTATGATGATAGTTGCATCTGTTGTGTTGCTATTATTTTCTTTGGATAAGGATATAAGCAGGGCAGAGGGAACAGTCTTATTTTTAGGATATTTTCTTTACTTATGGTATCTATGGATGGGTGAAAATAAGAAAATTAAAGGCCATAAAGATAAAGACGGAAAAAACATTAAATTAGATGGAAATGATAAGAAAGAAATTGCTGTCGATGTTCTTTATATTATTGCTGGCCTTGTTATCATTGTTTTAAGCGCAGAATATATCTTGCGGGTTGCAGAGTTTTTTGTAATGAGATATGGGATTGGCGGATCTTTAATAGGAATTTTAACGATAGGTATTGCAACTGCATTACCTGAGCTGACAACATCAATTACAGCAATTTTAAGGGGGGCTTCTTCAATCTCAATTGGAACTTTGGTTGGGAGCAATATCACAAACCCCATGCTTGCTTTGGGTTTGGGAGCAATGATATCTACTTATCAGGTACCTAAACCAATAATAGTCTTTGACCTTCCTGTTAAGATAGTGACTGCAATAATTATCATGATATTTTTATGGAGGAAAGCAATGTTAACAAGAAGAGAAGCTTTGATAATGATAGCTATGTATTTCGCTTACATATTACTAAGAATGAAGTATTTTGCTGTTGATGTATGAAAAACAAATTTTATTCTACGGCTTCTTTTTGTTCTTCTTCTGATGCGCTTGGCAATGCAGCCTTACTTATTATCATTATGTCTCCTATAGACTTCACAAGCTGATGAGGGACGATGACTCCTTTCGCACTCCCCAGCACCTTAGTAAGAAAAGAATTTTTAGTTGCTCTTACGCGCCATCCAAAGACCTTGTTTTGTGTTATAATGGATTCTTCAACATCCCCAAAATATTCACCAACATCAGTAAAAACTCTCATATCGTATGTTTCAGAAATCTTTTTCATCTTAAGCATTGAGCATCACCTTACTTATTTTATATATTAATTTATAAAGCCAAAGTATATAAAATCTTCGATTTTTTGAGAAGTTATTTAATAATATGACTCCTCACCAGTAATATGAAATATAAAAATCTTACGATAATAGGCACATCGCATATAGCAAAGCAAAGCCTGGAAGAAGTGCAAGAAGCAATTGAACAAGATAAACCAGACACAGTTGCTGTTGAACTAGACAAAAGAAGAATGTATTCTTTATTGTCAAATAAAAAAAACAAAGCAAGCATCTCAGATATAAGATACATTGGATTAAAAGGCTATTTATTCAGCTTAATTGGGGGATATATACAAAAAAAGCTTGGAGAAAAAGTTAAAATTTCCCCTGGATCGGAAATGTTGGCGGCAGTTAAATTAGCTAAAAAAAATAAACTAAAAATAGCTCTAATAGACCAGGATATTTTAATAACACTAAGAAGATTTTCAAAATACTTCGGCTTTAAGGAATTTCTTAAGATTATTTTTGTGGATACTTTCAGAGGATTGTTTTTCAGAGAAAAATTAATTGAGGAATATGGATTGGGCTCTTTTGACTTAAAAAAAGTTCCGGATAAGCAGACAATAAAAAAACTATTGAGAATGGTAAAGAAGAGATATCCTGGTTTATATAAGGTCTTAATAGAAGAAAGAAATGAATTTATGGCTTCTAAGCTAATAAAGCTAATGGGTGAAAATGAAGAAAAGAAAATATTAGCAGTTGTTGGCGCAGGTCATGAAGAAGACATTTTAAAGCTGATTAAGAATCCTAACGTCTCTTATAGTTTTAGTGTAGGGTAGGTTATAGCTGCTTTTATAGCAATACATTTAAATATAATATTTTATAAAATAAAACTTATGGGAGAAATAGTCGATTTATGGGATAAAATAAAGAGGTATTATACTTTTACTCCCTCAGAGATCAGGGGCTTAATTATTGCCATCATAGTTATTGCCTTTATAATTTCTTTTAGTGAATGGGGAGCAGGAGATGCCGCAAATTTGAGTTTAGGGTTTTTCAATTTCTTTAACTCTATTTTGATAGTTGCTTTGTCTTTTTTAGTGCATATCTCTGCACAGAGGATATGGTCTTTAGGTACAGGTTACAGGTTAGAGTGGAAGATGTGGGGTTTTGGCTTATTAGCAGGATTAATAGTCGTGTTTTTGACTAATGGAAAATTCTGGTTAATACTTCCAGGAGGGTTTATTGTTCATCATTTAGCTGGACACAGGCTTGGATGGTTCAGGTATGACATAAACTGGTGGGCAGTTGGCTTAATAGCTGTCATGGGTCCATTAGCGAGCATAATTATCGCTATTTTATTCAAGGCTTTAAGCGCTGCTGCGGTTAACTCATTAATACAAAAATTGATTATGTTTAATATTGCATATGCCCTTTACAGTTTATTGCCGATACCTCCATTGGATGGAAGCAAAACATTTTATGGCAGCAGGATGTTATATGCATTTTCAACAACAGGTATTGTTGCAGCTGCCATATTGTTAACATTAAATATAAGTGTAGGTATAGCGGTTATAGCTTCATTTTTGATTGGTATAGTACTATGGGTTTTGTATTACATATTTTTTGAAAGTAAAATATGGCATGCTGGATAAGAATGACAGACTTTTTTTTCAGGAGCTGGGCAGAATTTTTCTTTTTTGTACTTATGGTTGCAGGTTTCATAATCGCATTATGGGCATCGAGCTTTAGTGTTTTTATTAGTTATATTGTTGTTTTTTTAAGTGGCATGGTTGGAGGAAGATTATTGTACGACAGGAAGAAGAAACTCACAATTCCATATTATCTGATATTATCAGGATTTTTAATAGGCTTTTTACTGGGAACCCTTTATGGCAGCAAGGCAGTTGTTATTACATTGTTTGTTCTAGGTATCCTGTTTAGCTACCATCTTTATAATAAAGGCTATATCAAGGATTTGCCTTATTAAACTAATAATATATATAAATGGAAATACATTCTTTAATCGTATGGTAGCTATAAGAAATTTTACTCCTAGGCTGTATCAGGAAACAATTATGGCTTCTTGCGCTAAGGGCAATTGTTTGATAATATTACCTACTGGTCTTGGTAAAACAAAGACAGCTATATTGGCAATTGCCCAAAGGCTCAATTCTTTTCCAAATTCAAAAATATTGTTTTTAACTGTAACAAAGCCATTAGCTGAGCAGATACATAATGAGGTCAAGGAATGCCTAGATATAGGTGAAGATAAAATTGTTTTATTTACAGGTTCTGTTGCTCCAAAAAAAAGAGAGGAATTGTGGAGTAAAGCAGCGGTTGTTGTAAGTACACCACAATGCGTAGAGAACGACGTAATAAATTCTAGGATGAATCTAGAAGATGTTTCTTTGCTTATTGCAGATGAGGCACATAATGCTGTTAAAGATTATTCATATACATGGGTAGGCAAACAATATCGCAAAAAATCTAGATTTCCCAGGATTATTGGCTTGACTGCAAGCCCTGGTTCTGATTTAGAAAAAATACAAGAGGTTTGCAAGAATTTGTATATAGAAGAAATTGAAATAAGAACAGATAAAGATCCTGATGTAAAACCTTATGTATATGAGATCGATATTAAATGGGTTCCTGTTGAGCTGTCTAAGGTGCTGCTAGATGTTAGTAAATATTTGCAAAACTTTCTGAAAGATAGATTAGAGAGATTAAAGAAATGGGGAATTTTACGCAGAACAAATGTGAAGTTTGTGAGCAAAACTGATTTGCTAGGTTTGCAAGCACAATTGAGAGGAAGGGTTTCTACTGGAGAAAGAGACTTTGTTGTGTGGAATGGGATTTCTGTTTTGGCAGAGATAATGAAAATCCATCATGCTTTAGAGTTATTAGAAACCCAAGGAATAATCCCTTTGTATAAGTATATGTCGAGGTTTAATGAGGATGCGAAGACAACGAAAGTTAAGGCTGTAAAGAATATTGTTAAAGATTTAAATTTTAGATCTGCTTTTATCAAGGTTTGCAAGTTGTATGAGGAAAAGGTAGAGCATCCTAAATTAATTGAACTGCAAAAGATTGTTGAGAAAGAAATCCAAAAAAAACCAGAAAATAAAATAATTGTTTTTAATCAGTTTAGAGATAGCGCTTCAGATATAGCTGAAAAACTTAATACTATTTCAGGGATTAATGCAAAATTGTTTGTTGGTCAAGTTAAGAAGGGGGGTACAGGATTAAGCCAGAAAGAACAGAAAGCTGTTCTAGATGAATTTAGAGCTGGAATGTTCAATGTTTTAGTTGCTACATCTATTGGCGAGCAAGGCTTAGATATACCTCAAGTTGATACTGTTGTTTTTTACGAACCCATTCCAAGCGCAATAAGGCAGATACAAAGAAGAGGAAGAACAGGAAGGCATGATGAGGGAAAGGTTATTGTTCTGATGACTAAGAATACAATGGATGAGGGTTATAGATGGTCTGCCCATCATAAGGAAAAGAGAATGTATAGGAATTTGGAGAATTTAAAAGGGAAATTAGCTTTATTTATGAATACAAAAGAAGAGAAAATCACTAGTTATATGAAATCAGATAAGGTAAAGATTTTTGCTGACCATAGAGAGAAAGGCTCTGGAATATTGAAAGAATTAATTGAGTTGGAAGTTGAGCTTAAGATGGAGGCTTTACCAAGCGCAGATTATATTTTGAGTTCTAGAGTTGGTGTTGAAGTAAAAACCGTAGGAGATTTTGTTGAGAGCATTATTGATGGCAGATTATTACAGCAAATAAAAAGTTTGAAGAATAATTTTGAAAGGCCGTTATTGGTAATAGAGGGTATTGAAGATATTTATTCTGTGAGGAATGTGCATGCTAATGCTATAAGGGGAATGTTGGCTGCTATAACAGTAAGCTATGGTGTTCCTATTTTGTATACAAAAAATTTCAAGGATAGCGCTATGTTGCTGAATATTATTGCTAAAAGAGAGCAAGAAGAGACTGGAAAAGATTTTTCTTTGCATCCAGAGAAAAAAGCAATGAGCATTAAAGACCAGCAGGAATATATTATCAGTTCATTGCCCGGAGTAGGCGCTGGTTTGGCTAAGCCTTTGCTTAAGCATTTCAAAAGTGTAAAGAATGTTATAAATGCTGAGCAGAAAGAGCTTGAGAAAGTTGAGAAGATTGGAAAGAAGAAGGGAGAGAAGATAAAGGATATTGTTGATAGGGAGTATCAGGAGCTTTAAAATTTCAAACTCTTTAATTTATTAATTCTAGTTTGCATTGGAGGATGTGTGCTAAGTAATTTCATAATGCCTCCTGCTCTGAAAGGATTTGCAATGAACATATGGGCTGTTGCATTATTTCCTAACTTCATTGGATGTGTTTTTACGCCTTGCTCTAGCTTTGCTAAGGCAGATGCCAAACCATCGGGATTTTTAAGCATATTCGCTCCTGTTGCGTCTGCTAAATATTCCCGGCTTCTTGAGATTGCTAACTGAATAATCATCGCAATAAGGGGAGTTATTATTGCTAATACAAGCATGCTGGCCATATTGCCACTATCTCTATCTCTTCCGCCAAAGATAGCGGCCCATCTTGCCATAAAGGCTACATAAGAAATAACACCAGCAATTGTTCCTGCTATTGTGGAAATTAAGATGTCCCTGTTTTTTACATGAGCCATCTCATGAGCCATAACTCCTTTTAATTCTTCATCATTCAATAAATTTAAAATTCCTTGTGTAGTTGCAACTGCTGCATGTTTAGGATTTCTACCAGTAGCAAATGCATTAGGATTATCAGAAGGCATAATATAGACCTTAGGCATTGGAACTTTAGCCAGTTCAACAACTTCCTTTACAATTTTATGCAATCTATGTTCTGTGTCTTTTACTTCCTTGGCTCTGTACATCTTTAAAACAATCTTGTCAGAAAACCAATAACTACCAAAATTCATTATTATTGCAAATGCTCCTGCAATATATAATCCTGAAATGCCTCCTAAAAGCTGACCTACCCACAGCAATAAAGCTGTCATTAATCCGAGCAAAACGACTGTTTTGAATTGATTCAATACCATAATAATCCCTTATTACATAGAAAGATTTTCTAATTTAAAAAATTAACGTTTAACTGTTTTATCTGTCTTCTAAAAATATCTAGTTAACACCTTTAAAATAGGTTCTAATGCTTCTACGTCATCCACCATCGCTGCATTGTCTTCTGATTTTTTTTGTATCTTCCATATTCTTAAATTCTTTTGCATCGTTTCAACATATATAATAAGTTTTGATAATTCTAAATACCCTATATCACCTACTGTCTCTTCAGATACTTTATACGTTTTATTGTCGCCAAAAAGAGTAGCAGAAGGAACTGTTACACTAAATTCCCATAATTTATCCCCTCTTTTTCTATAAACAATTGCATCTGCATTTTCATCATGTCCATCGATTGTGTTTAGAGAACCACCTACACTATCAAAGTAACCAAACATTTTTGGAGTTTGAGTAATCATTCCGTATTCCTTATCTGTTGGTGGTCTATGCCAAACAGCTCCATCTAAAAGGCGATAATATATTCCTTCTAAAGAACCCCCACTAGGAGATTCTCCAGTTTTTGGTGGTGAATTTCCTTTTCCTACACCAATAGTTCCTACTCTTTCCGCAATTTGCAATTTACCTCACTTAATATAAAAATATTCAACACTTATATAATTTTAATGCTTTATTTCTAAACATTTGTTCAATTAAATAGAAAATTTTAAATATACGTTTACTTTTCTTCTTAAAAACTGTTATAAATTAAACGTTTAAAATGAAATTAAGTAATACCGACAAGAAAATTCTTAATATACTTATAGAAAATTCAAGGCTTTCTTTAAGGCAAATCGCTAAAAAAGCCAAGGTTTCTGTTGCGACTGTAATGCACCATTTAAAAAAATTAGAACAAGAACAAATAATTACTAAATATACCCTTATGATGGATTATGAAAAATTAGGATATGATGTTGAAGCAGCTATAGAAATGCGGATTTCAAAAGCAAAGTCTATAACAGTATTAAAAAAAATAGCATTCCATCCAAATATATTCGGAGTTTATGATATCACTGGAGATTTTGATGCTCTTGTTCTTGCAAGATTCCCAACTAGAAAAAAACTTGACGAATTTCTTAAGAAAATACAATCTTTTGATTTTGTTGAAAGGATAAAAACTATGGTTATATTGAATACAATCAAAGAAGAGAAGATCGGAGTGGAACTTTAAAATTCCAAATAACCATTTATTCCTTCAATCTGCCTTATTTTTGTTTTTCTAAATAAAAATTCTCTAAACTTATTATCAATTCTTACTCCATGCTCTTGCAATCCAGAATTTAATTTTCCGTAAAGTTCTTTTCCTTTTTTATCCAAATCTGTTAGAATAATACAATCTTTATTTTTTGAAGATATTTTTTCTATTATTCCAAATAATGGTTTTTTGCTTAATTCTATGGTGTTTTTTATTCCCAATTCTTGCAAGGCTTTTGCATCTTTTTCCCCTTCTACAATAACCAGAATATTTGATTTTTTTATTTTTTCAATATAATCATTAAATTTGTCAATATTATTCATTTAGAAAATCACTTAATTCTATCTTTCTTTAGGTTAACAACAACGGAAGGGTCTGCCAATGTTGTTATGTTTCCAACATCTTCTTCTCCTTCAGCTATCGCTTTGAGAATCCTTCTCATTATTTTTCCAGAGCGTGTTTTTGGAAGGTCATCAGCAAACTGTATTTTTTCAGGCTTTGCGATATGGCCCATGTGGTCAGCAACATGTTTTATTATCTTTTTTCTTAGCTCATCTGTTCCAGTTATTCCTTTTTTTAAAGTTACAAATGCATATATAGCCCATCCTTTGATCTTATCCGGAACTGGAACAACAGCAGCTTCTGCAACTGCTTTATGACTTACAAGATGACTCTCAACTTCTGCTGTCCCTATTCTATGGCCAGATATTTTCATTACATCATCTGTACGGCCCATAATCCAGAAATATCCATCTTTGTCATATCTTGCAGAATCTCCTGCAAGATATATTCGCTTATATTTTCCAAAATAAGTTTTTTTGTATCTTTCATCATCTCCCCATACTGTCCTTAACATACCTGGCCATGGGTTTTTTATTACTAAAAATCCCCCTTCATTTGGTTTTGCTTTTTTTCCGTTTTCTTTTACGATATCAGCAACTATTCCCGGGAAGGGGAAGGTTGCGGAACCTGGCTTTAATGGAGTTGCTCCTGGTAAGGGTGTTATTAAGATGCCTCCTGTTTCTGTCTGCCACCAGGTATCAACAATAGGGCATTTTTTATTTCCAATAATTTTATGATACCATATCCATGCTTCGGGGTTTATTGGTTCTCCTACTGTTCCTAATAATCTTAAACTTTTCAAGTTGCAAGATTTTGGCCATTTATCCCCTTGTTTCATCAATGCTCTTATTGCTGTTGGCGCTGTATAGAATATTGTAACTTTATGTTTTTGGATTATTTCCCAGAACCTGTTTGGTTTTGGGTACATGGGAGCGCCTTCATACATTAGTGTTGTAGCGGCATTAGCTAGAGGACCGTATATTATGTAGCTGTGGCCAGTTATCCATCCTATGTCTGCAGTACACCAGTAAATATCCTTGTCTTGTATGTCAAAGACCCATTTGAATGTCTGATAAACATATAGTAAATAACCTGCCTGAGTATGCAAGATTCCTTTTGGCTTTCCTGTTGTGCCCGAGGTATGCAGAATAAATAATGGATCTTCTGAATCCATACTTTCTGCTTCACATTTATCTTTAATCTCTTTTTTTGTTATTTCTTTATGCCACCAGATATCTCTTTTCTTTTTCATTTTAATTTTATTTTTACATCTTTTGACAACTATTATCTGCTTAACAGATGGACATTTCTTAACTGCATCATCAACAGTATTTTTTAATGGAATTATTTTGTTGTTCCTAAAGCTTCCATCCGAAGTTATCACCATTTTGGCTTTGCAATCTTTGATACGGTCTCTTAGGGAATCTGAGCTAAAACCTCCAAAAACAATTGAATGTATAAGACCAATTCTTGCGCATGCTAACATAGATATTGCCAGTTCCGGAATCATGGGCATGTAGATACAAACTCTATCTCCTTTTCTTAACCCACGATACTTTAGAACATTAGAAAATCTCGAAACCTCTTTATGCAGCTGAGAATAAGTATATCTTTTTGTTGCTCCTTTTTCAGGTTCCCATATCAGAGCTATTTTATTTCCTTTTCCTGCTTTAATATGCCTATCAAGACAATTAAACGCTACATTTAATTTTCCATGTTCAAAATATTTGAAGAAGTTGCCTTTTTTTCTTAAAACAGTTTTCCATTTCTTGAACCACTCTAACTCAGAAGCTTTCTCTGCCCAGAATTTATTTGGGTTTTTTATAGATTCTTTGTATATTTTTTTATATTGCCCCATGCTTTTTATGCTGGCATTTTTACTAAATGATTTTGATGGTTTAAAGATACGCTTTTCTTTTAGAATTGATGTTATATAGTCTTTCTCCATAAAACCTCTTTTCTTAGTCCTATAAATTAAGTTATATAAAATTTGTTATTAATAACTTATTTTATATCTTAAAATTGCTGCAATACCACCCAATCCATTGAGTTTTTTCCCTGCTTCGTGGTCTGAACTTATAACAATAATACTTCCTTTTATCTTATCAACAGTTTTCATCATTTCCTCTATTTCTGTGTACTTATTTTCTTCTCTGCGTTTTTGTATAAATCGGTCTGTTATTAGCAAGGTTTTTACAGCTCCTGCCTGGGCCGCATTTTTTGTTTCTTTTAAGCCATAAGATGCTAAATTATTCTTAGAAATTTCTGTCAAAAGCTCATCTACTACTTTGAATTCTTTAGAAATCCTATCCTGCTTAAGCGCTTCTTCTGTTTCAGGTCTTTTAAGGACTTCATTGATTGCGTTCTCACCAACAGAAGAGCATGTTGCAAGAATAATTTTGTCTTTTAAACTTTTATCACTTAATTCTTTCATTAAATCTTCTTTCCAGAAAGCCGGGCTTGCTATTATTATTTTGTTTAGATTATGTCTTTTATCATATTCTTGCAGCTGCTTAATAATATCTTTGTAGAAAGTGCTTTCCACTTTTTGCTCGTCTGCTTTTTTTGCTACAGTGCCTTTAATAGTTGATAAAAGCGAGTAGCCATATTTTTTCATTAGCGCAAAATACGCTTCTTCCCTATCATGGACGCAAATTAATATTTTTGATTTTGTTTCTTTGCTTGCTTCTTTTAATTTATCAATCTGAAATTTAAGCCAATGCTGCTTTATTATTGCGATGATTGTGTTTTCTTCAATGTTGAAAGTATGGTAAGAACCCAAGGGAATATCTTCAGGGCCTTGCTTTATGGTTCCAGACACTCTTAATATATTGGATGTTTTGCTAAACTCTACTTTTTCCACTTGTATTTGCAAGAAAACAGATTTTTTTGCTATTTTTATCTTTCTTTGCTGTTCCTGGCCTATTTTTATCTTTCTAAGGGTTTTTCCTTTAACTAGGTCATTAGTTTCTATTATTTGGTTTAAGTACCATAAATCATCCAGATTCTCTATTTTTACTTTTACTTGCCCTTTTTTAAAATCTGAATGTATTAGTTTCATTTTTGATACAACAGAATACCACCAATCTAAGATTGGTGGTATGAGTAGTGCTCGAAAACCACCCTTATTATTGGTGGTATTCTTGGCGTCAAAAACCACTTGTTGTAGATAGTTATGTTCATCATGCCACCCATCTATGATGGGTGGTTTTTGACATTTTTTTGTTTATTTTTGATTCATTTAAACAATATTCATTTTGTTAGACAGTTATGAAACCTTAATCAAAAGATTTAAATATAAAACTATTCATTTTCTACACGAAGGTAGATAAAATTATTTAAAAAGGTGATATTATTTGAGAAAAGCCCAAGGCGGCCTTAATGCAGCAATTTTAGTAGCAATCATAGGGGGTCTGATTATTCTATATATCTTATTTCTTCCTGAAGCTGAACGAGAAGCATTGCTTGAGGGAGAAGAAGTTAAAAAAACTGGAACTACTGGTGAAGAAGAGGAAGATGTATTTCTTAGAGTATTTCCTGGAAGGCTTGATATTATTGAGGAAATAGAAGATAAACAAGTCCCTAACGTGTTTTTGTTTGAGACTACAAATGCAAAAGAGCTTGAAAAGATAAACCCGTTTATAGTAAGGAGAGGATGGTTTGATACGAAAAGCAAAATAACAGAATTTAAAATAGATAATTTAGAAAACACAGATAATGTTATATTATCATTTAAGGCTAAAAAACACGAAGGTATTCTGGTAGTTAAGCTGAATAACGAAGTTGTATTTGAAAATGATATCGAATCAGAAACCACAGAGCCAATAAAACTAAAAAAAGATTTATTGAATCATGAAAATGTTTTAGAGTTTAGTGTTTCTTCTGTTGGTGTTAAGTTTTGGAAAACAAACGAATATAGTTTTGAAAATGTGAGGATAATAGGTGATATAACTGATAAGAGCAAGCAGGAAAGCAGGAATGTTTTTATTCTTACAGGAACAGAGCTGTTTAATATTGAGGAAGCAAATTTAAGGTTTGTTCCTTATTGCGCAAATGCAGCAAGTGTTGGTGTTCTTGATATCTCAATAAATAACCGGAACGTGTTTTCAGCTGTTCCTGTTTGCGAGGATTCGTATAAGCAAGCAATTCCTTTGGGTATTTTAAATTCAGGGGAGAATAGAATAATACTCAAGACAAATAAAGGAAGCTATAGTGTAGAGCAGATTAGGATTGATTTTGATGAAAAGGATATAAAAACAAATGTCTATTTTTTTGAGGTAAACCAAAGCCAGATAGACGAAATAGAAGATAGGGACAAAGATGCTTTTTTAACAATAGAATTTGTTGATGATAGGAAAAATAAAAGAGCAGATTTGAATATTAATGATAGATTATCATCAATAGATGATGATGAAAGAATATTTACAAAAAACCTTAATGATTTTTTAGAGAAAGGGAATAACTTTATTGAGTTAAGACCAAGGACAAAGCTTGATGTGGTTGAGCTTAAAGTTGAGTTTAAAGAAAGATAAATAAAGAGGTGGGTTTGGGAAGAGTTCTATGTATTTTAGTTTTAATTACAAAATGGAAGACAATAAAAAAAACTATCATGTTTTGACAAAACTATTTTCAAGTAAACGATCTCAATTAGGAGATGCGGGCTTTATAAGGCCTTCTTCCTCAGAAGGAACTTTAGATGTAGGTTCAAGAAAATTTTTTGCGGGATTTCTGTCTATACTCGCTATAATATTGTGGGTTGTGGATATTTCTACTTCTTTTTTCGGATTATTTCCTTTAGGACCTGTTTACAGCGGTTTTAATTTCAATCCTCAGGACTTTTGGAATAATTGGTTCAGCTCTTTTACATTTGGCAATGTTTTTTTTGATGCTGTACTTGCGCTAACAATACTTTTTATGGTTGTTAAATATACAAGAGAAAAAACTCCCCCAAATCCCGTAGATATAGTTTCTATATTTTTTGGATTACTTGCAGTTATTTTTCTTCTTACAAATACTGCGTGGATGGCCTTTCCTAAAGCAGTTTTCCATTTCCTTGTAATTATCACTTTCGGTATTTATGTATGGCGCACGTCTAGTATGAGTGCAGGCTTTTTAGTTGTTTTTGGACTAATATTTTTTGATTTTTTTCTCTTTTCAACACTACTCAAGTTCATACCATTTTTACAATATATCTCTTTGTTAGGAGCCATTATAATCGCAATTACATTTGGGCAAAGCCCTACAGGTGTTACAGGAACTAGTTTTTTTCTTTTGCTCCTATTCATAGTAGTAATGACAGTTGCTAATGGAACTCCTGCACAAGGTGTACTTTTTACAGAATCAGAATTCCAAAAAGCCTCGTTAAACGAAGTTTTAGATAAATTGACGAGGGGTATAAGCAACTACCAAAGGCAAGTAAGCCTTGGAGTGCAAAAAAAAATCCAATACGCAATAACGGGGAAAGTTGAGGAAAATCAATATGAGCCATTGGGAGTTTATCTGGAAGGAGTAAAATCAGTTAGTTCTAAGTATTATGAGGGGGAGGATGTAACTGTATGGGGCACTGTAAAGGCAAAAACTTTGGATGACCCAATTAATATCAAGATTGGCTGTTATGTAAAAGATGGCACTAAAAAAATAGGAACAAAAAATGTTGACCCTAAAAATAAATTTTCAGTATTTACATTAGAAGAACAGGATTTTGCCTGTACTTTTGATAAAAATAATGATCCAGACAAATTTAAATCAGGTTCTAAAACTATAACTACATTTGCAGATTTTAATTTCGAAACATTAGCTTTCCTAAAGGTTTATTTTATGGATAGGGAAAGGTTAAGAGCCATGACAAGAGAAAATCTTGACCCTTTTCAAGAGTTCGATATTAAGGATAAAAAACCAACTGCAGTTTATACTAATGGGCCCTTAGAAATTGGAATGGAAACAACTACACCATTAGTTGGAGTTAGCAGCAGTTACCTAGTTTATCCAAGATTAAGCTTAAGTTTTCAAAATAGAGTCGGTTGGGAAGGGAAAATCATTGGTTTAAATGAACTTATCTTATTGTTTCCAAAAGGAGTCAAATTAACATCCCCTTCAACTGATTGCAATATGAAGTTTGAGGAGTACGATCCAAGCAAATGTTCTGCAGCATGCGATAAATTTGTTAAAAAAGAATGCTACGATGTTTGTGAAAAACATACTGGTGATGATGAGGGAGAGGTACAGAGAGTAATAAAAAATTGCAAAGATTTATGCGATGATGAATTTAGTGATTGTCAGACCGAATGCGGATTTTTGTTCCAAGATGAAGGAGAAAAATACACTGGATATGCTTTAAAGCAAGAATCAATAGACGAAATTAATAAAAAATTAAGCGCAGATGATGATTATGAAAGGTTCAAATTTTTTAGCTGTAAAATACATCCCAAACCAAAAGAAGTTTTAGGAAATACTCCAGTAACAACAAAGTCTTTTAGAGTAAAAACAAGATATAATTATAGTGTCGAAAAACCAATAACAGTTAGTATTGTTAAAGATCCAAGTAAAGATGGGACTGGAAAGTTAGGGGACTTTGCAGTAAAAGGAAAAAATGAAATCCAGCAGACGATAATAGATATTGCAAGAAAGAA
The DNA here is from genome assembly GCA_002686855.1 of Candidatus Woesearchaeota archaeon. GTDB lineage: Archaea > Nanobdellota > Nanobdellia > Woesearchaeales > GW2011-AR4. The sequence continues at coordinate 14,829 of NYYQ01000008.1, read as the reverse complement.
AGATGTTGATCCTGCAATTGCATTAGCTGTTGTTGAAGTGGAAAGTAATTTTAGGCATTGTTGTCAAGATGAAGATAAACGAAAATCAAAACTATGTACCCCAACAATAGAAACTGATTGCCCAAAAAATAGACTTTTATTGAGTGCCGATGAAAAGAGTGTTGGAATAATGCAAATCACCCCTTCTTCAGATTGGCAAAAATATATTGATACATGTGAGCGTAAAGACCTTGCTGATTTAAACTGCGGCATAACTGTCGGTATTTCCATATTAAAAGAAAAATATGATAAATATAAAAGTGGATTGTCAGAGACTTATTTCAGAACTACAAGTGATCAAGTTTGTGAAGATGAAAAATATATACCAAAATATGCATCATATAAAGATTGGTTGGCAGCCGCAAGGGGATATAATGGGTGGGGTTGTGGAAGTGAATTAGAAGCTAACTATGTGGACAGAGTCCAAGAAGCATATAACAGAATAAAGTCAGGACAATTACCTCAAAAGGGATTTTCAACTATTGAGCCTCCAACAAACTTTAAAGTGGTTGATATCTCTGCTGGAAGTATTCCAAAAATATCGATTAGTTGGGATAAATCAAAATCTGATAATGTAGATGGATATGCAATAACAAAATATACTGCCAAACTTCTTGCTGACGAAATTATAACAATAAATGTGGGAAATGTCAATATCTACAGTGATGAAAAAGTGAAATATGGGGAAAGTTACAAATACCAAGTATCTGCAAAATCTGGAAATTATCAATCAATTCAAACCAATTCAGAACAAATTACCTTAATACAACAATAATATCAAAATGAAAATAAAAATTTTATTTATTTCAATCATCTTTGTTATAATCTTATCAGGCTGCAAAGGTAGCTCTGGCAGCAAACCAATAACAGATGTTGATGTGAGGCAAGGTACTGATGGTTTGGTGATGGAGTTTACAAAGAATGCTCCTCCTGATAAGGTTTTTGAGGATAGCCCTTTTCCAATAGCTATGCATTTAAGGAATAAAGGAGCTTCTGATATAAAGCAGGGTTTTCTTGCGCTGGGGTTTGAGAAAACATATGTTGATTTTACAGAAGAAAAAAAAGAATCTATAGAATTTGAGATTAAAGGAAAATCTATCTTTAATATTAATGGAGATGAGGAATTTATAACCTTAAATGCTAAAACAAAAAAAGTCGGTGCGCAAAGCGAAACACATCCTTCAACCATTTTAGCAACTTCATGTTATCCATATAAAACAATATTAGGGACTTCTGCTTGTGTTGATACTGATATATTTGGCACAAAATTAAGGGATAAGGCATGCGAGGTTAAGGATATACAATTCAGCAAAGGGCAGGGAAGCCCAGTAACAATAACAAAAATAGAAACAAGAATGCTGCCTAGCGCAGACCAAGAGCCAGATAAAGTAAAACCCCATTTTATAATTTTCGTTGAGAACAAAGGAAATGGGGAAGTTATTGCTTCAGATATGATTAAGGATGCATGTTCCAACAAACCTTTGAATTATAAAGATTTTAATAGAATAAAAATTAAAGCATCTTTGTCTGGTCAAGGTCTAAATTGCAATATTGGGGAGAAAGAAGATGGCGCAGAAATAAGGCTTAGGGAAAAGAAGGATATGATAAGATGCACATTGAAAGATGGCATTGATAGAAAACAAGATGCATATACTGCTCCCTTACAGATTGAGCTAGATTATGGCTATACTTTTACAATATCAAAAGATATAATAATAGAAAAGATTTTGACATATTAATATGGTCAAAAGAAAGGTCAAATTTGAAATTTTATTTCTGGTTTTATTACTTATTATAATTTCTGGATGTAGCAAACTAGGTGGTCAAGGAAGCGCAAAGGGTTCAGAAACAGGTACTGATGGTATAATAATCAATTTTCTTGAAAATAATCCGCAAGATAGTTATTTGGTAAGTAGTGAGGATGATGAACCTATTTCTGTTACTCTAGAAGTCAGGAACAAAGGCTCTTACCCTCGAAGTGAAGAGGTTAATGAACTAAGCAGAGGAAAAATTTACATTAGCGGTTTTGATAGAGATATAATAAGGATGGATGATAATGATTTATCACAAATCCTAAGAAATGACTATTTATCTGGTGTGAGCAATATTAATCCTGAAGGGGGTTTTGATACAGCAGAGTTTAAGGGTTTTATATCACCAGATGAACTTGTGGTGGATAAATACGAACCCACAATTCTTGCTACTTTATGTTATCCTTATGTTACAAAAGCAAGCCCAACTGTTTGCATAGACCCTTCCCCTTTTGATGACAAGCAGAAAAAAGTCTGCAAAATTGGCAGCACTCAATTGTCAAGCCAGGGAGCTCCCATAACAATAACCAGGATTGATCAAGAAGCTTCCAGCAATAAAATACAATTTAAACTCAATATAAAGAATGATGGAAATGGAGATGTAATCAGGGTTAATGACCTGAAAAAATGCAATCCTTATGGAGATACAAGTTCGGATAGTGAGACCTTAAAAAGAAAAGATTTTGACAGAGTTGAGCTAATAAGAGCAACAGTTGGTTTTTCTGAGCTAGAATGCGGACCTCTTGACGAAGGCAGATTTATAAGGCTTTTTAATGGAGAAGGCTATGTCTTATGCAGTCTTGACAGGGCAAGTTTTGAAGAAGTAAAAAGCGCTTATACTACTCCTTTAAATGTAGAGCTAAAATATGGTTATAGGTCAACAATTTCAAAACCAATAAAAATATCTAAGATAAGCAGCATAAGTTAAATTAAAAAGCTTTTCTTACGAAAACTTTATACAATGAAAAACCAAGTTTTCCAAGCATAAATCTTTCTACGAAAGATTTATATATAAGTTCTATTATAAATAAATGTATTAACTGAATAGTTAAAATAAAATATACCTAATTGGTAGTGAAAGTACTCTATTGGGGTAAAAAAGCGTAACATATTAATAGTAGTATCAATTCATTTGTCCCCTTACAATTAAAAAAAGGGGGTTGGTTTTTATGATAGTAAAAGAAGAATTTTTGAGCAAACTGAGAAGATATTTTTCTTTGAATTTGTATGAAGTAAAAATCTGGACTGCTTTGCTAAGCAGAGGTGTTTCTACAGCAGGAGAACTTTCAGATATAGCTAATGTTCCAAGGAGCAGAAGCTATGATGTTTTGGAGAGCTTAGAGAAGAAAGGGTTTGTAGTTATGAAGCTAGGTAAACCTATAAAGTATTTGGCTGTACCACCTAAAGAGGTTCTGGAAAGGGTTAAGAAAAATGTGAATGATGATGCTAAGGAACAAATAAAGAGACTAGAAGACTTAAAGAAAACAGAGGTTGTTAATGAATTGAATACATTACATAGCCAAGGTATAGAACTAGTAGAGCCTGCTGATTTGTCTGGTTCTTTAAGAGGAAGACATAATCTTTACAACCACCTTGAACTTACAATAAGAAATGCAGAAAACTCTGTTGATATAATGACCACAAGCCAAGGTTTAATGAGAAAGATAGAAGGCTTTAAGCCAACTTTTGAGAAATTAAAGAAGAGAGGAGTTAAAATCAGGATAGCGGCTCCCTTGACAAAAGAAACTATAGGTGCAGTAAAAGATATATCTGGTGTTTCTGAAGTGAGAAATACAGATACAAAAGCTAGGTTTGTTATTGTGGATGGCAAGGAAATTGTGTTTATGATAATGGATGATAATGAGGTGCACCCAACCTATGATGTCGGAATATGGGTCAATACTCCGTTCTTTTCAAGCGCTTTGGGAAACTTATTTAATACTGCCTGGAAAGATATGAAGAATCCTGCAGAAGCGTTGAAAAAACGCTAATCTTATTTTTTCTTTTTTTATTCAGCGGAAATTGGGTTTTATATCCCACAGCTTCGCTGTGGTTATATATGCCCAATTTCTAGAGTAAAAATCCCAAATGCCCTACAGTTTGTTGCGGTTGGGATTTTTACTAAACAAAAGACTTATAAAATCATTATTTTTACTATTTCTTACCAGCTGAGTGGTCAATTATTAAGATGGATAAGAAAAAATTAGATGAACTTAAGAAAATAGCAAATGAGATAAGAAAGGAATCAATAATAATGACTCATAGAGCGCAATCAGGGCATCCTGGGGGCTCTTTATCAGAAGCAGATATATTGGCTGCCTTGTATTTCTATAAATTAAATGTTAATCCAAAAAAACCAGATTGGGAAGACAGAGACAGGTTTGTATTAAGTAAGGGGCATGCATGCCCTGCTTATTATGCTGCTTTATCTATGAAAGGATTTTTTGATAAAAAAAAGCTAGAAGGGTTTAGGAAGATAAATAGCATGTTACAAGGACATCCAGAGTTGAGTACTCCGGGAGTTGACTTTGCCGGTGGTTCATTAGGACAAGGAGTTTGTTTTGCAAATGGTTTGGCTATAGCAGGCAAACTTGATAAGAAAAATTACAAGGTTTATGTTTTAATTGGAGATGGAGAAGCTCAAGAAGGCTCAGTCTGGGAAGCTGCAATGGCAGCTTCACACCATAAGCTTGATAATTTGGTAGTTATTCTTGATAAAAATCAGGTTCAGGAAACTGGAAAAACAAAAGATGTAATGAATATTGATCCTGCTGCTGATAAGTGGAAAGCATTTGGGTTTGAAGTTTTTGATATTAATGGCCACAATATGGAAGAAATTGTAAACACATTGGATAAAGCCGATGAGGTAAAAGGAAAGCCAGTTATGATTGTAGCTAATACAATAAAAGGAAAAGGTGTGTCTTTTATGGAGTTAAATCATAAATTCCATGGTAAGGCTCCTGATGATGAGCAGTTTGAAAAAGCTATGGAAGAGTTAAGTAAAGATGATTAAAAAAATAGTATCCAATAAAAAAATCCAATAATAATAATCAACTTAAAATAATAATCAAATAAATAAAAATTGATAATAAAAAATTAAAATGACTGAAGCAAAAGCAACAAGGGAAGGGTATGGGGATGCTTTATTGGAGTTAGGCAAATCTAATAATGATGTAGTTGTTGTCGATGCAGATTTGGGTGACAGTACTAAAGCAGAAACTTTCGGAAAACAATTTCCCGATAGGTATTTTACTGCAGGAATTGCAGAGCAGGACATGATTGGCATTGCTGCAGGTCTTGCAGTATCTGGAAAAATACCCTTTGCAAGTACTTTTGCGATTTTTTCTGAGAGGGCTTTTGAGTTTGTCAGAAATATTGTGGCACGGAACAATCTTAATGTTAAAATCGCTGGCAGTCATGCAGGTATTTTTACAGGTGAAGATGGAAAGAGCGCGCAAGCAATAGAAGATATAGCAATCTATAGAGCATTGCCAAATATGATTGTAATACAGCCAAGTGATTATATAGAAACAAAAAAAGCAGTACACGCTCTTGCTAAATATCGTGGGTCTAGTTTTATGAGGTTGTTAAGAAATCCCCTGCCAATGATTCATAATGATAATTATAAGTTTGAGATTGGTAAAGGGGAAATATTAAGGAAAGGCAAAGATGCTGTTATCTTTGCAACCGGAACAATGGTCCATGAATCTTTAAAAGCTGCAGAAATTTTGAAAGAAGACAAAATAGATGTTTATGTTGTTAATATGCATACAATAAAGCCTATTGATGAAAAATTAATTGTTGATTTAGCAAAGAAAACAAATTTGGTTATAACAGCAGAAGACCATAACATAATTGGCGGTTTAGGAAGCGCTGTTGCAGAAGTTTTATCAGAAAATTATCCTTGCTTGATGAAAAGAATAGGTATGGAAGACAGATATGGAGAATCTGGAAAACCTGCCGAGTTATATGAGAAGTATGGTTTAAGCGCAAATAAGGTTGCTGAGAAGGTTAAGGCATTTGTTAAGAAAAAGTAAGCCAATAATAAAATAATTCAATTAAAAACTGATAATTATTCAATAAAAAATTTCAATAATAAAAATTAACAATCAATAAAATTATAATCAAAAAATTAATAAAATAATAGTGATGTAAAAATGAAGATTTTTATTGATACAGCTAATGTCGAAGAAATAAAAAAAGCAGTAGATATCGGAATTTGTCACGGAGTAACAACCAATCCTTCTTTAATAATGAAGGAAGGCAAGGATTACAAAGAAACACTAAAAGAAATTTGCAGTATAGTTAATGGTCCTATAAGCGCAGAGCCTATAAGCCTGGATGCAAAGGGCATGATTAAAGAAGGTAAAGAATTTGCTAAAATCCATAAGAATATTATCATCAAAGTTCCGATGACAGAAGAAGGAATGAAGGCTTGTAGAGCACTATCTGCAGGTGGGATTAAAGTCAACACAACCTTAGTTTTTTCAGCTAATCAGGCCTTATTGGCAGCACTTGCTGGGTCTTATTTCGTAAGTCCGTTTTTAGGAAGACTAGATGATATTGGTCAGACAGGAATGGAACTTATAAGCGAGATAAGGCAAATTTATGATAATTATGGCTTTAAAACACAAATTCTTGCTGCTAGCATAAGACATCCAATTCATGTTAAAGATTGCGCTTTAGTTGGAGCGGATATTGCTACAATTCCATATAAAGTATATGGGCAGATGTTTAAACATGCTCTGACTGATAAGGGCATTAAGGCTTTTTTGGATGATTGGGATAAGCTGCAGAAAGAGTTGAAGTCAAAATAACATCCTTGCCAATAGCAACATTCGTCAAAAACCACCAATCATAAGATTGGTGGAATTTTAGCGTATTAAATTATTTACCTTTTTTATTTTTATGGTCAATCCAAAAGAACTAGATTATTTGTATGTGTTAAAAGCACTGGATGAAATTCCATTTGGAGTTGGGAAAAAATTATTAGTAGACTTCTTACAGGGAAAAGAAACAAATGATTCCATTACCAGAAATAAGTTAAATCATAAGCAAAACTTCGGAATTTTGGCATACGACCAATCTGACCTAAATAATATGATTGATAATCTTCTTTTAAATGATTTGATACATATGAGTTCTATAAACGGGAACAGGTTTTGGAAAGTCATGGAATTAACCGCAAAAGGAAAACAGGAGATTAACACTCCTTCCCTGTATAAAAGAAAGTTATCGTTTAATTTTAGGGAAAAGGAAACTGCAATAACAGAGAATGATAAGAAACTATTCGAAGCATTTGGAATTTTTCTTTCAAGATTCAATGATGAACAAAAAAAATCAATAATAAGCAATAAAAATCATATTTTGTGCATTGCAGGAGCTGGAAGCGGGAAAACAACTGTCCTAACAAAAAGAATAGAATTCTTAGTAAACTATCGCTCTGTTGACCCGGATAAGATCCTTGCAATAACATTTACAAGAAAAGCGAGACAAGAAATGCAAACTAGGATAAGCAATAATCCTCTCCTGGATTCAGTAAGCGTCGAAACCTTCAATTCATTTTGCGAAAAAATTCTAAAGAAAAATGCCAGCTTTATTTACGAAAAGCCAGTTAGGGTTATAAATTATAGGGATAGGTTCATGATAATCAGCAATGCATTATCAAAGCTAAGTATTAATATGAATCAGGCAATAGATACTTATTTTAGCTTTGCGCAAAAAAGAGGAAAAAATCAAGAGCAATTGGCAAACATATTCATGAATGACTGTTTTTTTATAAGGGATTATTTCAAGTTTAAAAATAAGCCAATAGAGAGATATTCTTTTGACCTTATAGATCCTGAACATGAAAAAAGCGTAAAAATCACAATAGAAGTATGCAAATACATAGAATCTTATATGAAAAACCACGGATTAAGGGATTTTGCAGATCAGCTTATCGATACATTAGTGTTTTTTGAAAAACACAAAGAACTTATCCCTGGTTTCGACCACATTTTAATAGATGAGTATCAAGATATTAATTCAACTCAAATAAAGTTAATAGACATTCTTTCCCCAAAAAATTTATTTTGTGTTGGAGATCCAAGGCAATCAGTATATGGATGGAGAGGTTCAGATATAAGGCATATCTTAAACTTCGAAGATGAACATAAAGATTGCGATATCATAACTCTGACAAAAAATTACCGCTCTTCAAAGCATGTGGTGTCTTTAATAAACAGCTCAATAAAGAGCTTGGGATTGGCAGATTTAAAATCCACATTAGAAGGAAAAAAAGATATCTGCCTGTTAAAATTCAATACTGAAGATGCAGAATTCGAATTTATTATTCAAAGAATTCTTTCATCAAATCTGCAAAGAAACGAAATTTTTGTGCTGGCAAGAACTAATAGGCAATTAAACGAGCTTTCAAATACGATGAAACTTAGGGGAATCAAGCACGTTCTAAGAAGTGATGATATGAGAAAAAATATCTATGCGGGAAAGAACGATATCACTTTAGCGACAATACACTCTATTAAAGGCTTAGAGGCGCAGATGGTTTTTGTTGCTGGATGCAACAGCGCGAATTTTCCGTGTAAAGGGAGTGAACACCCAGTAATAGAAATGGTCAAAGTTGAAGAATATGACAAGGAAGAGGAAGAGCGCAGGCTTTTTTATGTCGCAATAAGCAGGGCTAAAAACCACCTTTATTTGACTTATTCGGGAAAAAAGCCCACTAATTTCATAACAAGCGATATGTTAAAAATAATTGAAGAAAAAAAAGTAAATATCCCTTTTAAGGAAAGCATTGAAGTTAATACAAACAAATCAAAGGATGTTATGGCTAGGCTCAAAGATTGGAGGAAAGATATAAGCGACAATCACAATATTCCTGCATTCATGATTTTACATGACAGAACTTTAATAGATATAGCGCAAAGAATGCCAATGACTTCTAATGACTTGGAGCAGATACACGGCCTAGGGCCCACTAAGATATTAAGATATGGAGAAGAAATATTAAGTATAATCCACAGTTAAATTTATTTATAAGAGTAAGTTCATCTAATTCAACAATTGGCTTAAAAGACCCAAAAATTTAAAATAGTGATTCATTTTCAGCTCTTACAATGGAAACAGACAGAATAGCATCAACTTTACATCCTTTAGAAAGGAAAGTATTGCCTATATTAAAATCAACTAGTTCTTTTGAATCTATAGTAGAGAAAACAGGTTTGCAGAAAGTAGAGGTAATGAGAGCTTTACAATGGTTGCAGAATAAGAAGATCATTAGGGTAAATCAAAAATTACAAGAGGAAGTTAGTATGGATGAAAATGGGTTAAAATACAAAGAAAAAGGTTTACCAGAAAAAAATTTCCTGGAGTCAGTTAAAGATAGAGCTACTTTGGATAAGATAGAAAAAACAACTAATTTAAGCAAGCAGGAATTAAGCATAAGTTTAGGAATCCTTAAATCAAAAGCAGCAATAGAGATAAAAAAAGAAAAAGAAATTATTGTTTCAATAACAGATAATGGAAAAAAACTCCTCAAAAAAGGTTTTCCCGAAGAGGAATTCCTAAAAAAGAAATTTCCAATGAATACTTCTGAATTAAAAGATCTAGACAAGTTTGCATTTGAAAATCTAAAGAAAAGAAACAGAATTGTAAAAGTAGATATCATAAAAATAATAAATGCCGAGTTAACTGATATAGGGAAAAAAATAATTCAGCATAAAATCAAAGAGCATGAAATTATTGATAGAATTACTCCTTCTGTGCTTAAGTCTGGCTCATGGAAAAAGAAAGAGGTCAGGAAATACGATGTAAAAATAAATGTTCCGGATATTTCCGGTGGAAGGAGACATTTTGTTAATCAGGCAATAGAGTATATAAAAAAAATATGGCTTGATATGGGCTTTAAGGAGATGACGGGGAGTTTAGTGCAGACTTCTTTTTGGGATCTAGATGCTTTGTTTGTTCCACAAGACCACCCATCAAGAGATATGCAAGACACATTTTATGTTAAGGATCCTGCATATGGCAAGTTACCAAAAGAATTGATGAAAAGAGTAAAAGCAGCCCATGAAAATGGATGGACAACCGGAAGCAAAGGTTGGCAGTATAAATGGTCAGCAGAAGAGGCAAAAAAATTACTGATGATAACACATGATACTTACCTTAGCGCCAAAACTTTAGCTAGCATAAAAAAAGAAGACCTTCCAATAAAGTCATTTCAAATAATGAAAGTTTTTAGGAATGAGACCTTATCCTGGAAGTCCTTATTTGAATTTTGTCAAATAGGGGGAATTGTCGTTGATCCAAATGCTAATTTTAAGCATCTAAAAGGCTATTTAAAAGGATTTTTTGCAAAAATGGGTTTTCCTGATGTTAGGATAAGGCCTGCGCACTTCCCATATACTGAACCAAGTTGTGAGTGTGATGTGTGGCACCCAAAGAAAAAGCAGTGGGTTGAGGTAGGGGGGGCAGGTATATTCAGGCCCGAAGTTGTAAAACCCTTGCTGGGAGAAGAAGTTCCTGTTTTAGCTTGGGGGTTAGGTATGGAAAGGACAATAATGGAGTATTATAATATTACTGATGTTAGGGATGTTTACAAGAATGATTTAAAGCAGCTAAGAGAAATAAAGATGTGGATGAAATAAAGGTGATAAAATGGCAAAAAATAAAGACCTTGGGTTTTGGATTGGAATTATTTTAATTATTCTATCAGTTTTGCAATTAATAAACTTAGGAATATTATCAAGCTATTCAACTAAATTAATGCCTCTTGCAGGTGTAGCAGCAGGAATTTATCTCTTGGTTAAATAATCTAAAATAAAAAAATGCCTACAATAAACATAAACAGAAAAGTTTTTGAGCGCTATGTTGGAAAAAAACTTTCAACAGAGAAGTTAAAAGACAGGATAAGTTATCTTGGAACAGATTTAGAAGATGTAAATGATGAAGAAATTGTTGTAGAGATATTTCCAGATAGGCCGGATATGCTTTCTGTACAGGGTTTTGCCAGAGCCTTCAGTTCATTTATAGGCTTAAAAACCGGCTTAAGGCATTATAAGGTTGAGCATTCTAATGAAAAGATGATTGTTGATAAGTCAGTTGCAAATGTAAGGCCTTATACTGCCTGCGCTATAGTTAAGGATATGCGCTTTGATGATGAGAAGATAAAGGAAGTAATAGATATACAGGAAAAGCTGCATATTACTTATGGCAGGCATAGGAAAAAGATCGCTATCGGCATTTATCCATTTGAAAAAATAAAAACACCAATCACATTTTTAGCGCAAAACCCTAAAGACATCATATTCCAACCGTTAGAATTTCCAAAAAAAATCAATGCTTTGCAGATATTAAAGCAACATCCAGCAGGTAAGGAATATGGACATCTATTGGAAGGCAAAGAAATGTTTCCTGTGTTTAGGGATGCTAATGGAGAAGTTCTTTCAGTACCTCCAATAATCAATTCGCATAGAACCGGAAAAATAAGTGAAAAAACCAGAGACGTGTTTATAGAGTGTTCTGGTTTTGATCTTAGAGTTTTGGAAAAATGCCTTAATATTATAGTATGCGCATTATATGAGATGGGAGGCAAGATTTATTCTATGGATTTATCGTATGGAAACAAAAAACAGGTTACACCGGATTTAAAGCCAGAAGAAATGAAGGTTGATATTGATTATGTAAATAAATGGCTAGGTTTAAATTTAAATGAGAGCGAGATTAAAAAATTATTTGAGAGAATGGGATATGGATATAGAAATAAAAAAGCTCTGATACCTGCTTACAGGGCAGATATAATCCATCAGGTTGATCTAGCTGAGGATATTGCAATAGCATATGGGTATGAGAACTTTGAGGCTGTAATCCCTCAGGTTGCAACAATTGCAGAAGAAAATAAATTTGAAATCTTTAAGAGCAAAATAGCCCATTTACTTGTTGGATTGAATTTTTTGGAAACCAGCACTTATAATTTGGCTAATAAAGAAGTTCAATGCAAAAAAATGAATGCAGAAATTGCCTTGATAAGCTTAGCCAATTCAATATCTTCTGATTACAATGTTTTGAGAGCATGGGTTATACCTTCATTAATAGAAATATTAAGCAATAATAAGCATCATGAATATCCGCAAAAAATATTTACAATAGGAACTATTTTCAAGCAAAACAATAAATTCGAGACTAATATAGAAGAGAATGAAAGGCTTGCGGTTGCGGTAGCTTCTGAGAAAACTGATTATACTGAGATAAAGCAGGTTTTAGATTATTTATTCAGGAGTCTAGATTTAAAGTATGAGATAAAAGAAGCAGAGCACAGCTCATTTATTGAAGGCAGGGTTGCTAGAGTCAATGCAAAAGGAAAGAATGTTGCTTATATTGGCGAGATAAATCCGCAAGTAATTGAAAACTGGGAACTTGAAACTCCAGTGACTGCTTTTGAGTTGAATTTGACAGAGTTGTTTGAGGTTATTTAGATTTTTTTACTTCTTTCTTTTCTGCCTTATTTTTAGTTTCTTTCTCACTTAACCCTGCTTTGTCTTCTAAGCTTTCTTCTTTCTTCCCTGTTGGCTTTTCTTCTTTCTTCCCTTTTAAAGCAGTTTTTTCTTTCTTTTTCTCTTCTTTTTGTGTTCTTAACTGTTCAGGCGTCTTTCTTTCTTTTCTAGGACGTTCTGTTTTCTGTTTTGGTTTTGTTTCTCTTATTTCCAGGCCTAGTTTCTTGAGTTCTGTTTTTACATCTTCATGAGAAGCATTTTTCTTTATTTTGATAGTTTCTTTTAATGGCTCTAAGTGCAAGATATTACATTTTCTTCTTCTTGTTTCGCCATCTATAAGAACAAGGTTATTATCTAAAATATCTATAATAACTGCTCGTTTTCCTGCATCACGTCCTGCGATTTTCATCACCATTCTACCTATTTCTATCATCTTGATCATTCCTCCAAAATATTTAATTTTAATAAGTCTTTTATAAATATATGACCTTTATTTGTTATCGTTACTTTTCTCTCTCTTTTATTAAATTTTACTAATTTATTTTTTACTAGATCTAACCCCTTATTTACAATGAAGAATGAGTTAGTCTTATTTAAAAATTCATCTTTCCAATCAATTGTTTTCTTACTTGATCTTTTGAATGCATTGAAGATATAAGTTTCAATTCTGTTTTTTAGTCCATTGACGGTTTTCTCTCTTCTTTTTCCATATTGTTTAAATAAACCTTTTTTCAATAGGGAAATCACGTTAAAGTAGCCATGAACACATAACAAAACACTATTACCTTCTCTAATCTTTTCTTTGTAATTGAACTTTAATCTGGTACAAATATTTTTCCAAATATAAACTTCTTCTTTGTTAGTAGCGATTTCTAACCAATTAAAAGCTTTGTTTCTTGGTCTAATGCTAGGATAAAAATCTCCTAAAGCACCCCCAACAAAAAAATATGTTAAAGCATCTTTATCATCTTTAAATTTTTTCAATACACATTTTATTAAGAACACATGGAAAAATCCTGAAAGAGTCCTGTTATCTTTTATGAAAACGCTGCCAAATGGCAGTCGAGCTTTTGATTTTTTTAAGGTATTTAATCTTCTCGTGCTTATTTCTATTTTGATAGAATCTACATTTGGGATAACTTTTTCCCAATGACTTTTAACATCTTTAATTATAGTTGAATCTACCCTTTTATCTTTAACGAATTTGTCGTAGTTAAGAACTACACTAAAACTTGGATTTAAGATGATATCTCGGTAACCATTTATTGCCAAATTAAATATATCTTTTGTGGATGCAAATAACTTGTAATTTCGTTTTTTATTACCATCTGTCATATATAACCCTAGGTAAGATAAAAGGGTCTTGTTTAACTTGAGAACTTTGTGCGTTATTATTGGATCATTTGTTCTATAGCCAGTGTGTTTTGACCATATTACGACATTGTCACTCTCTAACCAGTTTGTTATAATGAATTCTTTAGATTTTACTTTAATTACTTTCTTATTAAACTTAATCAAATAATTTTCAATCTCTTCTAATTTCATTATCTTTACGCAAATATCATTATTTAGAAGATTTTTGAATTTAGGGGGGATGTTAAAACTAAATGAAAGCCCAGTAGGTGTATCTCTTTTTGAAACTCTTACTGGATACATAAAGTTCTGTTTATTTGACCTTATTCTTACTGCAATAGTATCACTATTTTTCAGATTAAGTTTCTCGAAGATTTCTTTTGGGATGTAGATTGACCTAACTGATTTTTTCAAGCTTTTTTCAAACCATTTACTTTCTTTATTTTTATTCAATACCATTTTTAATTTTTCTCCGAAACTTTTCTTATCTAGGAGTTGAAAGTTCTCTTAATGTTTTAATTTTCCCAGGAAATAAAGCTTTAAGTTGGAGCTTGAGACTATAATTAAAAGTTAAGGAGTATAAAAATGACAGTTTACGAATAAACAATAAATATATCTTTCTAAGAAAATTAATTTGTTTCTCAATCATTTTTCCCTCCGATCTCCTTCCAGGGGCATGTCACCATTAACCCAGGAGATTATTTTGTTGTTTTTATTTGACTTTAATTATTGTACGCGCTTTTTCTATTATTAGCGACCTAGTGCATCTACTGCACAAGTTCCCACCGTAAGACCTTTCTGGCCTTTTTTTTGTTTTAGGAAGCTTACTCATCTTAATAGGTCTCTCTCTAGGAACCCCTTTAAGTATAGAACCACAATTACCGCATTTAGCCTTTCCTGGCTTTCTCTTTTTGTAATGTAATGAAGTTCTACCTCCAGGTACCTTTACTTGTAATCTTCTTAAGCTTCTTGATCTTTTATATGGTTCTGGCATTTCCCTTGGAAAATGAAAAATATTTATAAAGTTTTGTATTTGTATAATTCCGAAATTGGTTGACACTCAAACTTAATTCTAGTAGTAACATTTTATTAACACACACCGACGAACAAAAATTTTTGGTGATATGCTCTTG
>NYYQ01000007.1 GCA_002686855.1 Candidatus Woesearchaeota archaeon | reverse complement strand
GAGATGGGTGGCATGATTTCATTAGCCTCACATTAAGTGGTTTTTGACGCTCAAAATTCCACTTATTATGGATGGTTTTTGAGCACACAAAATTCCATGCGCATCGTACGTTTACTTTCAGACCACTTATCACGATAAGTGGAATTTTGTTGTTTCAAGGTTTTTATTGAATATAATTTTTTGATTTTTAAATTGAATTGTTTTTTAATTGGCTTTGTTTTTTCAGTTATTGATGTTTTTTATTAATTATTGGCATTTATTTTTATCAGTGTTATCTTTTTCATTAAATTTTTATTGTTTTTCAATTTGATTTATTTCTTCTTCCAAAACCTTTCCCTTTAAGTCATAAACACCTACATAGACTATCTTGACATCAACTACATCTCCAGGATTAAAGTTTCCTTGGAGTATTACTGGCTTGTATGCAAAATTCCTTCCTACCCAAGTGTTGTCTTTTCCTTTTTCATCTATTATAATTTTTCCACGCCATCCTACCCATTTCCTGTTTTGCAAGAGGGAAATTCTTTGGTGCAGTTCTGTCATGGCTTTGCTTCTTTCCTTTTTTATATTTGATGGTATCTGTTTCATTCTTGCTGCTGGGGTTCTTGGCCTTGCAGAATACCTTGCAATGTTAATGATGTCTGGCTTTACATCCTGGATTAAATGCAAAGAGTCCTGAAATTGCAATTCTGTTTCTGTGGGAAATCCAACTATGATGTCAGTTGCTATGGTTATGCCTTTTACATATGTCCTAAACTTCTCAACCATATCCCTAAAATTATGAACATTGTATTTTCTGTTCATCTTTCCAAGAATTTCGTTGTTGCCAGATTCGATTGGAATATGCAGGAATTTAAAGATCCTATCGTCCTGGTAAATCTGCAAAAGGTCATCTATCATGCTCATGACGTGCCTTGGATTAATCATACCCAGCCTTATCTTATAGCTTCCCGGTACTTTATCCAGGATTTGATTTAATAAATCTGGTAGTTTTCTTTTTTCTGCATCAAGACCATAAGCGCCATTATCTTGACTGGTCAGCCAAATTTCCTTATAGCCTTTGTCTACACTGTATTTTATTCTGTTGATTATAGATTCTTCTGGATAAGAAAAGATATGTCCTTTGATTAATTTGACAGAACAATAAGCGCAGTGGTCTGCGCATCCAGATGCTATTGGCACAATATCAATTACTTTTTTAGATGATACCTTAGGAAGCTCTATTTTATTGAGTCTCTCATATGTCATTGCCTCAAGAACATTTCCCTGTAAAGTTTCTTCAACTGCTTCAACAATTTTGTTTATGTTATGGGTGTTGATTAAACTAGCTTCCTGGTTTATTTCCCTTATTTTGTTTATTATGCCTTTTGTAATGCATCCTGCAATGATTAATTTTTTATCCGGATATTGCTCGGTAAAATTCTTTATTTCCTTTAATGACACTGCATTCCCTTTTACAGTGCAGATATTGATAATATTGGTATCTGAATTTTCCGGACTATGAACTATCTCGAAACCTGATTTTTTTAATATGCCTGTCATTACTTCTGATTCTGAAAAGTTTGCAGAGCAGCCATGGGTCTGGAGGTATATTTTGGTCATAGTACTATAGATATTAAATTGTAATTTAAAGCTTTTCTTTATTTAACAATTGATAACCTATCCAAGAGTGTGACCACAACAAAGAAAAAAGAATATAAAAAAAGATAGTAAAAACTAATTCTAAAATAATTCAGATAAAAAAAATTAATTCGCGAAATCAATTCCGAGTTCATTGCTCATATGCACAGTTTCTGCTGCCTTGGTTTTTTGATCTACTTTACCAATAATCCATGGACTCTTAACTCCAGTTATGATTGTCATTATTGTTAGTTTTCCTTTCATTTCATCGCTAACACGAGCTCCCCAGATGACATTAGCATCAGCATCAAGGGTTTCTGTTACTAGCTCACCTGCTTTGCTTACCTCATCAAGAGTCATATCCGGACCACCTTCTATATGAATTAAAGCTCCTGTTGCGCCTTTGTAGCTTATCTCCAATAAAGGGTTGCTTAAGGCTCCTTTAACAGCCTCATCCACCCGATTGGTAGTATCTGATGCGCCAACACCAATAGCTGCTACACCGCCATTAGTCATTATTGCTTTAACGTCTGCATAATCCAGATTAACTAAGCTTGGAACTGCAATTGTCTCTACAATGCCTCTTATCATTGTTGAGATTAGTTCATTAGCAACTGCAAATGCCTGTTGCACTGGTAAGTTTCCTGCAATATTAACTAAGCGGTTATTATCTATTACAATAACAGTATCAGAAACCTGTCTTAATTGCTGCAATCCAAATTCTGCTTTATCAATTCTAGTACGTTCAATATTAAAAGGCATTGTTACTGTTCCAATAACTATGCAACCTAGCTCTTTTGCAACTTGCGCAATTACTGGAGCTGCTCCTGTTCCTGTTCCTCCGCCCATGCCTGCGCAAACAAAAATCATATCAGTTCCTTTTAGTGATTCTTTAATTTCCTGGATGCTTTCTTGCGCTGCTTCTGCCCCTTTATTTGGAAATCCTCCACAGCCTAAACCACGGGTTAGATCTTTTCCTATCAAAATCTTTTTGTCAGAATTTGTTATATCTAAATGCTGTTGATCAGTATTAGCCGATATAATTTCAGCGCCTTTAATGCCTTTTTTATACAGCCAGGAAACCATATTGCTTCCTCCGCCGCCAACTCCAAATACCTTTATATTTGCCTGTCCTACCACATTGCCATAATCTACTTGTTGAGTATTTTTTACCGCTTCTTTTACTATAAAATCCATTTTTTCACCTCAAAATTTGTTTTTTATTTTGATGTTCGGAAAACTTGTTTTCCCGCTACCTCAAAATTTGTTTTTTATTTTTACACCAAGAAAACTATTTTTGTTTCCTGCTGCCTCTTTTTCCCTTTATTTCCGTAAATAAGTGAATAATATTAATCGGGGTGCTAGTATATAAATGTTACTATTTTGTATACTAGTTTACGGTTGTAGTAGAATATATAGGTTGGGGTTGGGTGTATTTATAAAGGAATAACTATTACATTAGGTGATGGACTCAATAGACTTTATTTTAGAAGCTTTAGCAGTAATTCCAGAAAAAGATGTTGGAAGAGTTGATGGGTTAGCTATTTCGTATGAATTGCTTGAGAAAAGATTCCAGGGCTTAGCTACTTTATCTACTGAAGATACTGTTGAAATGCAAAGAAGAGCTATAGACGATGGAAGATATTTAACCGCGAAAGTGGCCAACAGCTATGTTGCAGGCAATATAGAAGAGGGTTCAGATTTGTCTGTTGAAAATGAACTTTATGGAAAGCTTGCAGATTTGGGTAGAGCGTATCTGGAATCACAAGATGGATCAGAAAAAACTGCAGAGATAAAAAGGCCATTTGGTAAACTCAAAGTAGAAGAATTATTTCCAAAATCAGACAGCCGGAAGGAAGGATTTACTATAAACAGAAGAGTGTTTAAACACTGGTTAGATAGACAATTTGGTGCGGAAAAAATACCTCAAGATTTCTTTAATTGGGCCATAGGTGTAGTTGACAGGATGCAAAAAGATTATGAAATTCCTACGGATAAGATTAGAACTTATATATCTAATGGCCATCGTCTTAGAACTGGGTAGGTTAAACCAGATGCAATACGGTTACCTGATTTGAGCAAGAAGTGATTATTAATTTATCTCCATAAAAACCTTATCTGTTTTGACTGCTAAGCCTTTTTCCTGTTTTAATATTTTCTCAGAATTCAGTTTTGAGGTTCCTAATGCTATTAATTCATCTTTTAGTGTCATGATTGCAACTGTTTGCTCTGGCTCTATTTTATCATTTAATTTTGAAATTCCTGGAATATTTAAAGAAGCTCCATGGCAAATTGTATCAATAGCATTATCAAAAACCCATATTTTGGGTAAATGTGTTATAGCATTTTCTACTGGCTGTATAATTTTTCTTAAGAATTTGTCATTTGATTCTTTTTTATAATAATAAAATGCATCAGTTAAATCCTGCAATGAAAAAATTGTTTCTTCGTTGAATGGTCCTGCTTTTGTTCTTCTAAGCTCCTGCATATGCGCTCCAACTTTTAATTTCTGTCCTAAATCATGAATTAATTTTCTTATGTAAGTTCCCGCTTGGCATCCAACAACAAACAAAACATCCTGTCCTTCTTTTTCAAGAATATCAAAATAATAAATTTCTCTTGTTCTTAATAGTCTTCTTACTGCGCTTTTTATGGGGGGTAATTGTTTTATCTTTCCTACAAAATGCTTTTTTATTGTTTCTTTTAGCTTTTTTTCATCAATATCTTTATGCAAGTGCATAATTCCAACATATTCTTTTCCAGAAGTAAGCAAAGTTTGCACAATTCTTGTTGCACGGCCTAATGCTGTTGGCAAAACACCATGGACATGGGGATTTCTCTGATTTTTACTCTAGAGTCCCCGAATGCCCACTTTTTGTTATTCCAAGAATTTTTTGAACATAATCGCTTATCTGATGACTAGTAGGACCTTGGCATTTGTTTATATTAACAACACCATAATTAATTATCTCTTCTGTTTTTCTTTCTTTTGGTCTGCATCCTAATTTATCATCAGTTTCTGCTTCTTTTTTTACAAGGATTTTTCTTTTAACTGTTTCAAAAGGTAATAAATTTTTATTCATTAGCCCACCTCCTTTTTTAAGATTAATAGTGACTTTAATAATGTTTCGTCCACTGGACATTCGTGCGTAAGGTATTTATATGACTTCTCCCTAAAAATTTTTAAATTATTTTTTACATTTAAAATCGTCAGCCGTATTCAACAATTAAATTATGATTTTCGTTTAAAAACTAAAACCATTTACTATCGTTTCATTTAGTAAAATTGTGATTTCAAATGAAAACAATATTTAATAAAAATTTAACAAAAGAAGAGAAAAATATACCTTGCTTAGAAATAAAAGATAAAAGAATTTATTATAAAGAAATCATAAATTCATTTAATTTTGTTAACCTTTACAAAAAAGAAAAATCGATATGTGAATTTCTTGCTAAGATTAATACTCAGACACTTCGTCCTTTTATTAGGATTCCATTAAAAATTAGAAAATCAATAAACATCAATGAAAAGGATATAGTTTTAATAAGGATTTGTAAAGAAAAGCAAGAACTTGAGTTTGTAACTCAAGTTTATGAATGGGGTCTTTTACGTATACCCAAAAATTTTGTGGATATTCTAGATATAAAAAATAATGAAAAGGTTTTAATAAAGATAGTTGGCAAAAATACAGCTTTAGTTAGCTGTAATAAGGGAATAGATTTAGCTCAAATAATAAATTACGATAAAAATGTTAAAATTATTCCAAGACAGAAAGATTTTATTATAATTTACTATAAAAAGAAAATTCCAATCACCATACCCAGATTTATTGAATCTTCTTCGAAATTGATAGAATTGTTATTCTTAATCCATGGAGATGGTCATTATAAATCTAAATTATATTTCGTTAATAAGAATCCAGAGCTACATAAATTTGTCTTTGATGGATTTGAGAATATTTTTAATATACCCAAAGAGTTGTGGAGAGCTAGGATATTATTATTTGACCTAGACAAAAAAGATTATTCGAAGAGATATTGGAAGGATACATTGGACTTGAAAAATCCGCAATTTTATACAACATCAAAATCGGCTTTAAAAACTAATTCTAGAGGGAATTTAAGGATAATAATTGACAAAACAATCTTATCTCTGTTATTCAGATTTGTTTTTGACAAAATTATAAATGGATTAGATGAAAAAAACTCTTTCCATGCCTTGAATGGCTTATTATATGCAGAAGGAGGTGCACAATTAAATAAATCAGGACTACACAAAATTACCTTAAGTTTTAATAAACAGGAAAAGGAACTTTTTGAAAAAATACTGCGTAAGGCTAGTATATCAAAACTAGCTAAAGAAGAACAAAATAAAACTTTCGTGATTGGAGGCTGGAATAATCTATATTCATTCTTCAAAATTTTATTATCCAATAACATAATTCCATTTAGAGTCCATAGTGAAAGAAGGAAGAAAGCTTTTGATGGATTTTTGAATCATAGTTTCACAAAAACTATGGTTAAGCATCTAGCTGTTCTTAATAAAAATAATAATTCCACTGCTAATGAGTTAGCTAAGTTATTAGAAATAAGGAGAGATTCAATATTAGACACTTTAAGGAAAAAACAATATGGAAATTTTGTTAAAATTGAGGGTAAAGGGGTAAATAAAAATCCGTTTATTATCTCTATAACTAAAGAAGGAAAGATTTTTTTGAAATTGGTTGTCCAGTTAGAAAAATTGAAAATAAATTGATCATAATTAAGAAATAAAATCACTGACTCTTGGGAGCAGTTGGCTGTCTTTGAACTTGTTTTGGTTGCGGTGCTTGTTTTAGTGGCTGTAGTTTTGGCTGTTCTTTTTTCAATTCTTTGATTTCTTCTTTTTGTATTTCTTTAGCTTTCCCTTCTTTCTCTTTTTTTGCTTCTTCTGCTTTCTTTTCTTCTTCAGATTTCTTTTTCTCTGCTTCTTTTTTAGCTTTTTCTTCTGCCTCTTTCTGCTTTTCTATCTCTTCTTTTTTCTTATCAACTTCTTTTTGCTTTTCCAGCTCTCTCTTTGCTTTTCCAGAAAGGTCAACAAGCTCTGCAGTAACCTTTCCCTTCTCGTCTTTAACTGCATTAACTTTAATGTGATGGGGGGGATTTTTTATTCCGTGCTTCCAAAGATGCAGATTAGCATATCTTCCAATAATAACATTATCTGATTTCATATGTTTAGAGATAAACTGCCTTAGAGCTTTGACTGCTTTAGGAGTTCTTTTCCAGTTAGGAGCCTTAAGGTACTCTCTTCTTAAAGGAACATTATAAATTCTTTCTAGTACAGTTTTTGGTGCTGCTTCTTTCTTTGCCATTTTCAATCATTAATTTTATTTACAATTTAAAGATTTTAATTGTCAAAAATAATTATTTTTTATTGGCTTTAAGCCTTAGTTCTTGTCCTTCTCCAGCTTCTCTTTTTCTTTGTATGTCTTCCTGGATGGACTTTTCTTGATTTTCCGTAAATCTTGGGAACTGTCCAGAAAGGAGCCCATCTAGTTTGCAATCTATGCTTGTTCAATCTTTTCTTTCTGCTTGGATGTTTATACCGTGACATACTGAAAAATACCCCATATTTTTGGCACCAACTCCGTTGGTTTTATACTCTTTTTATCTTAAAATCCTTTTTTTCCGGAGTTAATTTTTTTAAGATTTCCTTCAATGCATTATCATCAATGTTTTTTATTTGTCCTGACTGCAATGCTTGCACTAAAATAACCAAAAGCTGAACAGCTTTCTCAGGAAAAGCCGATTTTAGATTTCCATATCTTTCTAGTGCTTCTTTTGTCAAAGCCTGTTTTACAATTGCTTCTAATTGCTGGATTTGTTGCTGCAATTGCTGCTGTTCTTGTGCCTGTTGCTGCATACTTTCTGCTTGCTGTTGCTTTAGCATTTCCAATTTTTTTCTTTTTATTTCTTCTAATTCATTCATTTTATTGTTTTTTCTCAGGCTCAGTTTTTGCTTCTTCTTCTTTGGTTTCTTTTATTGTTTTTTCTTTTATTTCGATTTTTGTTTTTTGGCTTATTTCTTTTTTCTTTTCTTGTTTTTCTTTAATTGGCTTTGTTTCTTCCTTAGCCGCTTTCTCTTTAGCTGGTTTTGCTTCCTTTTTTGGTGTTTGAATTTGAATTGATATTGTTGATGCAATACTATCTAAAAATTGTTTTCCTTCTTTTGTTATTACTTTTCCCTTATGCACTCCAGAATCTTCTTTTTTAACAAAACCTGCTTTTTCCAGCTGCTGCAGGATTTTTCTTATAATACTTCCAGAACCTTTATAGAAATGTGATTTTTTCACCCCTCTGTTTTTCTTTCCGCCGTATTTATTTCTTAATTTTGAAACTCCAATTGGACCTTTAATGTAAACCTGCCTTAAAACAGAAGCTGTTCTTGTGTGCCACCAGTCATTCCTAAAAGGCGGCCTTTCCTTATGGACACCAGTTTTTACAAAAACTGCCCATGTTGGCGCTTTTACTGCCTCAACCTTTTTCAATTCTCCAGATGCTTTTTCTATAAGTTCAGCTGGATCGCAGTCATAAATTGTTCCCATTTTATTGTTTTTTTAATTATATTTTATTATTGAAAAATTTTATTGATTTATTTTTTAATTGAATCCATTCTATTGAAAATTTTTAAATTGAGTTTTTTCTTGCCTTGCGGCAATAGAATGGCTAACTTTGTTAGCGCAGTAACAAGAAATAAGTTTTTGTTTATAAAGATGTTGTTTTCTCTCTCCAAAAATAGAATAAAACCTTCCTTCGGAAATTTCTTTCTGTCATGAAAAATTCCAGGAAATCCAGTCTTGATACTAAAGACGACCTAAACATAAAAAAAGAAGCACTGGACATTCTCGAATAAGATTTATATACCAATTCTATTTCACATAGTAAACAATTTAGCTACGAATATATCTTTACAATATAGAAAATAAATACCCCGCATTTGAAAAATATGAGTAATTAAAATGATAACACGAATGGAAAAGCCCTACAAAACAGAACAGATAACCAAAATACTAAATCCAACGGTTAGGAAATGGTTCTTTAATACTTTCAAGGATTTCTCAGTTCCACAACAATACGGAGTAATGCCCATCCATTCCAGAGAAAATATTTTGATTTCTTCCCCAACTGGTTCTGGAAAAACCCTAACAGCGTTCTTATCAATTTTAAATGAATTAATAGATTCCTCCCAAAAAGGAATTCTGGAAGATAAGATCTATTGCGTATACATCTCTCCATTAAGAGCGTTAAGTTCAGATATTCGAGTTAATCTGCTGGAACCTCTAAAACAAATGGAAGATCTGATAAAAAAAGAAACAGGCATTAGGGTAGCGGTACGAACAGGAGACACCAACACTTCTGAAAAAGCAAAGATGCTGAAAAAGCCTCCACACATCTTAATCACAACACCTGAAAGTTTGGCTATAGTTTTATCTTCAATAAAATTTGTTGATAATTTAAAAGATGTTCAATGGTGCATTGTTGATGAAATTCATGCCTTAGCTGAGAATAAAAGAGGTACTTACCTGTCTTTAAGCTTAGAAAGGTTGCAAATGCTTTCTCAAGGAATGACGCGGGTTGGTTTATCAGCTACTATAGCGCCCTTGGAAGATATCGCAAAATATTTAGTGGGCTATGAAAAAAAAGCCCTAAGACCTTGCAAAATTGTTGACGTTCAATTCATAAAGAAATTGGATCTTAAAGTTCTAAGTCCTGTATCTGATCTAATAGACACCGAACATAAAAATATGCACGATGCCCTGTACGAGTTGATGCATCACTTAATTCAAAGCCACAAAACGACTTTGGTTTTCACAAACACCAGATCTGCTACAGAAAGAGTAGTCCACAATTTGAAAGACAACTTTCCAAAATTGTACAATGAAAGCAACATAGGCGCTCATCACGGCTCTTTATCTAAAACTCATAGGCAAACCTTAGAAAACAGCCTAAGAGAAGGAAAAATAAAAGTTGTTGTTTGCTCAACTTCCTTAGAATTGGGCATAGACATAGGCTTCATTGACCTGGTAATTTGTTTAGGAAGTCCAAAATCGGTTGCCAGAGCCTTACAAAGGATTGGAAGATCCGGACATAAACTGCATGATACAACAAAGGGAAGGATCATTGTTTTAGACAGGGATGACCTAGTAGAATGCGCTGTTTTACTAAAGAGCGCTATAGAAAAGAAAATTGACAAAATCCATATTCCAACAAATGCTTTAGATGTTTTGGCCCAACAAATTTATGGCATAGCAATCCAAGATAGAATCCTTAAAAAAGACCTGTTTACATTAATAAAAAATTCATATTGCTATCACAATCTAACAAAAAAAGATTTTAATGATGTTATAGATTATTTAACCGGAAAATATAGTTCTTTAGAAGACAGGCATATCTACGCGAAGATATGGCATGATGAAGAAACGGATATGATCGGAAAAAGAGGAAAATTAGCAAGAGTTCTTTACATGACTAATATTGGCACCATACCGGACGAAACATCTGTTTTGGTAAAGATACGTGACCAAGTTGTAGGCACAATAGAAGAAGCTTTCCTGGAAAGATTAAGGCCTGGAGACGTTTTTGTCTTAGGAGGCAATACTTACCAGTTTAAGTTTGCCAGAGGAATGACAGCGCAAGTAAACGCTTCTGTTAATAGGCCTCCTACGGTTCCATCATGGTTCTCAGAGATGCTGCCATTAAGCTTTGATTTGGCTTCAGAAATTGGAAGGTTTAGAAAGCTATTGAATGAAAAGTTTTGCGCTGGAAAAAGCAAAAAGGAAATTATTGATTTTATTAACAGCTATGTTTATGTTGATAAAAATGCTGCTGAATCAATCTATAATTATTTTTTTGAGCAGTTTAATTATGCTGAAATTCCAAGCCATAGCAGGATTATAATAGAGCATTACACAAATGACAAAGGCATTAAGCATACAATTTTCCATACCTTATATGGCAGAAGAGTAAATGACTGCTTATCCAGAGCAGTTGGTTTTGCTATATCAAGAACCCAACATAGAGATGTCGAGATAGGAATAAGCGATAATGGATTTTATATCGCTTCCGAGAAGCAGGTAAACGTGATGCATGCTTTTAAGCTTATCAAATCAAAAGATTTCAAGAAAGTGTTAGACCTGGCATTGGACAAATCAGAAGTCCTGAAAAGAAGGTTTAGGCATTGCGCCATGAGAGCTTTGATGATCTTAAGAACCTATAAAGGAAGAACTAAAAGAGTTGGAAGGCAGCAAGTTTCATCACAAATCTTAATAAATGCTGTTAAAAGAATAAGCCCGGATTTTTCAATCTTAAAGGAAGCAAGAAGAGAGGTTTTGGAGGATTTGATGGACATAGAAAACGCGCAAAAAGTTATTGATGGCATAGAAAAAAAGAATATTATAATCAAAGAAATAAATACAACAATACCAAGCCCTTTTGCATTTAACTTAGTTGCTCAGGGAATAACAGATATTTTGAAAATAGAAGATCGTGTAGAGTTTTTGAGAAGGATGCATAAGAATGTTTTGGCTAAGATTAGTTTAAAGAAATGAATAATATCAAAAACTTACCCCTACTTTCTGCAAAAAACAGTAAAATTTATAAAAAAGTAAGGGTAACTATACAATATGGCAGTTATAAAAAGAAGAAAAATCAATAATAAGCATTATTATTACTTAGAACATAGATACAAAGTAGGCAATAAAGTAAAGGGAATAAGCAAGTATTTAGGCAGAACTAAGCCTGATAACATAGACAAGCTAATCAAGGATATAGAAATTAAAGTCATGCAGGATAAATGGAAATCCCAATTAATTAAAATCAAGAAAAATTATGCAAAAGAGCTAAAAAACCTGCCTAAAAAAACAAAAAAACAATTTCTTGATTCTTTTAAAATAGAATTTATTTATGATTCCAACAAAATAGAAGGAAGCTCTCTTTCTTATAGGGATACTGCAGATTTATTTTTGTACGGAATTACTCCTAAAAACAAGCCAATTAACGATGTAAGGGAAACTGAAGGTTATGAACTGGCTTTCAGGGAAATGATGAACTTAAAAAATCTCACTCTCAGAAATATTTGCAACCTGCATTCATTAATTTTTAAGCAATCACAATCGGATATAGCAGGAAAAATAAGGCTGCATAAAATCATGGTAACTGGAAGCAGAGTAAGCTTTCCCCATCCAGAAAATTTAGATGAACTGTTAAGGGATTTTATTAAATGGTATAATAAAAATAAAGATAATTATAATCCTGTTGAATTTGCTGCCTTAGTGCATTTAAAATTTGTAACTATCCATGCTTTTACAGATGGAAATGGAAGAATAAGCAGATTATTGGTAAATTTTGTTTTATTTCATGGAAACTACCCTATGTTAAATATACCTTACAAAACCAGAAAAGCTTATTACAGGAGCCTAGAAACATCCCAATTATGGGAAAATGAAAAACACTTTTTGAGGTTTTTTGTTAAGCTTTTTATCAGTAAAAATAAGAACTATTTGGCATGAAAGAAATCTAATTATTGAGGAAAAATGATAATCGGAATAACAGGAAGCTTTGGATCAGGAAAAACAACTGTTGCAAATATGTTTAAGAAACATGGTTTTAGGGTCATTAATGCAGATAAATTATATCATGGTTTGTATGAAAATGAAAAACCATTGAGGAAAAAAATTTTAGAAGAATTTAAAACATTAAACAGGGATAAAATTAAAAAAATTGTTTTTAAGGATTATAAGAAATTAAAGAGATTAAATGTAATAACACACCCAATTATAATAAAATCAATAAAAAAAGAAATCAATAAAATAAAAAAACATTATAAGAGAAAAACAATGAATAAAAAAATTAATGAAAAAAACTTATTAAAAATAAAAAATAAAAATAAAATAATAATTGATGCTCCATTGCTTATAGAAGCTAAAGCGCAAAAGCTGGTTGATAAAATAATTGTGGTTAAATGCAGTAAAAAAGAACAAATAAAACGATTATTAAAAAATAAAAAATATTCAAAAAAAGAGATTGAGCAGATAATTAAATCTCAGATGCCATTAAGAGGGAAAATAAAAAGGGCTGGTTTTGTTGTTGATAACAGCAAAGATTTAGATCATTCCAAGAAACAAGTTAAGGATATAATCTCAATTCTTAACAGTATAAGATAAAAACCCTTAAAAACCAATAACTAATACCTTAGCTTATGAAAACCGCAGTTTATCCAGGAAGCTTTGACCCTGTAACTAATGGGCATATTGATGTGATTAAACGAGCTTTGAAGATATTTGATAAGGTGGTAGTTGCAATAGGAGACAATCCTGGAAAAGAGCCTACTTTTACAACAGAAGAAAGGCTAGAGATGTTAAAAGAAAGCACGAAAGACTCGAAAAATATAGAGATTGATTTTTTTTCTGGCTTATTGCTGGATTATGTAAAAAGCAAAAACTCAAAAATAATAATCAGAGGCCTAAGAGCTGTTTCAGATTTTGATTTCGAATTCCAGAGAGCATTGATGAACAGGGTTGTAGATGACCAGATTGAAACAATCTTCATCATGACTAAAGAGCATTATGTTTATTTAAACTCAAGCATTGTAAAGGAAATGGCAATGTTTGGCAGTAAATTAAATGGTTTAGTTCCTGGTATAGTTGAGAAAAAACTGGAAGAAAAATTCACTAATAAAACCTAGAAATATCTTCTTTGTGGATGCTTCTTCTTACTTTGCCTTCTTTTGCTTGCTTAATAAGTCTTGAAACATAACCAGCAACAACATTTCTTAATTTTGGAGATTCTATTTTAGCATATTTTGCTAGAACTTCCTTGTTCTTGGTAAAATCTTCGCTAAATTCATCTGCGTGTTCTTTTACTAACTGCTTTGTAACTCTTTTAACCAAAACTGTTTTAATACGTCCCATAGAAATCACTTTTCCTGTTTTTTGTCTTCACTTTGCCTTCTTTTTATAGTTATAGGAATAAGGCCTTCCTTGAATTCCATTTTTGCTATCTCTAAAGTATTGTAGCCTATCCGCTCAAGGTCTTTTTCAGAAAGTTTGATTAGTAAAGGAGCTCCTTGCGAAATTTGCAATGCTCTTGATCCTACAATCCTTGCATGTTCAAATTTATTGTATTCCATTTTAATTATTAGACTGAGTATCTAGTAGATTTTAACCTTGTTTTTAAATTTTTCTATTGTTTTTCGGTTATTTTGGGTTAGTTATTTTAGTATTTTTTTACTACTTTTTAGAAGATAAATTAGGCCATATATTTCACTACTTTTTAGAAGATAAAGATAGAAAAGTTTATAAAGAAAACCTTTGACCTTTCAAGATATTGAAAATGGTAGGAGCAAACAATCCAGTATCTATAGCATTCAAGAGGTCTAGCATAGTAAAGGGACAATCTATCCCGTACGTTGTAGTATTAGCAGCCGGTTCTGATGCACAGCAGCATATTTTTTATGGGCATCAGGCGATGGTAACAACTACTTACCCAGGTAATTGTAGTGATAAGTTTGACGTATCTCTAAGAGAAGGATTATACAGTGCTCCTGCTACTATAACCGGTCAAGTAAGAATGGATGATTTGGAAGATACTGTTGAATCTGTTGTTAATAATGACCCTTCCAGGAATCGTGCTGGTTTGATTCTAGTTGCTCGAGACAAAAATGGGGTGCCAGATATCAAAAAAGCAACTGTAAGAAGTATGAGGTGTAATATTGATCAAGGGTCAGAAGCCTTGGCTTTTGCGGGTGTTAGTCGAAAGGAGTATGCTGAGTTCCAGAGTGAACTAAATGCCGAGGGTAATATTTATGGTCTTGAGACTCCATTAGGAGTTGCATTATGGACTGGAAATCGGTATTTAGGGAAATTTGCCGGAAAGGAGAGGGAACCTCAAGTTGGAATTATATATGGAGTAGGTAGTTCAGAGAAGACAGGAACACTTATCTCTTATCCAAATTCAGTGACCTTACCCGGGCACATAGTTTTACCTATTGGCGGAGCAGATCATTTGTTTGCAACTACTCCTGGAACAGATGGAAATAGGGCTCTATACTGGAACTCACATTTAGATGAAGAAGTTGCAGAAGAATTAGATGAATCACTGATCCTATTAGATAGTCGGAGGGCAGCTAATGCAGAAAGGAAATTGTACGAGCTTTTATTCCAAGATCTCTTGAGGAGTTGACCTAATTATCATCCAACCATAAAATACAATCTTATATTATTCTTTATCTCACTTCTTCAAAAACACTTCGATAACGGCATTTTCTTCTTTTTCTGGCTCTGAAACTAAAGCGCGAGCATAACCTAAGTTTAAGGAAGCTATCTTTGTAAAAACCGCAGATAGTATTTTATTCATTATCAGTATATTTTTCTCTTCAAATGGTGACTGTGTAATCTCTACAGAGATCTTTTCTGGTTGTGAAGTTATTTTAAAATTGCCGCCTAGCTTTTTTCCAATTTCTTCATATGTACTGCATATCTGGTCAAAACTTAATTTTTTAGCGCCATAAAACTGCAGATACATCTTATTAATCTCTTCTCCAAGGCTTATTCCAACCTTCTCTGAAATGCCTTTAAGCTGTTCTTTAGGCAAATTTTTAGCCATATAATCCATTATTTTGCTTAAAAAGCTCTCTTTGCTGAGATTTACTGGAATATACCACAATTTAGACATTCCAAACTGTTTAAAGTCAATTAGGGCCTTTTCTTTAATAATTGCAAGGTATTTTGTCATGGTCATGCGGTTAAGACCAATTGATTTTGCAATTTCAGTAGAAGTAACTCCTATTGGGCTTGTCTTAATGAAATCGATTATTTTATTCTGAGTTTCCCGGTTAAACATCTTATTATACTCCTGATATGGCAATAGAGAGTACACAACCATTGGTTATATATAAAGATTACTATTATTGATAATCAATGACCGAAACATTTATATAGTTGGCAATCAATTAGTTGATTATCAATGCCAATTATAGGCAACATAATAAAAAAATACTTTGGAGGTGAAACCAAGTGGAACAAAAAATAGGTCATTACTCTTTCATTGGAGGAGTAATAATTGCAATTGTGCTTGGCCTGGCATCTGATGCTATAGGAGCTAATGCAGTATGGTTAGTATCCTTACTGGTTTTGTTAGGTTTGGTAGTCGGATACCTAAATGTAACTGGTAAAGAGACAAAAGAATTCCTACTTGTAGCTACAGTATTAGTAATTGTCAGTTCAATGGCACCTGGAGCCCTAGAAAGATTAACAATTGGTCAGGTAGGTGTATACCTACAAAATGTCTTAGGACAAATAATGGCCTTTGTTGTCCCTGCAACACTAGTTGTTGCTTTGAAGGAAATTTGGGTAATGGGACAAAATCCTGAATAAGGATATTTTTTTCTTTTTTTTCTTTTTTAATTAATAATATATTTATATCTCTAAAAAATTCTTTTTCTTATGAAGCTTTTTGATGATATTGAACTTATAGATCTTGGAGTATATGTGAATAATTGCCTGATTTTTTCAGATTTCCATATTGGTTATGAAGAAATGTTGAATAAGCAAGGTGTTATGGTCCCTAGATTCCATTTTCCTGAGGTAATTAAAAGACTAGATTGTATATTTTCCAGATTAAAAGGAAAAAATGCTCGGATTAAATCCGGCACCAACTCCATAAGTATTGAAAAAATCATTATTAATGGAGACTTAAAGCACGAATTTGGCAGGATTTCTGAGCAGGAATGGAGGCATACCTTGAGGTTATTGGATTATTTGAGGCAGCATTGTAAGGAAATTGTATTGATTAAAGGCAATCATGATACTATATTAGGTCCTATAGCAAAGAAAAGGGATGTTAACGTTGTGGATGGCTTTGTTATTGAGCCAATAATTAAAAATTCCAATAAAGGAAAATCAATAAAAAATTTATCAATAATCAGTAAATCCAATAATAAAGATAAGTCAATAAAAAAATTTCAAAAAAAACAATTAAGCCTAAAATCATTGAAAATCATTGAAAAATTAACATTGGAAAAAGAAACAATTGGAAAAAAATTATTAAAAAACGAAAAAAATAATATTCTGATAATTCATGGGGATAAAATCCCTGATAAAAATCTTTTGAAAGATGTATCTACGATTATAATTGGTCATGAGCACCCTGCTGTTTCTATTAAAGAAGGTCCCAGGGTAGAGTTGTTTAAAGCCTTTTTAATTGGGAAATGGAAAAGGAAGAATTTGATTGTATTGCCTTCTTTTAATTTAGTTACAGAAGGCAGTGATATCATGAAAGAGAAAGTTTTAAGTCCTTTTTTGAAGAATAATTTAAGGAATTTTAAAGCTGTTGTTGTTGGTGATAAGTTGTATGGGTTTGGGAAGGTTGGAGATTTGAGTTAACTCCTATACAACTTCCCCAGTAAATCAGCTTTTGTTATCAAGCCAATTAATTTGCCAGATTCTGAGACTAAAACCATTGGGTAATGGTGCAATAAGCTTGAGATTATTTGAATAGATGCTGTTTTTGAGATTGTTGGAGGGGCTTCTTCCATGATGTCCTCTACTTTCTTTCCTTTCTTATCCATTAATGAGTCTAACAAGGTTGATTCGGATATTAAACCGATTGCCTTATTGTTGTCAATAACAGGCATCTGGGAAATATTAAATTTCTTCATTTTGCTTATAGAATTTTTAATATCTTCATTTGGATCTACACTGATAATTTTTTTATTCATGGCTTCTTCTGCTTTTATTTCCTCTTTCTTTTCCATATCATTTAAAGTCTGGAATATTTTCTTTGTTTTTGTAAATGTTGGGTCAATTTTTCCTGATTCTATTTTAGCTATTAGGCTTTGAGAAACATTGGCTTTTTTTGATAGTTGTGACTGTGTTAATCCTAAATTCTTCCTTATTTTCTTAATTTCACTTAATTCGTATGGCATAATGACCGGAATAAATCTATAGTATTTATTCCTTTCGGAATATTTTTAACAGTAACTTATTAATAATATGCGGGATTATACTTTCAAAAATAGAAATTTATAATAAAAAAGGATTAACAAAAAAATAAGTTGAGGTGCGGTAAAATGGTAAAAGTTGAATTTTTTACATCTGAAAGTGTGACAGAAGGTCATCCGGATAAGATTTGTGACCAGATAAGTGATGCTATTCTTGATGAAATGTTAAGACAAGACCCAGAATCAAGATGCGCAGCTGAATGCTTAACTACTACTGGCTCAGTGCATGTTGCAGGAGAAGCAAGAACCAAAGCTTATGTTGACATACAAAAATTAGTAAGAAAAACTTTGGAAAAAATTGGCTATACTGATGCTAGGTTTGGAATTCATCATGAAGACTGTGGAGTATGGAGCGCTTTGCACGAACAATCTGCTGATATTGCTCAGGGAGTGGATGAAGGCTCTGGAGATGATCTTGATCAGGGAGCTGGTGACCAGGGAATGATGTTTGGTTTTGCATGCAAGGAAACTCCTGAGCTTATGCCATTCCCGATTATCATGGCTCACAAATTAACTGCAAAGCTTGCAGAAGTAAGAAGGTCTGGAGCTATTAAGCAACTTGGTCCTGATGGAAAATCCCAAGTTTCTGTTAAGTATGAGGATGGCAAGCCAAAAAAAATTACTGCCATTGTTATAGCTCAACAACACCTTGAGACAGTTTCTGAAGAAGAATTGAGAGAGGAAATAAGGGAAAAAGTCATAGATGATGTTTGCGGAGATTGGATTGATGACAATACAAAAATTTACATAAATGCAACCGGAAAATTTGTTATTGGCGGTCCGCACGGTGATTCTGGACTTACAGGAAGGAAAATTGTTGTAGATACTTACGGAGGCCTTGGAAGGCATGGTGGTGGGGCTTTCTCAGGAAAGGATTCATCAAAAGTTGACAGGTCTGGCGCATACATGGCAAGGTATGTAGCAAAAAATGTTGTGGCAGCAGATCTCGCAGAAAAGTGTGAAGTCCAGCTAAGTTATTCTATTGGAATCTCAAAACCAACTTCCGTTAACGTAGACACTTTCGGAACCTCAAAAGTCAAGGAAGAAAAAATTGTTGAGGCTGTTAACAAAGTATTTGACCTAAGGCCAAAAGCTATTGTAAAAAATCTGGACCTTAAAAGACCCATTTTCCAAAAGACTGCAGCTTATGGGCATTTTGGCAGGGAAGATAAGGACTTTACCTGGGAGAAAACAGATATGGCAGACACCCTGCGCAAAGAGGCAGGGCTTGAGCAAACTGCCGTCAAGAAAGAGATTGAGTCCGAGGTAAAGGCTTAATTTTTTTTATTTTCCGTTTGAAAAATTGACTTCTTCTTGCAGTTTTGTATTACGTTTGTTATACCAAATTTTTAAGCAAAGTTTACTTATTTGTATAATAAGATAATTTTGAGTAAAATTTTGAAATTTCATTGAGCAGAGTCCGTAGACAAAGTTGATGAATTAAAGAAAGCTGTCAAATAATTTTTTTATTTTATTTAATTATGCAGCTTTTTTCCTGACATTAGGCAAGAATTCTTGCTTGTACATTCCTACATTTACTGCAAATACTGGAATGTGGCCTATCATTTTTTTTGACCTAAAAGCTCCTGAGCCATGAGTTTCTCTTTCTGATTGGGAATTTTTTAATGCAATTCCATTTCCATCTACTAATTCAAAATGCCTTTTTTCTTCAAACCTTATCGAATCTGACCTTGAAGAAAGTTCCCTAACATAAGCAACTAATTCTAATGGTCTTCCATAGGTGCAATTATGAATTATTAAAGTTTTATCTTCAGAAGGACCCACAATTGCCCTGTCTGTAGCAAGAACTATTGAATCTAATGCAAATTTCCTGGTTTGTTTACTGCTCAAAACAGAATAGACAGCTTCGCCAGCTTCCCAAGTGTCCATCAACAATGTTTTATTTTTTCCTGCAAATAGAGTAGAAACACCTGCAAATTCATCCATTCCCCCTACCCAATATTCTATTATGCTGGTTTGTGGATCCATAGTCATAAGAGGTATGCTATATTTTTCTGCACCTTTTGGGAAAAAAACACAGCAACTCAATCTGTGATTATCATAAAAGCATTCAGGAACATTTCGTTCCCAAATTCTTGCTTCAATGTGTTCTGATAATTCTAAGTTAATCCCATCGATCTGGCCAAGCAATCCATCAAACCTATCGGTAACTTCTTCTAATGCTGGAGTTCTTCCAATTTTTTCTATCCTTTTATTTACTTCACTTAAAAAGTAATTGACTACTTTTTTAGCAGCATCCTTATCTCCACGCAAGGCAGCAGGATAACTTTCTGAAATCGCCCTTAAGGCAGTTTTTGGGGAAAATTTATGGATAGAAACTTTTGGATCTTCTCCATTTTCTCCTGTATAAAGAGACACCAGGCTTTTGAGGGAATCTTCCCATCGTCTTGCATGCCCATCTGTCCTCTTGCTAAAATTAATTAATGTTCCGCTGCTTACAAAAAAAGAAGGATCATACCCATGATCTTCTAACATCCCAATAACTCTTGATGCATTAGGATCTTTTCTTAAAAAGTTAGGTATTGAACCGTATTTTATTGCTTGCCCCATTAAATAATTTACATTTTTATCAAATTCATTTATAACTTGTCCAGTTGCGATTGTCAATCCAAATAAATCGTAATATGGCAATTCAACCAATTTGCCTCCAGCATACTTAGCTCCAAGTTGTTCAGATAAAACGCGTCTGATTGAACTAATCCCTTCTCCATCATTACCAATTAAGCCCTCAAAACCCTTATTAATAAATTTGCATTTAATTATAAGATAATCCAAATCTTCTTCAGAAAGTCCTTTATCAGTTGATCTCAATTTACCTAAAACAAAATTCCATTTTTCATCTTTATTCTTACTTTTTTCACCAAGTGCTTTAAATAAATCTGTTGCTTTTATTGAAATATTGACATCCTCGCTAGTAACATATTGTTGTAAAAAATCATTTGCCTCCATAGTCCTTCTATCTGAATAAAGGCAGGATAATAAAGTTCTAGTAACATTTGGCCCGTATTTCTTAGCTTCACCAATGAATCTTAAAATTTTGTCAGGATAATTAATTGGATCATCTTCAGATATATCTGGATCTCTTACCGCACTTTGAATACATGCAATAATATAATCTAATTTATCCGTAGGAGATTCATAATTAAAAGATAAATTTTCATCTAAGAAGATAAGTTTATTGGCGAAATCATGGCTTGTCAATAAAGAAAGACATTCATCAATTTTTTCCTGATGTGTTTCCGGTTCAAATTCTTCACTTAATGACTTAATTATATTTATTGTTCTTGGATTATTATAAAGTGCAGTGAGTATTGGCTCAATCTTGGAATTTTCATATTTAGTTAATCCTTCTATAAAATCAAGATAGCCAGACAATATTACCTCATTATCTAGATTTAATCTTTGTTTCATAAAATAAGAAAAGCCTTGATAGAAAGTCTGTTTATAAAAATCTCTTTCTAAAAAATTTCTAAAAATTTCTATAGATCTGTTTCTTATTTCAGATGGCATATCCTTTAAATCATTCAAATTGAGAATTATTTCTAAAGGAGTAAATGCAGGTGAATCATCTTCATTTAATTCAGGATGGTTTACTTCAACTGGATTTTTTAGATTCATTTGACTTCCTTGAATCCTATCTGGCAATGTAGCTACTTTGACTAGTAAATCCCAGTCTAAATTTTCAAGATCGAAATGTGAACCAAAATAATTTTCAGGACTCGTCACCTGGTATAGGGAATAAACTGCCCAATCAGAAGCAATATATTCCCCTAACCCGGTAACTATTTCGCTAAATGTTTCAGTACCAACGTTTTCTGCAATTTTAGCTAAATTTACTAGGTCATTAGCATAAAATGCACTTATTTCCCGAGAACTATCAAAAACATCTAAGATTTTTTCTTGAGTTTTAAAATCTGAAATTTTTCCAAGTTTTTTTAGATTAAAATGCAGAACAGCCATCGAATATATATCATTTAAAGCAAAAGGAGTCTCATCAGTATCAACGTCTTTAGCGCAATGAGAACTAGTTGCTTCTTGTTCAGGTCCAATCAGTCCTAAGTAATTCACTTCATAACCCACATCACTAAAAGTAAGTGTTCCTATTTTATTTGAACCGGATGTAACTTCAAAAACCCCATCTCTTTCTAAAGAAAAATTTATGTCTTCATCAAAGGCATCATTCAATATTCTATATAATTTGCTTCTTTTAAACAAACCAGCATCTAAAGTTTTTAGAGATTTTTTAAATCCATTATATTCTTTGGGTTCTTCTCCGAATAATGAATCTGAATCAAAATCTGCAGAAGTATGTGAGTGAATTTCTTCCCAGTTAATGTTATGCACTATCCTTTCTAACTCCATAATTATTAGGATATATATTGGTTTTAAAAGGTTTTCCAATAGTAATCACTAATTAATGCTAACATTATTTTAAAAGACTTTTTTCATTGCTTTGTTGCACAGATAATATTGGGAAACAATCTACCATAAATCTTCATCATTTTGAAACCTGCACAATCTGACTTTTTCTCCCATAAAGTATGTATACTAGCTAACTAATTAAGTTATAGGGAAGGAGTCAATCTGCAGAGTCCGAGTTTACATGGGAGAAAACTGACATGGCAGACACTCTAAGAAAGGAAGCTGGTCTTGAGAAAGAAACTGTTGAAGCTGCAACATCATAATTATTTTTTTACTTTTAATTTAGTTTTCTCAGCTTTATCTGATATTATTGCGCTATTACCGGAAGGATCCTCTAAAATTATCTTTTGTTTTTCCTGGCCCCACATTATTCTTGTTATTTTCTTTAACAAGTTTTTTGCTTTTTTCTTATCTGAATTATCTTCAGAATCATCTCTTGCGCTTTCCAGCTGATGCTTAACTCTGTTTAATATTCCTTCTATGTTTGTTATAAATCCCTGGGAAGCTGGTCCCGGGCTAATAGTTGTTATATGGGGAATTTTAACTGTGGCTTCTGAGCTTTTTACTATTCTGACTTTCATATCCTTTTCTAAGGAAATCTCAAAAGTGTATTTAGATGGCTCTTTTTTTTCCAAAGCCTCTATATCAGATTTATGATATTTGCAGTTAGAGCATGTCATTGAGAATAAAGCTACCTTTCCAAAATAAGGAATTTCTATATTCTCTTCTGTTAGGGACAAAGTTTTCTTGTGACAAAAAGCACATGGTTGTTCTTCTAATGTTTCTGGTTTTGGCATAAATATCAAGAAAATAAATTTGTTTTTTAAGGTTTTTGGTTTTCAATATTTGAGAATATCAATAGATTTATAATTTCTTTACGTTTGCTTTTCCTTATGAACTATAACAAAGTGTTGGAAGAACTTTATGGTATGCCTGAATGGAAGTTTAAATTAGG
Organism: Candidatus Woesearchaeota archaeon; assembly: GCA_002686855.1. Taxonomy (GTDB): domain Archaea; phylum Nanobdellota; class Nanobdellia; order Woesearchaeales; family GW2011-AR4. The sequence goes on along the minus strand of NYYQ01000007.1, from coordinate 23,034 downwards.
ATTAAAAAATATGAAGTTACTTCTTAAGAAATTAGGCAATCCAGAAAAAAAGCTAAAGTACATTCATGTTGCTGGGACTAATGGAAAGGGTTCTGTTTGCGCTATGATCTCTTCTATACTGCAAGAGGCTGGATATAATGTTGGGATGTATACAAGCCCCCATTTAAAGAAATTCAATGAAAGGATCAGGATAAATGATAAATTAATTACTGACAAAGAGATAGTTGAATATTATCTTAAAGTTAAAAAACATGCTACAAACCAAAGTTTTTTTGAGATAACAACCTCTATGATGTTTCTTTATTTTTATGATAAAAAGGTTGATTTTGTTGTTTTGGAGACGGGAATGGGTGGAAGACTGGACTCGACTAATGTTATTAGACCGTTGATTTCAATCATAACCAATGTTGCGCATGAGCATAAGAAGTTTTTAGGCAATAGTTTAAGAAAGATTGCCTATGAGAAAGCAGGAATAATAAAAAATAATGTTCCGGTTGTAACAGGAGCAAAAGGTGTTGCTTTGAAAACAATAAAAAAATAGCCATTAAAAAAAATTCAAGAATAATGGCGCCATTAAAAAATGAAAAAACATCAATAAATGAAAAAAACAATGATGAAAATATAAAATCAGGCCTGAAAGGAAATTTTCAATTAATAAATGCAGCAATTGCAATAAAAGCATTGGAAATTCTAAATGAAAATAAAAGAATTAAAATTAATAAAAAGGATATAAAAAATGGATTAAAGAATGTAAAATGGCCTGGAAGGTTTGAATTGAGGAAGAATGTGTTGATTGATGTTGCCCATAATCCAGCTGGATTTAGGGGTTTATTTCATGAATTAAAAAATCTAAGATACAATAAGTTAATTGCGGTTTTGGGTTTTTCTAAAGATAAAGATGTTAAAGCTATATCAAAGATAATAAAAGCGGATAAAATTATATTGACAGAAGCAAATAATGAAAGAGCAGCCAAAATAAAAGATATAAAAAAATATTTTAAAAATTCAATTATTATTAAAAATTCAAAAAAAGCTTTAGAATATGCAAAAAAAAATGCAGGGAAAAGAGATTTAGTTGTTGTTGCTGGCTCTATTTATCTGGTTGGGGAGGTTATTTAGCTACCTTTTTCCACTACAATTGGTTTTGCACCATCTCTTCTTATGACTTGAGCCATGTAAACTGCAGGATCTCCAAAATTATAAATATGATCAAACATTTCTCTTGCCCAAGGCAGCGCTTCTCCACCATGTTTAGGATTTTTTAGTCTATATCTATTTACATCAAAGCCTTTGCCTTCATCTTGTACAGCAATATACATCAATGCATTACCAGAACCATGCTCTTGCCAAAGAAAATAAGCATGAATTTGTTTTGAAGGATCTAACTCATTACCATGTTCAATTGCATTTTGAATCACTTCATTAGCTATTCTTGGAAGTACTCTTAGGAGTCTTTTTCTGTCTTGTATTGTTCCATCACTAAGTTTTTCCTTAATTCTAGTTCCTAGTTGTGTTGCTAGTGGATCAATTTCATAGATACTACTAGTGGGAGTAACCATACTATCATGGTCGGCTCCTAATTCTACTAATTGATCTATAGTTAATTTTGGTAATGTAATAGCTTCTCTTTCCATACCAAATATCAAGAATTCAGCCTTTATAAACCTTTCTATGTTTTACTATTTGAAAGTAGTTAAACTATGCAGCCTTACTCAACCCAGATAAATAAGGCTTAAATTTATTAGGATATCCGCTCCATCCTGGCATCATACAAGCATAGCATCTTGTATCTGGGTTTAAGTCTGCTCTTTTAAACGCACTTTTCAGCATCTTTAATGTATTATATTTTAAGCTAAATTTTCCTTTTTCTACTTCTCTCATTTTAGGGTCTTTAAGATAGTTTTGATTATCAATAACACTATCTTGGACAATATTTTCAACAGTTTTCCCTTTTTTTATTTTTGAAATTATAGTGTCTCTATCATAATCTGCCCCATAAAATATAGATTCAAAATACATTTCAATCTGGCCCCTATTTAGATGGTGAGCAAGTAATTCATTTCGAGTTGGAGTACTCATACCATTATAACATGGAGTCTTTATGGGTGGAGATCCGATTCTGAGGTGTAATTCTTCAACTTCTTTTAACCTCATTTTCTTAATTAAAAAATATAATGTATCATTCCTTACAACACTATCATCAGTAAGCATGACTTTCATTCCCTTGTAAGTTTCCCTTAACCTATATTTTTTTTCTTTCATTGCTAATCTTTCTTCAGGAGTTGCTGCAAGAAATGCTTTATGGGTTTTAGATCTTTTTTCTATTATTCTTTTATAATGAAGACCAGAAGCATCTCTTATGCCATGTGCATAAAAAGTCCCTGATTGAGGTACAGGAGAAACAACAAATTCTTCTTTATCTCCACTTAAACCATAATGTTCCCATAAAATCTCTCCAGACCTTTTCCTAAAATGCATAACAAGCTCGTTTTTATGCATTAAAAGATAAATATAGTCCATAGTACATCTCCTTTTCTTAACTTCAACTCCATCTTCCATCAGGGCTCTAGTATAAGTTGTAATAGTGCGGTTAGAAACAGTTTCTATATCTCCTCTTTCAACAGATCTTAAAAAATCAGATCTACGTAACTTATAATCAGTTGCTCTAATAAATTCTTGAATTGGAGTAACTTCAGAATTAAAAATAATTAAATTTCCTAATCTTGCCATATGCAAAGGCCAATAGGCCCTTGGATCTCTAAAAGCTATTAATTGGTCTCTTATAAGTGCGACAACTGAATATGCTCCTATAAATTCTCTATCTTCGATCATTGCCTTTCTTACAAGTTCATCAATTGGAATTTTTGAACCATAAGATGCTACCAAGCTATTTCTGATTAATTCGCTATCAGATGTTGAAAGTAAAGGGACTTTTTTTTGTACAAATGGGTCGCTAAAAAATCTTCTTAAATCAATTTGATTCACAATATTCCCATTATGCGCTATAGTTATTCCATCTATTGGTTCAAAAGGTTGTACACTATCTGTGTCTATAATTCCAGAAGTCCTGTATCTATTCTGGCCTATGGCTATATTTCCAACAAGTTGTTCTAATGTTTTTCTATGTTTCTCAGGATCATCATGGTGATATACTTCTTCAGCAGAACCCAAATCTCTATGAGTTTGATTACTTTGTCCATCAAAAGTAACAATACCAGAACTATCATAACCCCTATTTGTTGAATTACAAAGATGAAAATCTAAAACACTTGCTGCTACTGAACCATTCTCTACAATTTTTTCTGCTACTTCTCTTTCAAGACCTAAAGTCTCAAGAGCAGCGGCTATATCTGGCAACCCTTCTTTATGTAAAATATACACCCCGCAAATACTACACATTTAAATCATATTAGGTATATATATTAAACTTATAAACCTTGCTACTTGTTACATTTTTTAAGTAGTAATTAATTTAAAACCAAAAAGTTAAAATAAGTAGCTAAATAAGAAAAAAATATGAACAAGAACTGGAAAAAGGAGATAGCAAGAGATTCTTTAGCTTTTGGCTCTATTCTTTTCTATTTTATTGTTATAATAAGGGCTATTATTGGAGAATACATGCCTTTTGTTTATCAATTATTAATAGCAATTTCAATTTTAATAATTCTATCCTTTATAATTAAGAATGCAAACCATCATATTGCACGAGCAGTCCCTTTAGTTGCATTTACAAGCTTATTCTATAAAGACAATTTATTTACTTTATTCGCAGTTTTGCTTTTTGTTTTTATGCTTGTAGCTGCAATTTACATAAAGGAAAAGAAAGAAGTTATTGTTAAAGGTGTTATTTTGGGAGTGGTTGCTGCTTTGGGTGCTTATTATTTGAGTTCTTTTTTGGGATAAATTCTTACCAAAATATATATAAACTACCCTCAAATTCAATTATAGTGTAGGAAAATGGGGATGGTTGATACAGAGCTGGTTGATGTAAAAGGCATGTCAAATAGAATGCTGCAGGATTTTCTGAAGAAAAATGCTATTTCTCTGAAAACAAATGAGGCAAAAAAGATAGTAAAGTTAATCGGCAGAAATCCAACCTTAACAGAGCTGAATATTTTTAACATACAATGGTCAGAGCATAGTTCATATAAAAGCTCTAGAAAAGTGCTTAAAACTTTGCCAACTAAAGCACCCAATGTTATTTTAGGGCCAATAGAAGATTCTGGTGTTGTTGAGTTAGGAACAATAGATGGAGAAAAGTACGGTATAGTTATGAGCCACGAAAGCCATAACCACCCTAGCCAGGTTGTGCCGTATGAAGGGGCTGCTACCGGCATTGGAGGAATTCTTAGAGATGTTCTGTGCATGGGAGCGAAGATTATTGGTACTGCAGACCCATTAAGATTTGGAAATCCTGATGGAAAGAATAAAAACAAGGTAAAGTATATTGCAAATGAGGTTATTGATGGCATAGCAGGCTATGGAAATGCTGTCGGTATACCAAATCTAGCTGGAGATGTTTATTTTAATGAAAGCTTTGATGATAATTGTCTGGTAAATGTTGTTTGTTTAGGTATTTTGAAAGAGAAAGATATTATCCATAGTTATGCTCCAAAGAATGCTGATGGCTATGACATCATAATTGTCGGAAAACCTACAGATAATTCTGGTTTTGGAGGGGCTGCTTTCGCATCCTTAATTTTAGATGAAGAAGCAGAAGAAAGCAACAGAGGTGCAGTGCAAGTGCCAGATCCTTTTTTAAAAAATGTTTTAATTAGAGCAACTTATGAGGTTTTTAATGAGGCTAAAAAACAAAATGTGGGGTTAGGATTTAAGGATATGGGAGCTGGTGGCATAATGTGCGCTAGTTCTGAGTTGTGTAGTGCGGCAGATTATGGTTGCGAGCTTGATTTGGATAATGTGCATGTTTCTATGAAAGATTTACCGTCATATATCATAGCATGTTCTGAGACACAAGAAAGATTTACCTGGATAAGTCCAAAGGAATTTACTCCAACTATATTGAAAATATACAATAAGGATTTTGAATTATCTAATATTGCAAAGAATGCAAGAGCCGTTGTAATTGGGCAAGTGACAGATGAAAAAAATTATGTTGTTAAGCACAAAGGCCAGGTTGTTTGTAATGCTCCAATTAAAGCTGTAACTTCTGGAATAAGTTATGACAGGGCAGCTAAAAAACCAAAAAGGAATTTTAAGGAGCCAATTATAAAAGAAAAAAAAGATTACAATGATGTTTTGTTGAAAGTTCTTTCAAACCCTGCTGTTGCTTCAAAAGCAAAGTGCTTTAATCATTATGATAAAAATGTTATGGGCACTGGCATTATAGAGCCTGGACAAGCAGATGCTGGATTAATTAAAGCAAAAGGCAAGTATGGAATTGCTTTAGCTGTTGATAACAATCCAAAATATGGGAGGATTGACCCTTACTTAGGAGCTGTAAATGCTGTTGCAGAATCTATGCGTAATATAGCAGCTATTGGCGCTATACCTTCTGCTTTAACTGATTGCTTATGCTTTGGAAATCCTGAAAAACCAGAGGAGTTCTATGACTTTAAAGAAGCAGTTAGGGGAATCAAAGATGCTGCCAGCAAAATTAACTATTACAAAACAAAAAATCCAGTTCCTATTGTCTCAGGAAATGTTAGTTTTTATAATGAGAGTAATAAGGGAAAGGCAATTGATCCAAGCCCGATAATAGCTTGTGTTGGAGTTATGGATGATTATTCCAAAGCTATAACAATGAAGCTAAAAAAAGAAAACAGCGCTTTATTCTTGGTTGGAGAAAGAAAAGACGAATTAGGTGGAAGTGTTTATTATGATATTAATAAACAGGTTGGAAAAAATGTCCCAAAAATTGATTTTCAAAAAGAAAAAAATATGATTTATGCTGTTATTGATTCTGTTGATAAAGGCTTGTTATTAAGCTGCCATGATATAAGCGATGGTGGTTTAGTTGCAACAGTTTCTGAGATGATTTTAGGGGGAAATGCTGATGGCACTATTGGAGTTGAGATTGATATTGGTTTTAGCAATTTAAGGAATGACAAGGCTTTGTTTTCAGAAAGCTCTGGTTTTGTTTTTGAAGTTGAAAATAAGAATGTGAATAAAGTAAAGAATATTTTCAAAAAACATAATATTGAAATGATTCAATTGGGAAAAACAACCAATAAAAAAACATTAACAATTAAAAAAAATGATGATAAAATAATTGATTTGAAAATAAATGAAATAAAAAGGCCTTGGACAAGTGGTTTTGCGGAGGTTTTGAGTTAAATGTATGAAACAAGATTAATATCAGCAGATTTGAATGGAACATTAGTGCATCAACATACAATGAGTGATATGATTAGAATATATAAAGGTGAAGATGCATTTAAGGAAGCTAAAGCTATTTTTGAAAAACAAACGAGCGGAACTGCGACTATGGAAAAAGCTTTCCAGGTTTCTGGTCCTTTAACAAGAGGATTAACTTTGCGTCAAGCAATAGAGTACACAAAAACTCATATGAAATATTTAAGAGGATTTAATAAGCTAATAGATTTCTTATACGACAATAAGTTCCCATTAATAATCAATAGCACTGGCTATTCTGTTACCTTTTATGCTATCAGAGAACAAGTAGGAAATAATAAAATAAGTGGGTTCATTGGAAATATATTAAGATTTGGAAATCATGGTGAACCTAACGCAACAATAAGTGAGGAAGAGTTAGAAAAAAAAGCCAAATCATATTTTTTTGATTCAGAAGCAGTGGATGATAGATCTTATGATGAAATACAAGCAACAGGCGTAATTGATTTGGGAATTCCTGATGAAGAAGCTAAAGCAAGTTTACTTCAAGCATATGCTAAAAAACATTTTCCAGAATTAAAATCTAATCAATTGATCCATATTGGAGACACAATGGGGGATAGTGGAGGAATACTTGGAGTTGCAAAAGCAGGAGGTATAGGAATAGCGTTTAATTACAATGAAGCATTAGAAGTATACTTAAAAAAGAAATTAGAAGAGGAAAAGATTACAGGAAAAGTGTTTTTTATTGATAAAAAAGAAGACTCTGCTGATCTTACACATGTAATTCCAGTGCTAGAGGCTGTATAAAATGACAAAACCAAATATAGCAGTCATATACTTTCCCGGGAATAATTGCGAAGTGGAAACTTTAGAAGCTGTAAAAGCTGCTGGAATGGATGGCAAAATCCTTAGGTGGAATACTAAAGAATATTTATCGGATTTTGATGGCTATGTAATTCCGGGTGGATGGGCTTATGAGGACAGGATAAGGGCAGGAGTTATAGCAGCAAAAGATCCTGTCATGAATATAATTAAAGAAGAATCAAGAAAAGGAAAGCCAGTTTTGGGAATATGCAATGGCGCCCAAGTTTTAGTGGAAACGGGGATGGTTCCTGGCTTAAAGGATAAGGTTGAGTTTGCTTTGGCTCCTAATAAAAATCCTTTTGTTTCCGGTTATTATAATGTTTGGGTCAATATTAAAAGTATTCAGAATAAAAAAAGAGCTGCTTTTACTGATTTAGATAAAAATGAAGTTTTAAAATTGCCAATTGCGCATGGAGAGGGAAGATTTGTAACAAAGGATAAAGCTTTAGTTAAGCAATTAATAAAAAATAAACAAATTATTTTTCAGTATTGCAATGAAGAAGGGAAAATTGAGGATAAGTTTCCAACAAACCCAAATGGCTCTATGCTGAATATAGCTGCTATTTGCAGTAAAGAAGGGAATATTATGGCTATGATGCCACATCCTGAACGTGCTATCTGGAAAAGGCAAATTCCTGGAAGCAAAAAAACAGATCAAAAAACAAATAATATCAGGATTTTTGAGTCTATGAAAAGATATATTATTAAAAATAAATAGGCAATAAAAAAGTTCCAATAATAAAATTTATCAATAAAAATAATCCAGTTAAAAATTATGATAATAGATCATTAAATAAAAAATAATCAATAAAAAAGAAAACAACAATAAATATTTTCCAATAATAAAAACAATGGATAATAATCTAAATTTTAATGATAAATCAATAAATAAAAAATGCCAAAAAAATAATTAAAAGATAAATCAAAATGCCAATAACAGAATTATTTGTCAGTTTGAAAGTTCCGGATAATGTAGCTATAACAGCATTTCATACACTGCATAGGATGGGCTATCATCATCTAAAGAATCTGGAAAAGCAAGATTACTATAAATTTGGATTTTCAGGGGATAAAAAAAGCTTTGAGAAGAAAATAGGTAAAGTGGATGTCCTGGTTAATGCCAATAAAAATAAATTTTCATTTTTATTAGAGAACAATGAACAAGGAAATAAAATAAATATTTTAATAGAAAATTTGGAAAAGGATAATGAGTTGTTGAACATGTTGAAAGAAAGATTGAATTTTAAAAATATTAAAAAATTGGAAAAGGGAATCATATGGACAATGTATTTTGATTCTGAGATTGATAAGGAAGGCAGAGCAATTAATATTGCAAAAGACTTATTAATGAATGAAAATTATCAAAGATATAAGATATTGTAGGTTGGTTTTTATGAAAGATATTTTAGTTTTGTTTGCTTCAAAATCTGATGAAAAAAGCTATAAGAATATTCTTAAGATTTTAGACAAGGAAAAGGTAAGCTATGATTTTAAGTTATCCAGTGCTCATAAAAGCCCAGAGGATGTTGATGATATCTTAAGGCAGGATTATAAAGTTATTATATCTGGTGCAGGTCTTGCAGCAGCTTTGCCTGGAGTTGTCGCATCGAAAACATTAAGGCCTGTAATAGGTGTTCCCTGCTCTGGAAATTACCAAGGCTTAGATGCTCTGCTTACAATAATGCAGATGCCTCCTGGTGTTCCTGTTTTAGGAGTTGGAGTTGAGAAAGGAGATGCAGCAGCTTATTCTGCAATTAATATGCTTAAAAAACATGAAAAGGTAGTTTTAGTAGGGGATAAAAACAATAAGGCATTCAAGAAAGCAGAAGAAATCTTAAGACAATTTAAGGTAAATCATTCGCATGCTGAGCAAATTGTTGATGATGGTGTGAACATATTTTTTACCAAATTTGATGAGCCTATAGAAAAGAAAAAACAGCTGGTTATTTATTGTCCTTTATTGCCTGATAAGGATGACAGGGCAGAAGCATCCCTTAATTTATTAAAGCATTCTGACCATGGTTTATGGGTTGGCTTGAATAATGGCGTAAATGCTGCTCTGGCTGCTATAGAGATATTGAATATTGATAATAGTTATGAGGGGAAATTAGTTAGTTATAGGAGGGAGCAAAGGGATAAGATAATTAAAAACAATAAATAGTTAACAATAAGAAAAATCCAATATCCTTGAAAATCAAAGATTTTCGGGACACAGGAAATCCAAAGGATTTTCTAGCGAATTAAAAAAATAAAAAGCGCGATAAAAATGGTATCTGATGAAGAGATTAAAAAACAAATAAAGTTTGCAATTAAAGGGACAGATATCCAAGGATTGGGTAATAAAATAAAGGGCAAGGTAAGGGATGTATATGTTAAGAATGATAAACTATTTCTGATTGCAACAGACAGGCAAAGCGCATTTGACAGGAACTTAGCAAACATTCCATTCAAAGGCCAGGTTCTTACACAAACAAGCTTATTCTGGTTTGAAAATACTAAAGACATAGTCAAAAATCATGTAATTTCTTCTCCTGACCCAAATACTGTTGAGTGCAAAAAACTTAATGTATTTCCTGTTGAAGTAGTAGTCAGAGGATATATAACAGGAGTAACCAGCACCAGTGCCTGGACTGCGTACGAAAAGGGGGAGAGAGATTTCTGCGGAATAACCTTGCCTGAAGGCTTAAAGAAAAACCAAAAATTTGAGGAGCCTATTCTAACTCCAACTACAAAAGATGATGAGCATGATGAAAAGATAAGTCCTGATGAGATTGTAAAATCTGGGAGGATGACTCAGGAGCAATGGGATTTTGTGGCAGAAAAAGCATTGGAGCTATTTCAAAGAGGAGAAGAAATTGCAGCAAAAAATGGCTTAATTCTTGTTGATACAAAGTATGAGTTTGGCTATGATGAGAATGGAGAAATATACCTTATAGACGAGATACACACTCCGGATAGCTCCAGATTTTGGATCAAGAAAAGTCATGAAGAAAAATTTGCCAAGGGAGAAGAACCTGAAAATATTGATAAAGAATTTCTAAGATTGTGGTTTAAGGAAAATTGTGATCCTTACAAAGATAAAGTGCTTCCTGATGCGCCTGAAGAACTGGTTGTGGAACTAAGCAAAAGATACATACAGCTTTATGAAATGATAACCGGTCAGGAATTCAAGGCAGAAGTGGGGGATGTTTCTGAAAGAATTGAAAATAATCTTAAGGGTAAAGGACTAATTTCTTAATTAATTGAGTGCTAATTAAACCTTTTAAATCGAAACATTTAAATATTATATTTAATTATAATAAAATATAACCATTATAGGTGATTATATGAACACAACAATTTCAATATCGAAGGAAACTAGAGCTTTATTGCAAGATTTTGGCAAAAAATCAGAAAATTATGATGATATAGTTAAGAGAATGTACAATCAAATAAAAATGCAGGAAAAAATAAGTGAATTTGTTGATGAGTCTGGATATTCTACACTAGAAGAAGCTAAAGAATGGACTAAACTTAAAATTAAATCTATGAACCAATGATAAAAATAGAAATTCTCAATGATTTGAGATATGAAATATTTAAAACTTTTAAAAAAGATTCTCTGAAAGTCTATAATTTGATTGAAGAATTAAAAGAAAATCCTAATAAAGGGAAAGTTTTAGGTCATGTTGGCAATATCAGCATCAGGGAATTAAAATATAAAAGCTTTAGGTTTTATTTCATTCTTGATGGGCATAAATTAAATCTTTTTAATAAGAATAAGCTGGAAGAATTGCTTATTAAATTTATAGAAATGTCTAAAAAACATAATCAACAAAAAACAATTGAAAAAATTAAAGAAATTTTGAAAAGAATAAAAAATTAATACAGGTTTTAAAAACACAAGATATTAAAACAATAACAATATTAGGAATTCTATGAAATCTTTAATGATTAAAGCCGCAAAAGATGCAGGAAAAGTTCTGATGAAACATTACGGCAAAATAAAGTTTGTCAGGGAAAAGAACAAAACAAGCTATTTTACAAATGTTGATTTAGAGAGCGAAAAAGTCATTATTTCTTTAATAAAGAAAAAGTTTCCAAAGCATAATATTATTTCTGAGGAAAGCGGAAATTTAGGCAAGAAATCTGATTATATATGGTATATAGACCCTTTGGATGGGACACATAATTACATCAATAATTTTCCCCATTTTGGTGTTTCTATTGGTTTGGCATATAAAGGAGAGATGAAATTGGGAGTCATTGACTTGCCTTGCTTCAATGAATTCTATGTTGCTGAGAAAGGAAAAGGCGCTTTGTTGAATGGAAAAAGATTAAAGGTTTCAAACAAAAAAGATGTAAAAAGATCGTTTGCGCTGACTGATTTGGTTTATCGCCATACTCCTTATGGGAAGATAATTTTTGATAAATTATTAGGCAAGGTATATGATATTCGGCTTTTAGGATGCGCTGTTAGTGGCTATACAATGGTTGCAAACGGTATTGTAGATGCATATATAGTGCCGTATACATGTCCTTGGGATGTAGCTGCTGGCGCGCTCATTGTTGAAGAAGCTGGCGGAAAAGTAACTGGCCATGATGGGGAGAGATGGAATCCTGACAACAGGAAGTTTGTTGCCAGTAATGGGAAGATCCATAATCAATTATTAAAAATAATAAAATGAAACTAACTGTTTTAGGCTCTGGGACAGCAGTGCCAAGATTAAACAGGAATATGTCTGGTTATTTAGTTGAAACAGGCAATAAAAAAATACTTTTTGATTCTGGTCCTGGAATTATTAGACAAATTTTAAAAACAAAATCAAAGATTATGGATATTAATCATATATTTTACACTCATCTTCATCCAGATCATATAAATGATTTACTAGGAATACTTATCATAGACCATTGTAATAAATATAAAGGCCCATTAAATATTTACGGGCCAAAAGGTATTAAGAAATATTTTAATTTTATAAGAAAAGCTACTATTGGAAAATTAAATTACGATGTTAATGTTGGGGAAATGAATGATAATTCAATATCAAAAATTGATAAAATTTTAATAAAAACAAAAAAAGTAAAGCATTCTATCATTGGTGTTTCATACAGGATTGAGTATGATGGTAAATCAATTGTTTATTCTGGAGATACTGATTATTCTAATGATATCATACAATTATCGAAAAATGCTGATTTATTGGTTCTGGAATGCTCCTACCCTGATAATAAAAAGGTAAAAGGCCATCTTATACCGTCTTTATGCGGCAAGATAGCGACTAAGGCAAATGTAAAGAAACTTGTTTTAACACACTTCTATCCTGAATGCGACAAGGTTGATATAAAAAAACAATGCAGCAAAGAATTTGATGGAAAGATTGTTCTGGCTAAAGATTGTATGAGGGTTAAGGTCTGAATAGTGTTCTCTAAAAACAAACAATATATAGTTTAAAGTATAGAAAAGTTTATAAATAATGAACGTTTTCTATATAGTATGGAGTTAATAGAGATATTTACCAAGAAAAACATCGAAATATTGAAATTATTGTCAAAGGAAAGTTTGCATATAAGGGATATTGCTGGCAATTTAGATATTTCTCCTGCTAAAGTCCATAATACAATCCAATTATTTAAGAAAAATAATCTTATAAGGAAAACAAGGAAAAAAATAAGATAATCATAAGCTTAAACAAGGAAAGTTCTTTATTAAAAGAAATTCAAAATTTAATTAATTCAGATAATAAAGATGTTTCTTTTGAGCCAAAAATGAATATTTTTGATAATATAAGCGCATTAGATTTTAGGTATTATGGCAGGAATGAGCGCATTTTTCATAAATTGCAGCCTTATCTAAGTGAGAATGCAATGATTAAGTATATGGCTAAGGTTGAGGCAGCTTTAACTAAAACTTTGGCTAAAAAAGGCGTTTGCAGCAAAAAGATTGCGGATGAGGTTGAAAAAGCTACTAAAAAAATAACTGCTGAAGAAGTTTATCAAGAAGAAGATAAACTAAAGCACAATATAAGGGCATTAGTTAATTGCATACAAAGGAAAGTAAGTGATGAAGCAAAGCCTTTTGTGCATTTCACCACAACATCCCACGATATAATAGCCACTGCAGATGCTGCAAGGTATAAGAAATTTACTGAGAATGTTTTAATTCCAAAATTAATTGAGTTTGAAAAAACATTGATAATGTTGGCATTAAAGGAGAAAAATACCTTGCAGGTTGGAAGAACACATGGCCAGCATGCTGTCCCAATAACATTTGGTTTTGCTCTTGCACAGTATGTTTCCAGGTTTGGAAGGTCAATAATTCAGATAAAGAAAACAGGGAATAATTTAAGAGGTAAGATAGCAGGAGCAGTGGGAAGCTATAATGCTTCCTCTCTGTTCTTTAATAATCCTGTTGAGTTTGAGAGAGATGTTCTTTCAGAGCTTAATCTAAAAGCTTCTCCTATTTCCACACAAATCCCAGAAGCAGAGTTTATGTCCAGCTATATCCATTCTATTGTAGAAGGTTTTGGAGTTATTGCTAATTTAGCTGATGATATGAGGCATTTGCAAAGGTCTGAAATTTTAGAGGTTGCAGAAGTTTTTGGAGCAAAACAAGTTGGAAGCTCAACAATGCCCCAGAAGAGGAATCCCATAAACTTTGAGAATGTTAAGAGCATGTGGAAAGCTTTTATGCCGCGCATTGTTACTTTGTATATGGACCAGATATCAGAGCATCAAAGAGATTTAACTAATTCTGCTTCATTAAGATTTGTTCCTGAAATTTTAACTGCATTCTATCTATCTGTTTCAAGACTTAATAGAACAATGAAAAACTTAGTTGTTGATAAGGAAAATTTAAGGAAGAATTTTGATATGAATAAAGGCTTGATTGTAGCTGAGCCGTTGTATATACTGTTAGCTGCAAAAGGGCATCCTGATGCTCATGAAATTGTAAGGCAATTGACATTAAAAGCTCAATCATCAAAAAAATCATTAACAGAGATAATAAAAAAGGAAAAATCATTACAACCATATTTAAAAAAATTCAATAAAAAGCAATTAGAGATAATAAGTAATCCTGAGAAATATGTGGGTATTGCTTCTAAAAAAGCTGAAAGCGCTTGTAAGTTCTGGAAGAAGGAATTGGAAATATAGATTTTTCACATAATTATGCCATCACTTTTGCCCTTTGACTTTCAGAGCGTTTCTTCAATTCTTCTAAAATTAATGCATCATCTATTTCCATAAGTTTTTTAATTTTGATGTTATCCTTGTTTAATTTGTATAATTTTGCTTTTCCTATATCTCTGGTATGAGCTATGATTTCATTGTCAATCAAATTGTCCCAAATTCTATATAAGGTAGCTCTTCCTATGCCTGCATTTTCTGCCATATCTGTTATTGAAAAATCTAGTTCCCTTTCTGTTAAAAGGTAGTCTAATGTTCTAATCATAGCCGAGTCTCCCATGAATTCAATAAAAAGTGATTTTGTTTCCATAATAATCAAGTATAGTATTGATCAACTAGTATTTAAATATTTCATTCTTAAAGGGTTACCATCTCACTTAAAAGGAGATAAAATTATATTAGAAAATTCCAATCTTAGTTTCAATCTCTTTCTTTAATGCAGAAATGTATAACTTTATCTGCAAATCTATTGATTTCCATTCATCAAACTTGACATGGCCACCATAATAATTAATATTATTTCTTTTCTTCCTTATGGTTTCAAAAAATTTCCAGTCAAGCTCTAAATCAGGGAATTTTGCACATAAATATACAAATAGGCATTGATGATTATTGATTTTTACTGAATGATAACGCAAAAATGCTTCTGTATAAAACCTTAAAGCTTCGTAATGATTAAGGTAAACATTGAGCCATTCATCATCATCTTTTTTTAATGTTTTAATGAGTATGTTTGCTGTTTTAAGGTTTGTTTCAGCATTTTTTATTAAATCTTTTAACTTTTGTTTATTATGCTCATGATTTTCTCTTATAAAGCCATCAGCAACACATGAGTTGTAAGCCTCATCCAAATTTTTAAAATCAAACATTTACCTCAACACCTAATTCTTCAATAGACCCTTTAATAAAATCTCCAGATATTATATAAGGCATCATTTTATCAATTTTTTTTAAATCTTTTTTTGTTTTTGCACTGTGAATCTGTATTTCTCTTTTTAATTTTTGCTTATATTTGTAATATTCAAAATTGCTTTCATCACCATAAATAAAAATATCAATATCGCTGTCATCATACCAATCTGCTCTGGAAAAGCTTCCAAAGATAATTACAACTTTTGCTTTCTTTAATGAGGATAAATGGTCCAATAAGCCGGATTCGGTCAGTGTTTTTATTGCGAATAATCTTTTTCTGTTCCGAAATTCAGGATTTTCAGATATTCCAATGTAATAAGGCATCTTTCCTTTTGGCTTTAATCTTTTAATTAATCCTTGCTTAATGAATTTCTTTAGCCAAACTGCAAGCCTGGGCCTGCTTAAGCCAGATTTATTCAATAATTCTTCAAAGTGCCAGTGCTTAGGTGTATTAAAAAATAATCCTGTCACTTTATCTTCTTGGCTTCTCATTTTAGTTAGTATATAGTAACTATTATTTAAATACTTTTTGGTTTTTTAGAAAATCCCTTCACAAAGACTCCCAACTAGATTTTACCTGCAAAGAAAACTGGAGAGATTCATTATTCACTAAATCAGGAGAAAACAGATGAAATCTTAAGATTTTATGAAAGATACTGTAAAGAATAGATTAATTTCTATAAATAAAAGTTCGAAAAATAAATTGTGATTGCTTCTAAGAAAACTGAGAGTATTTGTAAGTTCTGGAAGAAGGAGTTAAGGGTTTAGGTTTTATAGATTGCTGGATTAAAGGGTTGTCTACCAGATGTTTCCCATGCTTTAAAATAAAGTTTTATGGCTCTGTCTGCAGAATTAAGAACACTCTGTTTTTGATTGCTTTATTCCTTTTCTCTTTAGAAAAAAATTCATGTGAGACCTTTATCTTTTTGTATAAACATATTCTCTTTGAAATCTAAAGTTAGTCTTTACTCTAAACTTTTTAATCGCTGTATGTTACAGGAGTTCCAGCGTTAGACCCAGGTAGACAGTTAGCGGCATGTTTTCCACCAGCTAAATGAATTTGAACTCTTAACCAGAACTCATCAGGTGCTCTAACAAATTTTTCAGGATTACCAGTTTCGGCAATTTTTAATGGTCTTCCCACTGCATCTGCTACCTCTGTCACACCACCTTGATAAAGACCGATATCTTTAACTTGTTCTTTTATATCGGCAAGGTTCGCGTTAGTACAATGTTTAACGCTTTGTCCATGCTTATCTAATTTCCTTCTCTGATTTTTAACACTAGGAGCCAAATGTCCATAATAAAGTCCTATAGCAAACGGAATTAAAGCTACTGCTCCAATAATTACCCCAGCCACAGGCGCTGAGATGAATCCATAAATATCGCTTGATGAATGATAAATATGATTTAAACCAAAACCTGTTGCTCCAGCTAAAGCCAAACCAAAAAGTGATGATGTTACTTCATCTAGAGGTTCTTGAAAATGAGCTATGGTTTCTTCTCCAGTTTTACTGTTTCTAACCAATTCATAAAAGTGTGTTTTAGAAGAAGGAAATCCTTTGGAAGTATATTTTCCAAGAACAGTAAGATAGTCCCCTTCAACCCTTGCAACCCCAATAGTACCCGACCCTTCTTCAATGTCTAACCTACCTTCAAGAGAACTCAAATAAGCAATAGTCTCTTCATCCATATCTATTGGAACATTAGGTAAATCTGGTAGTTTCATTTTACCACTAGATAATACTCTCTTATTTATATAATAATATGCTCTATTTTTACGCTAAAATAGTAAAATTTATATACTAAACTCTGTTTTTGATTAAAAATGGAAGAAAAATACAAAGGCGTGATATTTGAACTAGATTATGGCAAGGATATAAAGATAGATGTTAAAGACAAGAAGATTTTAGCTGCTTTGGCTAAAAATTCAAGGATTTCTCCAACTCATTTATCAAAAATTGTTGGATTATCCAAAGATGCAATAAGATACAGGATTCAAAAACTAAAAGAAAAAGATGTAATTAGAAAAAATTTGCTTATAGTTAACCCTTTTATTTTCTTCACACCATATACTATCTTATTAAGGCTGGAAAATATAAATGAAGAAAAAGAGAAAAAAATAATTGAATTTTTTATTAATCACCCATTTATAATTTGGTTTGGTCAATGCTCCGGAGAGTGGGATTTTGCAATTAATATTTTATCCAAAGATGTAAAACATTTTGATATGCTGATGAAAGAAATAAAAACAAAATGTTTAGGTAATTTAAAGAATTATGAAACTATGCCCATAATTAGCTTAAACAAATATGAAACTTTGCCTCAGAGCTTTTATAAAGAATTGAAAATTGATGTAAATTCTTTAAAAACCTATTTTGCATATGGAGAAAATTTTGGAAATAATAAGGTTGGACTTGGTAAACAAGATATTAATTTAGATGAACAAGCTCTGAAAATATTAAAAATTTTATCAAATGATGCTAATGCTAAAATAGTTGACATTGCAAAAAAATCCCGACTATCAGTTGATACTGTAAAACATAGAATAAAAAAATCAACAGAAAACAAAATTATATTGGCGTTTAGAACTATTATTAATGCATCTTATTTGCATTACCATGGATATATATCATTCTTTCAGCTTTTGCCTCATGTTGATGCTGAAAAAAGAAAAATGTTTGAAAGCTTTTTTAATTTTCATGAAGAAACTGCCTTTGTTCTTGAAACAACAGGAAGATATGACTTTGAAGTTTACATATTTGCCAAGGACCCTTTACATTTCAATACTCTATTAAGAGAAATAAGAAACAAATTTTATGACATTATTGAATCACATATGACCTTGATGGTATTAAAAGACTATAAGTTTGATTTTCTGCCTAAAGGTTTATTAGATTGATTATTATGTTCTGGAAGAAAGAGTTTGAAGTTATTTTTATTAAACAACAAATTTAAAAATAAGGGGAAAACCCTGTTTCTTATGGCAACACAACTTCATTATGCAAGACAAGGGACAATAACAAAAGAGATGAAATATGTTTCTTCTGTTGAGAATATTGATGTTGAACTTCTAAGGCAAAGAATAGCGCAAGGCTCTATTGTAATACCTGCTAATTTGAATCATAAGAATCTAAAGCCTGTTGCAATAGGCAAAGGTCTTAAAACCAAGATAAATGCAAATGTAGGAGCATCAAAAATAAGAGCATGTATCAAAGAAGAGCTTGAAAAAGTAAAGTTATGCAAAAAATATGGTGTAGATACTGTTATGGATCTAAGTACTGGAGGAAATCTAAATGAGATAAGGGAAGCAATAATTAATGAATCGAGTATGCCTATTGGAATTGTACCCACTTACCAAGTTGTTGAGGAAAACAATACAATTGAAAATTTAAAACCGGATGATTGGCTGGATATAATAGAACTGCAGGCAAAGCAAGGTGTTGATTTCATGACAATACATGCTGGTGTTTTGCAAAAAACTTTGCCTTTATTAAAAACAAGGCTTATAGGAGTTGTAAGCAGAGGAGGAGCTATACTTATCAGATGGATGAAAGCCAATAACAAAGAAAATCCATTGTATACTCATTTTGAGCAAATATGCGATATTTTTAGGAAATATGATGTTGCTTTTTCTCTAGGAGATGGCCTAAGACCTGGCTGCCTGCATGATGCAACAGATAAGTCCCAGATTGCAGAATTGAAAATACTTGGGCAGCTAACATTAAAGGCATGGGAAAAAGAATGCCAAGTTATGATAGAAGGCCCAGGTCATATTCCATTAAATGAAATAAAGTTAAATGTTGAGTTAGAGAAAAAATATTGCCATAATGCTCCATTTTATGTTTTAGGTCCTTTGGTTACTGATATTGCTCCAGGCTATGACCATATAACATCATCAATAGGCGCAGCAGTAGCAGGAATGCATGGCGCTGACTTTCTTTGTTATGTTACTGCAGCAGAACATTTAGGATTGCCAACTCCTGAGATGGTAAAACAGGGAATTATTGCATATAAGATAGCTGCTCATTCTGCTGATATTGCAAAAGGAATTCCTAATGCCAGAGACAGAGATGATGAATTAAGCAAAGCAAGATTTAATTTTGACTGGGAAAAACAGTTTAGTTTAGCTTTAGACCCGGAAGAAGCAAGAAGAATAAGGTCTGATTTAAACCTTGATGCTGATTTCTGCAGCATGTGCGGTCCAGAGTATTGCGCAATGAGACTTTATTCTAAGACAAGCAATGATAAAAATAAGATTAAAGAAGAAAAAATAACCTAACTTATCACCACTTTCTTATTGCCACTAATAACATTCCCAATAACCTGTGATTTAAAATCATATTTTTTTAATTGAGCTAGAATTTTTTCAGAATATTTTTTATTAACTATCAATACAAAGCCAATCCCCATATTAAATGTCCTGTACATTTCATCTTTTGGGATGTTTCCATGTTTCTGGATTAATTCAAATATGGGGGGTATTCTCCATTTTTCCTGATATAACTCTACTGAGCAGTTTTCAGGAAGTACTCTTGGGATATTTTCAATTAAACCTCCTCCTGTAATGTGGGCCATTGCCTTAATCTCAAATTTAGTTAGTAATTCATTTACAGGCTTAAAATAGCTTAAATGGACTTTCATTAATTCTTCCTTTAAAGCGCAATTTAGTCCTTTTGGTTTTTGGTTTAAATTAAGTTTTGCATGGTCAAACAGTACCTTGAAAACTAAGGAGTAACCATTAGTATGCAACCCATTAGAAGATAATCCAATTACCGCATCATCTTTTTTAATTTTTAAACCGTCAATCATTTTGTTTTTATTTACTTTTCCAACAATAAAACTTGCAAGGTCATATTCCTTTTCTTTGTACAATCCGGGCATTTCAGCAATTTCTCCTCCAACTAATGCACAATTATTTTCCTTACAAGCAATGGAAAGGCCTTTCACTATTTGCTCAATGACTTTGGGATTAACTTTTCCACAAGCTATGTAATCTAAAAAGAATAAGGGTTTTGCTCCAGTAACCAATATATCATTAACACAATGATTAACTAAATCCTGGCCAATAGTATCATGCTTATTTGTTTTAAACGCTAATTTTAGTTTTGTTCCAACTCCATCTGTTGAGGAAACTAAAACATTCTCTTTGTCAAACTGGTATAAACCGCCAAAAGAGCCGACTTTTGATAGAACATTTGGATTATACGTTTCTCTGACATATTTTTTAATGTTTTTTACTGCGAGGTTAGCAGCATCTATGTCTACACCAGCATCTTTGTATGTTGCGGGCTTTAATATCTTTTTAATTGAGCCAACAATCTCGTTTTTCTTATTAAGCCTGTAATAAATGGAGTTTGCTCTTTTCTCGCTTAGTAAAATTCCCGCTTTTTCAAGCTCTTTTAAGCCATCGCATAAGACTTTTGGGGAAATTTTTACAGCTTTCAGTATCTCATTCACATAAAACTCATTGTCAGGGTTGGCTAAGAAGAACTCTATTAATTTGGAGTATATGCTCTTAAATAAAAAGTTGATATTTGTTTCGTTTTTTGACATAATCATGTGATAATATGAAATGATATTTAAAGTTATCGGAATTTTTTGAAATTTCGAGAACTTTAAGCTTGAAAATTGTGAATTGTGAGCGAGTTCGCAACGAGCTCACTCGCATCTCACAGATTTTCATTGTTTAAAGCTTTTCTTTTTATAACAAATTAAGAAGTATCAAAAACAATACTTAACAAAGAAAAAATAATTTTTGAAGGATATTAGTCAACATTCAACACATTTCTTGCAATATGCTTAATAAAGCTAGAGGTTGCCTTTGTTTGCTCAACAATAATTGCTGTTGAAACAACAATTTTATTGCTTTCCTGAATCGACTTTTTTGCTCCTTTTTTCACATTACAATCATGACAGGGAACTTTGCTTGCATTTTCTAAAAATTTGTTACACCTGTCAATAATATCTTTGCCTGTTACTTGAATATCGTGGGCTGTTTGTTTATCATTGCTATAGTATGCCTTCATTACCTTGCAAAACCTCTCTTTTAATTCTTTATTTATGCTTTTAAATTCTTCTCTCAGCCCACCCTGAAATCCTGCTTCCGCAATCAAACTGCTCATTCTCTTCTGCGCGTCTGCCAGCTCCTCAATCCTCCTTAAAACTATTTTATCAACTAAAAGATTCCAGGATGTAGTATTTAGAGTCTTCATATTTTTTGGGCTATCCATGATATTTTTTATAACCCTAAACCCAAGATAGTATAGCCTATTTATGTCCATATCCCTATGGATAATGCTATCTGGATTGCATTTTCTATCTATGCATAACAAATTATCATCCATCATTGACCTTGCTATTAAATCTACCCTCCTGATGATGCTGTTGATGGGTATGCTGCTAATATCAATAAGGTCTTTTGCCACAATCCTCTGTCTTGTCTGCTCAATAATCTCCATTCCTGAAAGATTCCTTAAAATGCCTTTAAGTACTGGTGCGTCCTCTTCCAAAGTTTTAGAAAAAATCTCGATTGTATGGTAATTATTGAGGTATGCGGTGATTATTTCGGCTTTTACCCTGCTCAGCTTTTTACCATCCATACTTATAGTAATGGATTTTTCTTCTTTTTTTACGCTTTTGCCTTCTGCATAAAAGATTATCTCATCACTGCCCTCTTCAACCCCGATATTATCTCCTTTTTTTAGTTTATTTTTTTCTACCCAATATTTTGGTATAGTCACAACAAAAGAACCATTGCTAAATCCTATTAATTTTCTATAATCCATATCTACCACCCCCAGTTTATATATTTTTAAAAAATATATACTTACTATATCGTATATAGGGTATAGAGAATAAGTATATATATTTAATTGTTTTGCTATATTATAAAAGCGTGAGGTGGTATATATGGAAAAGGAATTCTTTGTTGATGAAGAGACAGAGCAAATGCTAGATGATGAAAGCATCTATTCTGAAAATGTAAGGGAGCAGCTTCTGGAAGATGATGAGCTAAGTCCTCAAGAAGCGGCTTTTATGCAGGGCTATGATGAAGCCTATGTTTAATAAAAATAATTGGGCGGCGGTAAGATGAAAATAAGAAGAAGATGCATAAGCTGTGGTTTTCTAATATTCAAAAGTGGCCGTAATGATCCTTATCTATGCAGGGATTGTGAGAAGATAGGCTTAGGAGAAGAAGCAAGATATGCTTACTTGGATAGTGTGCAATTATAAAAATTTAGGGTGGTGGTGGAAATTAAAAATGTATGCATAAGTTGTGGTTTTTTTGTTAAGGAAGAATCAGACAGCAGTCCTGAAATTTGCAGGGATTGTGAATTAATGAGCCTTGATGAAGAAACTATGTATGTGTAAATAAAAACAAGAAGGTGCTCAGAAATCATAATTCTGGGCACCTCTTCGTAAAAAACTCCGAGGTGATTAAAATGTATAGGCAAGAACCATCTGAAGATTTGAATTTTGATGACTTTTTTGAAAGGTTTGCCATGAACGACTTTACAGATAAGATGTATGAGTTTAAGGATAAATGAAAAATGATGAAGATGTAAGTCAGTCATAGATATGTGTTTTTGTTCTTAACTGCTGTTAGTGCTATTCTTCAGTTCTCTAAAATCCCAAAATTCTTAACTTATAGGCTCTGAAACCCTAAAATTTAATTGTATAATTCCGAAATAATGTGACACTTTCTAAGCCAGGATTCATTTATAAAATTTATAAATAAGACCCTCAATCATAGATACCTTCAATTTG
>NYYQ01000006.1 GCA_002686855.1 Candidatus Woesearchaeota archaeon | reverse complement strand
CCGACCTAAGGGCAGATTATCGACGTGTTACTGAGCAGTTTGCCGGTGTTCCGAAGAACCCCTTGACTTGCATGGCTTAGTCGAATCCCAATAGCAGCAACCTCCCGCAGGATCAACGGGAATTTCTATCGAAATTCCAAGCATTCAACATAGTTGAATACAACGGGAATTTTATTATTGGTCGCAATTTTACAAAACTACCCATACTTGATAACAATATCAAGCACGATTAAATCAAATATAGATTTTAGAATGGAAATATCTAAAATATAGGCGGTGATAACAGAAAGAAAAGAACTACTCGTCCTATTTAAATGTTTCGTTGATAAAATTATCTTTTTAATCCAGTTTTACTATTTTCATTGTCATGGAAATCATAGATTCTCGAAAAACAAAGTTTTTCGGAATCTCCTGAAAATTTATAATTTTCATGAGGTTTCCAGGATCCTCGGAAACAAAGTTTCCGGGACACTAGGAAACTCAACAGAGTTTCCGGTGTGTTCAGAAATTGAAATCAATTTCTGACAAACAAGAAATTTCAAAGAAATTTCCAAGTTCACCGAAAATCTCATGAAAATTGAAAATTTTCAGGAGATACAGAAAATCTTCGATTTTCCAGTATCTTTGATTTTCGCGTGTTCTATTTTTTAATGGATTTTATTAATAATGGAACTGCTCTTGTTATATTATCCACAATAGCTACTGTAGCTTTTTTTACACTTCTTGATAAATGGTTTAAGTCAACTACAATGACCTTCTTGCCATTTTTAACCAAAGCTTCTGTTCTGTCTCCATCCTCTAATGGAACAAAAACAACATCAGCCTCGTAAATCCCATTTTTATTGACATATTTCCTATTACTTTCCAAATATTTTATTTTTGTATTTTTTTGAGGTAGCAATACTTCTTTAGCTCCATGTTTAATAAGATTTTTTTTAATCTTTAATTCTCTCTGCTTAGATGGGTGAAAAATATTAACCTCTAATTTAGCAGGAATAATCTTTGACAATTGCACAAGCTCTTTTGGAACTAGAGCAGCGCTGTTACCATTTACAGAAATTACAGGATATTTTGCCTTTGATAGCATTTTAGCAGCTTTATCTATTGATTTTTTTGCGGATTTAGTTGTTTTCTCTCCAATTAAATAATCAAAAGCTTCCCCTCTTCCATGAGCTGCTAAGCCAGCAAGCGAAGTAATTCCCTTTTTAACTCCATCAACTATTTTTTCCCTAGTCATTAAAGACCGATACCGAGGATGACTTTTTGGTATTCTCATAAAATATAAGCACCTCTATCTTTAATTACCAATTTTTTCGAGCCTTTAAAATATTTGTCAGAAAAGACAGCATTTCCAAGCATTATCATAGAAGCATTTCCGTTGCTCTTTTCTATATTTTTTATTAAATCAATTATTCTTTTATTTTGTAACAGATTACTTTTTATTGAAAATTCCTTAGAAATTTTTATTATTTCTTTAAAAATATTTTTTCTATTGATTTCATGAAAATTCTTTGAATTTTCAGGACACCAAAAATCTTGATTTTTGTGTGTTTTTATTATGGTAATTTTTTTTATCTTGTTTAATGATTTTATTCCTGCATCGTTAATTTTATTTTTGATTTTTTTATTCGATATTGTCTTTTTTGTATCAATTGCGCTAAAATATTTGTAATAAATTGTTTTATTCTTTATAGCCAATTTCTTTACTTTAAACATATGGCTCGATTGAAATTTAACTAAAAAACCGCCATAATATTGATTTACAGCATCTCCTAAACCAGTCATATTCTCAACTTCTGCAACATGCACCAAAAAAGCAAGCTCTTTTTTTGACTTTTTCAATTTTAACAGTTTATTTAATGCATAAGCAGTTGCCAAAGCACTTGCGCCGCTTAAACCAAAGCCACAACCCAAAGGCAGCTCAGATTTTATTTTTACAATGATTTTTTCATCAGTCAGCTTTTCAACAACAAAGTTAACAGTAGCAAAATTAATCTTTTTATTATTAAAATAAATTATATTATTATTTTCACTAATTTTTTTATTGACATTGTTATCTAATTTTTTTATTGAAACTATGACCCCTTTATCTATTGTAAACCCCATCCCAAGAGAACCCGATTTTGCTGGATTTTTGTTCTTTTTAATAACAAAAATACAACTAATATTTCCAGGAGCAAAAGCTTTAGCTATAGAACTCATTTTATCATATCAAGTATTTTATTTGCTATAACACGCTTATCTGCTAAATTCAGATGCTTTGTTTTTTTCTTCTTATTCACAATAAAAACCTCGTTTGTATCTGTATCAAAGCCCCTTCCTTTTTTACCCACATCATTTGCTATAACCAAATCTGCATCCGCGCTTTTTAGTAATCCATAAGCCCTATCAACAAGTTCCTTAGTCGTTACCCTATATTCTGCTTTAAATCCAACCAAGAATATGTTTTTATTCAATTTTTTTATTTTTTCAAATATTTTTGTTGTTGGCCCTAATTCCAAATTAAGTGTTTCAAAACTTTTCAATTTCCTTTTTGATTTTTTGTTGACAGTAAAATCAGAAACAGCTGCTGCATGAATTATTATATCTCTATCTTTTAAATTTTTTTTAATCTCACTGTATAAATCTTTAACATTATCAATCTTAATGTCTTTTAAAAAATATTGCGGCTCTATTGCATTAGCGCCTCTAATTAAAGTTACGTCTCCGCCCCTCAAAAAAGCCTCTTCAGCGATATAAACCCCCATCTTTCCTGAGCTTTTATTTGTAATAACCCTAACAGGATCTATTTCTTCTGATGTAGCTCCAGCTGTAACTAAAATTTTTTTCCCTGCTAAATTACTTCTTCTGTCGATTGTTGCCTTTATTCTTCCAACAATCTTATCTAAATTAGCTAATCTGCCGACGCCTTTATAGCCGCAAGCTAAAATTCCATACTCTGGCTCAATAAACTCATACCTTAGCTTTTTTAATTTCTCAACATTGTTTTGTAAAATTGTATTTTTCCACATCTTTACATTCATTGCAGGGCATATCAAAACAGAAGCATTTGTGGCCATTATACTCGTACTTAGTAAATCATCAGCAATACCATTAGCTATTTTTCCAATAATATTTGCAGTTGCAGGACAAATTAGAAACAAATCAGCAATATCCGCTAAACTTATATGTTTTATTTGCTTGTTTTTTTTGATATAATCCTTATAATTAACCTTAGGGTCAAATAAATCTGTTTGTACTTTATTCCCACTTGCTTTCTCAAAATCTTTTTTGTCAACAAGTTTTTGAGAGCTATGAGTCATAATTACATATACATTTGCCTTTAGCTTTCTTAATTTTTTTATTAAATCCAGAACCTTATAGCAAGCAATACCTCCGGTTACTCCAATTACAATGTTTCTTTCTTTTAAAGCCGGGTTCATAGTGATACAAAGAAGAAATAGTGGTTTATAAATGTTATTCAATGAAAACTATGCTCATCTTCTGGAAACTTTCTTTCTTTAACCTCTTTAACATAGTTTTCAAAAGCACTTTTCATATCTTTACCCAAATCAGCGTATTTTTTCACGAATTTTGGGCTTAACTTATCATACAATCCTAACATGTCATTTGAAACCAAAACTTGCCCATCACAATCAGGGCCTGCACCGATGCCCATAGTTGGAATAGAAATGCTTTCAGTAATTTTTTTTGCTAAATCTCTTGGCATTCCCTCTAAAACTATGGAAAAACATCCTGCTTGTTCACATTCTTTTGCTTGGCTTATTAATTCATTTGCAGTTTCTTCATCTTTACCCCGAACTTTAAATTCAGTAGCTGTTTGCGGAGTCAATCCAATATGCTCCATTACATCAATTTTGTTTTCCACTAAAAACTTAGCAATCTCTGGCTTATTTTCTATCTTTACAACATCTGCACCCGCTTCTAAAAGCAACTTTGCATTCTTTAAAGCAGAATCATTATCATCATAACTCTTGATTGGCATATCTCCAATAATCAATGGATTTTTTGCTCCTCTTGAAACTGCGCCAATATGCCTTACCATGTCCTGCATTGTGACTTCTGTTGTCCCTTCATAACCCAAAACAACCATTCCTAAGCTATCTCCAACTAAAATTATATCCATTCCAACTTCATCTTCCATCTTAGAAGTAAAGTAGTCGTAAGCAGTAAGCATAGCTATTTTTTCCTTGCCTTTCATGGATTTTATCTTATCTACTGTTGTTTTCATGGTATTGAGAATTAGCCCTAGATTTATAAAAGTTATTTTTTACAGAACTCAATCCAAAGAAGCTATCAAAAGGGGAAATACAATGGCAGCATCACCATGGATTGTGACTGATTTTGCATCTGAGCTTATCTTCCCCCATGATTTTGCTTCTTCTGTTGTTGCGCTGCTTAAAGAACCCCTGTAAGGAGAGTTGCTATTTACATAAACTGCATAATCAAATCCCCCACCCATTAAAGTTGAGATGATGGTATGATGCTTGGAGATTCCACCCCCCAATATAATTCCACATTTTTTTTCATTTGTCGAGGCAACATCAATTATTTTTTGAAAATCGGTTAATAAATCAATCCTAAAATCTTTGTTTTTTCCCTTAAAAAAAGTCAATTGCATTCCAAATGAACCATCTGTTATTCCTGGGCAGAATACTTCCACACCATTTTTTGCTGCCTGTACAATAAAAGAATCCTCATGTTTCCATTCTAAACCTACCTCTTTCAATAGTTCAGAGGCCGTCATATCTTTTTTTCTAGCATGGATTCTTTCAAGAATAATCTTAACCTCTTCATCAAGAAATTCATATCTGTCATTAGGAACAAAGATATTTCCCATACGGTTTATCCCCTGTTCCCCTAACTTTATATCATCAGCTTCAAAACTGCCTTGGAGATAGGGCATCTTGCTTCTTATCAAATCTTCATCGATTGAACCAGAGCTGGTAACTATAACATCCACTTTCTTGTTTTTGATTAAATCTATAAATATTCCTCTTAATCCAGAAGCAGCCATATTTGAAGTAAAACTCAGAAATGTTTTTGCATTATTCTCTCTAGCTTCTTTTAATATCTCAATCGCTGCTCCAAGGTTTTGCGCCTGAAAGCCGCTTGAAGCAAGCTGTTTAGTTAATTCCTTAACTGTTATACTCTTCTCAATTTTTATATCTTTGATTTCTTCCATCTATACTATTCCCATTTTTTATATCATAATCATTTTTATTTGACAATTTTTCATTGAATTATTCATCATTGATTAAAAATTATAATTATTGGTAAAAAATAAAATAATAATTATATAAAAAGAAATCTTATGCCCCTTCTTGTCTTACGCTATCCATAACAGAGTATAATTTAACAATATTTATAAACATTTTTATTTTTGTTTCTATAATGCTGATTGATATCCATTCACATCTGGACCATCCATATTTTGAAGATAATGTTGATAAAGTTATTGAAAATGCCAAAAAAGCTGATGTAAAAGTAATTCTCACTGCTGGTATTAATCCAGAAACAAACAGAAAAGCTTTAGCCTTAGCCGAGAAATATGATATTGTAAAACCTTGTTTGGGTATTTATCCTCAACAAACATTACAAAAAGAAATTGAAACTGGAGAGTACCCGCTAAAAGAAAATAAATTTGATGTAGATGAAGAAATAAAATTTATAGAAAAAAACAATAAAAAAATAATAGCCATAGGTGAAATTGGCTTGGATTATTCTCAAGGAGAAGACCAAAAAAATCAGAAAAAGATTTTTGAAAAATTAATTGTCCTTGCAGAAAAAATAAACAAACCAATGATTATTCATTCAAGAAAAGCAGAGCAGGATTGTGTCGATATACTTGAAACAACAAAATTAAAGAAAATAATAATGCATTGCTTTTGCGGCAAGAAAAAACTGGTAAAGAAAATTGAAGACAATGGCTGGTTCTTATCAATTCCAACAAATATTGTAAGAAGCAAACAATTCCAGTTTATAGCTGAAGAAGTGTCGATAACCCAGCTTTTCTGCGAAACAGATGCGCCTTATTTATCCCCTTTCAAAGATGCTCGAAATTCGTCAAGACAAATTTCGGCACCCATTGAAATAAGTAACAGAAATGAACCTGCTTTTGTTCTGGAAAGCTATAAAAAAATTGCAGAAATTAAAGGCATGGAATTAAAAGAAGTTATAAATAATATCTGGATGAATTGGCAGAGAACTTTTCAATAAAATCAAGAAATAGTTACTTCTTGATTTACAACTTTTATAAATCCTGACTTGGTATCATTCAAAGTTAACCTTATGTTTTTATCTACATCGAGGTTCCTGAAGGATTTTGGGGATATTGTCACTGTGTCTGTATGTGTACTACCTGCTGTTATACCCGCAGCAAATGTATATTTGCCTCTGATTTTTGTTTCCCAGAACTCGTCCATCTCACTATCATAAATATAAGCCTCAATTACAGGTGTTAGAACCTTGTCTTGGTCATTTTCAATTATAAAAGAAATTTTTTCTATATAGCCTAAATCGTCATCATTATCATTTACAGTAGTATAAACCTTCTTTATCGCAAATTTAACAACTCCCGAATATGTCTTTTCTTCAACCACTTCTTCAACCACTTCTGCTACAGTTTCTTCTTCAACTTCAACAGTTTTATTCTCCCCTTCAACAATACTGGCAGTTATAATTTCCTCACCAACATTACTTTTTTCCCCATGGTAAAATGAAAAGTCAATAACAATATATCCAACTAAAACAAGAATTATGGCTATGGAAGCTATTCTCTCAGTTGTTACAAAATTTTGAGGTATTTTTCCCCCTTTTGGTGAGTATTCTTTTTTCTTCTCCTCTAATCTCCCCATTTCTTGCTTATGCTTCTCCTTCAAAGCCTCTTTCTGTTCATTATACTTTCTTTTCAGATGTTCTTCTTCGCTCATCTCTTTTTGAGGCTTTTCAGAAGTTCCTTTTTTACCTTCAACTTTATGCTCAAAATCTTTGAACACATCATCTACATCTGAATTTCCCATTCTAAATAGTGGAATTGAATAATTTATATTTAAACTTGTCGAATTTAAGCATTTATTGTGCTATCACGTTTTTAGTTTACATCATAACATCAATTTGGTGATGTTATAATGTATAAACTTAATTTTAAAAAACGTGTCTGGATTGTCAAGTTTAAATATAAATTATTCAATTCCACT
>NYYQ01000005.1 GCA_002686855.1 Candidatus Woesearchaeota archaeon | reverse complement strand
GCAGCCGGAGGTATTGTCACAATGCCAAGGCTTATTCTTGCATTAGCCAGGGACAAGTTATTCATTGCGCAGTTTGCTGATATACATTCCAGATTTAAAACACCTTACAAAGCAATAATATTCCAGACAATTGTCATTTTAATAGTTTTAGGTATGGCATTTGGAAAATATCTAACGCTTCTTAGTTTATTATTACCATTAGGATTAATAATGTACATATTTGCAATATTGACTGTACCTGTATTAAGGTACAAATTTCCAGATTTAGAAAGAACTTTCAAAGTCCCTTTTGCAAATATTGGAACTATTCTTATTACTTTATTTTTAGGCTCATTAATTGTAATATGGGTCCTGCAAGAGCCAAATGCCTGGCAGCTATTAAGGCTTGGGCTTTCATTTGTAGCTATTGGGATTCCAATTTATTTGCTTCTTGAGATTTATTATGATCCTGATGCTATTGTAAAGGTCAATGATGCTTTAGCTTACTTTACCTTGCTTACAGAAAGATTCATACTGCCAAAAAGAGTAAGAAAAGAGATACTTTTACTATTAGGAAACATAAAAAACAAAATAGTTTTGGAATTTGGATGTTCAGTAGGAACCTTAACTCTGGACTTAGCTGAAAAAGTAAAACCTACTGGAAGAATATATGCAACTGATTTGTCACAAAAAGATTTAATAATCACAAAAAATAGAATGAGGAAGCGCGGTCATGAGCATGTCATAGTCATCCATGATGAACACCAGATTAATAGAGTCCATCCAAATGTTCCGCATGTTGACGCTATTGTAAGTATAGGAATGATGGGTTATTTACAGGATGTAAAGAAAGTCTTAAAAGAGATGAGAGAGCTTTTACCTTATGGTGGAAAGATTGTTTTTGTTGATTATGCAGATTTCTTTAAAGTAATTCCAAATGTTGCATGGCTAAGCGATGATAAAACCATAGAAAAAATCTTTAGAGATGTTGGTTTCTCTGTCTATGTAACAAGAAAAAAGGGCTTGTTCTGGAATTATGTGTATGTCTATGGAATCAAGTTCCACCAGGATATTCCTTATGTTTGAGAAAATTTATATAATAACTAATTATTAATATAAACAACACCATTTTCCTTTCTTATAGTATTCGCTCCAGAATTCAAGTTTTCTCCTACAACATTAGTTGCCAAAAACATGACATGCTCCCTATCAAGATAATTAACAACCAACTCCCTATTATCTACTATCTCAATGGTATAACTGTTTCCATTTACTTTGGCAGGAAGTGTAAAAGTTCTTATATATCCATCACTTACTGACCTTGCAAGATCAATCTCATTTTTTGCCAATAACACTATATTTTCTGCAATTTCCTGCCTTTCATTTTCTTTTGCTTCAAGGATTTTTGATGTGATTATTGCAATAAAGCCCAGAAATATAACAAACATAAAAGCTATAAGCATTATAAACTCAATAGCAAACTGAGCATTATTTTTTTTTAACATTTTTTAATTTTCATCATTATTTATTATTATTTTAATCTTCTTTATTCAGCGGAAATTGGGTTTTATACCCCCAGCTTCGCTGTGGACATTTATACCAATTTCGAGAGTAAAAATTCCAAATGCCCCGCAGCTTGCTGCGGTGGGAATTTTTACTTATTGAAAATTTTTAAAGTGTTTTAATTTTGAATTTTTTTATTGGAACACTGAAAAAATTACTTTGCAAATTTTTGGTGCTCTGGAAATTGTTTATTTAAATTTCCCAGGGTTTTTTAAATTATTTTTATTTGTTGGCCTAAATTTTTTCATTCCGATTCGCTTATAAGAACTTGTTTTCCTTCATTAAAGGACTGGAATTTTATTTTATTTAGTCCAAGACTTGCAATATCTGTCAGCGCGCATATTTCATCCTGACAGCTAGTAGAGGTTATATTGATAGTTGAAAAGAAGACTGCTTCGGTCTCGCCAATATTTGTAGTTAAGTTAAACACAAGCTCCCTATTGGATATGATGTAAATATCTCTAACATTTTCCGGCATATTCACCTCAAGTATTATCTTAGAGCCTTCTCCAGAAAAATAAACAGTTTCTGCTGTATCTACCATGCTCCCCCCTATCTCGTTTATCTGCGAATCAATGAGTTTGATATTAGATTCAGAACTATACCTGAAGAATAAATAAGTTGTAGGAACTATTATTCCGAGGGCTAAAGCAACTATCATCATGTATTCTAATGCTGATTGCGCTCTGGTTTTTACTCTTGCTTTTATCATCTTAAATTTTTTAGCGTTAAAAACCACCTAATGGAAATCTGATGAAATCATGCTACTGGTCTCTGACCTGTAGTTCTTGACATCCTTAAAAACGCTTTGCGTTTTTTGGACGCCGGAAAACTTTGTTTTCCTAGTGTACTGAAAATCTAGATTTTCATTATGGTTCATTTACAATTGCAGTTATTTTTCCATTCACAGTATGCTTTGGACAACCACTTGTTGCAGGAGAACAGTATTTCATAGTAATTTTTGCTTCTGTTCTTTCTCCAGTTATAAACACGCCGTTTGAACAACCACTAAAAACAATATCTTGTTCTATTCCTTGTTGCCAATCGGATATGGGTAGGGGCAAAAAGCTGCAACTCAATGGATCAACAGCATCATTAGTTACCTCAAAGCTAACCATATTTATTGTTTCACCAATATTGTTATTAAGCCTAAGCCTGATTTCGCCAGTAGATAAACTTGGATCTTTAACAAAGCTAAAGTCTATACATTCGAATTGAGATGTAAACAGGCATCGTTGTGGTAAAAATTTCGCAAAATCAAAAACTCCAAAATAATACAAAGCTCCAACAGTGATTAAAATAACTAAAAAAGCCCATGCGTATGTGGTTAAGAATTCCAATGCTGCTTGTGATTTATGGCTTTTGTAAAACTTCTTATACATCTTGCCCCTTTTTTTAATTATTATCTATTTTTAGAATAATTGCTATATAAAAGTTATGGTTGAAAAAGGAATAAAGAAAATTAAGTTATAGTAGCAAATACTTCTCCGGAAACTTCCCGTTTATATGTAGCGCTTGATTTTGCCAAATGATAGTTTATAGTAATAAGAACTTTTCCTTTGTCACCTTGAACAAAACCAGCTGCTGATGGAGTGCAATCTGTAAATGCAAAATCTACTACATCGGCAGTGTTCCACGTATAATCTGCACCTTCATCAGGTGTTGAACCGTCTATTGTGCTTAAGGTACATGCATAAGCAGTTGCAGATTCGCTTGAAAGTGTAATCCCGGATGCTACTATAGCAGGTATGATAATTGGTTCTCCAATACTATTTTTTAGCCTCAAACTGAAAGTATCAGTACCAGGTGCAGTGATTCTATAATCAACACAACTAATTTCTGTTCCAAAAGTACATCTGTCTGGCAAGATCTTGCTTGGATTTAAGATTCCAAAATAAGCTAAAGCCCCTATCATTATTAGGATTATCAAAAAAGCCCATGCGTATGTGGTTAAAAATTCCAATGCTGCTTGTGATCGCTTAAACATAATAGACCTCATTCATACTACTGTGCTGAATATTTCTCCACCAACTTGCCGGGTATATTCAGGACCGCTCCTGACTGAATAATAATTCACTGTAATTAAAACCTTGCCTTTTTCTCCAATAACAAGACCAACTTCATCTGAATTGCAACTGCTAAAAATAAAATCTCTTATATTTCCAACAGGCCATGTACCCGATATGCCTGGGCTACCGCTGCAGAATAACGCTGTTGCTGATTCTGTGGATACTGCCATTGAATCTATATTTATAGGCTCTCCAACATTATTTTTTAACTTTATTTTAATTGTGTCATCTGTTTGTGACAGCTGAAAATCCAGGCATTCAAACTCAGGTCCAATACTGCATCTGTCTGGAAGTAATCTGCTTGGCTTTAAGACTCCAAAATAAGCCAATGTTCCTATCATTATTAGAATTACTAAAAAAGCCCACCCATATGTTGTCAAAAACTCCAGGGCTGCTTGTGATTTTCGTAGAAATTTATGGCTTTTACTTCCCATTATTTATTCCTCCTTCTCTTAAACTGTACCATCTCCTTTATTTCAAGCACTAATCCGCCAATTATCAAAATAAGAACAATATTGGTGAAGGCTAAACCTATATTCACGATTTCCAAATCTATAGTTTCAAGATTTGCGGCTAAAGAAAATCCTACTAATAAACCTATAACGAGAATAATTATAGTGGTAATACCTATAAAAACTTTATGATGCTTATGGTTTACCATTCAACCTCTTTTTAATATTTCTTTTATTGTTTTTTATTTTGTATTATATATAAACTTTTCGTTATTGCAAAGATAAATTTATTTTAAAGAACCATGCCCTTAAAAACAAGTGATAAAATATTCATAAACACATAATACATGAATAATGACCCTGTTAAAAAAATGGGTATATATTTTAAGCCGCTTTTAATGTTTCCTTTCTCAACTATAGAAACAATCAAAGAAGAAAAAAATGAAATAACACATATGGCCATTATTGAAAACAATTTGAAATTATCCGGGTCTACTGCTACTTCTGTAAAAGAAAAAGGAAGTGCTTCTACTCTGCCAGTTGTAACTGACAATTTGGACACAAAGCTAAGAATAATCATTAAAAGATTAAAAGACAGGGAAAACAGCAAAGGAGAAATAATAATTACTATCGCTGCTATAAAAATTGTATAAGCTACAGCTGATGCAGATATGTCCTCCTTTAAGGCTTTGGTTGCTTTGAAATTATCGACTATTCTGTCTATTATGTCTGCTATATTGCCACCGCTCTCAAGCTCGCTGATCATTAAATCTATTGATCTTCTTAGCATGGGGGAATCGTATTTTTGCTCCAACTCAATTAACGCATCACTAACATCATGGCCAGTCATTACCTTCTTAGACACCTCAGCCATCTCATTGGCTAAAATACTGAATCTTGGCTTGATTGCCCCCCACAAGGCATTCTCAAAAGACAGTCCTCCTTTGAGGTTAGAGGAAACTACCTGCAAAAAATCAGGAAGCATTTCCTCCAATTTTTTTGTTCTTTTGTAAATACGCAGATCCATATAAAAATAAACTAATAAAATAAAAAAAGTTGCTAATGATAATTGTATCACAAACCACATTACTGCAGAAGCTGATAGCAAAACTAATTGTGAATACTGTAAAAGATATGGATATATATATTGTATAAATAAAGCTCCTGTTATTATTGCTGTAAGATAAAATAATGCCCCAAAAAATTTGTAAGGTGTATTAGGGATGCCTGCCTTAAGCAGATATTCTCTCAGGTAAGGCGCAACTCTTTTAGGGACAAATGCTTCTCCAAACTCTTCCAAAAATATTATTCTAAATGCCATTTTACAAGTTAGCTGTTGGTCGTATGCTCTTAAACACGGACATAAACAAGACCTCTATGATAACAATAAAAAAGATTACAAGTAAAAAATGATTCATAGTGGTAGTAAAATTAATGAAGCTTGATAAAACAATGAATATAGTCATTCCTATGGAAGGTATTACTATCGCAGCAAGCATGTAAAAAATAACAATAGCATTCAGTTTTTTGCCATATCTCTTAATCTCAGATTCCTCTTCCTTTGTAATTTCCACTAAAACAGAGCTTAATGGCTTTGTAACATCTATTCCCAGCTTTAATGCATTGTTTATATGAAAGAGGATTTTCCTGAATTTTTCAGATGGTGAATAAGTCATAGCATTTTGCAAAGCTTTTTCTATGGAGCTTCCAGTATCTATGTCATCAACTATTTCCTTCAGGTATTTTGAAGCAACACCATAGCTTTTTGTTGAATCAATCAAAGCATTAAGCAAAGGCTTACCTGAATAAAGCTTGATAAGCAGAAATTGGCCTACAAATAAGACTTCTCTATCTATCTCCTTTTGCCTTTGGATTATGGTTCCTTTAAGTTTAAGGAATGTAAAATTAAATATCAGAAAAAAGATTACAATGAAGGCTAATGGAAGGAAAAATAATGATATTCCTGCTTTGTCTGCTACGAAAAAAAAAAGAATTGTAAGTCCTAATGAAAATGGAAAAGAAAAGTTCATGTTGTTATAAACAAATTCTTGAGGGGTAGTTTTTACATGAGCAATTCTAATATTTTTCTTAAGATTGGGATAGAACGCGGTTATTCTTTGTACCAGCTTATTCATAATTGCTTTCATCTTAGATAAGTTGCTTAAACGACTTTTTCCGATAATAATGAGACATAATTAAGCCTATTTTATGCAAATCATTAACATTATTAGCAACCATCCACTTTAAAATACTAATTTTTTCATTGATATCTTTTTGAATTTCTTCTTTTGGAAGTCCTGAATATAGCTTTAATGTTTCATAAATTGTTGTTGCTTCCTTAATTTTCTCGAGTTTGTCTTTTATTATATTCATCTGCATAATAGTCTCTGCATCTCCATTGGGAAGGATTTCTCCTATTTGCAATGTTCTTCTTTTTCCGTTTTTCCTGTTTATATGCTGCACAACCACCAATGATAAAGCAGAAAGTACTTGCTTAGGAAGGTTTATTGGCGGAGTAGTTAACCTGTTGATTGTTTCTCTTACATTATTTGCATGCAATGTTCCATAAACACTATGGCCGGTATGCATTGCCTCAAAAAGAACTTCTGCTTCTGCTTTTCTTCGTATTTCTCCTACTACAATCCTATCAGGCCTCATTCTAAGAGAATTGACCACCAAATCAAGCATAGTGATACCCCCCTTGCCTTCAGGATTTGACAATCTGGTTTCCATAGGAACCCAATGCAGAATATTAGGAAGTGTCAATTCTCTGGTATCTTCTAAAGATAATATCCTTTGATTTGGGGGGAAAAAATTTGCAATTACATTAAGCATAGAGGTTTTACCGGATGCTGTTCCACCTGCAATAAGTAGAGAAAGCTCATTCTGCACAGCCATCCATAAAAGTGCAGCCCCCTCATAAGAGATAGTTTTTTCCTTGATAAAGTCTGTTATTGTCCATGGTTTGACTGCAAACTTCCTTATTGTTATTGTATTTCCTTTAGAAGAAATAGGGCTTAAAGTTGCATTCACCCTGTCCCCTGTTTTAAGATGAGCGTCCATAAGAGGGTATAACCCCGTTATTTCTTTGCCAACATCTCTGCCTATAATGGTTGAGTAATGCCTTACTCTTGCCTCATCAGGGACTTTGATGTTTGTTTTAAGCCAGCCATATTTCCTATGGTAGATCCAGACTGGCTCTTTTGCATTATTGATTACAATTTCCTCCAGATTATTATCCTTCAGCAGTATCTCCAGATTTCCTAAACCAATATTTTGTTGTAATATATAGTTTAGAAGCATATCCATGGTTTTTTTATTTGCAGTTGGAAAATATTTTTTCAATAATTTCAGTATGCCTGATTTGAATTGTTTCTGAATATCAGATACATCTCCTGATTCTGTTTCGCTTAATGTCTTTGTTTCCTGGCTTACAAACTCTTCCCTGATCTTTTCCAGGATTATTTTAGTAGTTTCAGCTATGTTTGTTATGGAGATTTCATAAATAGGGACAGGTTCGCTTTCTTCAGAAAAGATAGTAACATCTATGATTATGTCATTCACACTCAACTCATAAGAGTCTATAAGTTTTCTAGTTTCCAAATTCAACCCCTTTTTATGACTGAATGATTATACAGGCATCTTGGCCAGTATCCTTTTTGCATCCTTATTATTTGGATCTAACTTGAGTACTGAATCTATATTTTTCTTTGCATCCACATAATATCCTTTTTCAAGGTTTATGTCTGCTCTCTCCAATTTTCTCTCTATCAGCCTACTAAACAGATTTTTACTGTGTTTATGGTGTTTTTCTTTTCTTGAAATGGTCCTTAAATTTGAAATTGCAGGTTTTTTTAACTGTGTTTTTTTATTTTGACTTGCAATTTCTGATAAGCGCTCTAAATATTTGATGTTTTTTTCATGTTTTGCTTTTTCTGGGACAGTCCTTAAATTTGAAATTGCAGGTTTTTTTAACTGTGTTTTTTTATTTTGACTTGCAATTTCTGATAAGCGATCTAAATTATCACCATATTCTCTAGGATATTTATAAGTTGTTCTTTTGTCATGGTTTAATTGTTCCTGCAAACTTTTAATTTGTGTATGTATGCTCAGCTCTTTATAAAGCGCGAGCAAAGCATTTCCCAGATCTATTTTTTGCAGTAAAAAGCCACGAGGAAGATTTTTATGCATTTCAAGCGCTTCTTCATAAAATTTTTCAGCATCTTCTATCTTATTGCTTTCGATACTTGAAACTGAATTTTTTATGAGGGCATCTATTTTTGCAATAGAAGCCTTAAATTCCTTTATGAATTTTGCATCTATCATACCATAAAGATTTTCATAAAGACGAAAAATTTCATCATTAAATTCTTTTTTTTCTTCAACAAAAGAGTCTGGAATTTTGTTTCTCATATCAACAATTTTAGAGTAAAGATTTAATGCGGATTCATGTCTTTTATTTTCTAATTCATGGTTTGCTTTTTTTATAAGCTCCTTTATCATGCCCTTTTCTCTATCTAATTTTAAGGACGAATTTCCCGCTATTTTTCTCATCTCATCTGCTAACTTATAAACTTCTATATACAGGTCATGATCCCATGAAAATTTTTCTTTTGAAATTTTGTTCCACAAATCAAAATAACGCTTTTCAAGGGAAGTAAAATCTTTCCCATTTCCAGTATCTGTTTCAGCTAAAATATCGGCCTTAACATCCTTAAATTCCTGAGTATCACTAGTAGTAAAGGTTTCTTTTTCTACATCTCCTTTTTTTTCCACTTGGACTTCCTTATCCAAAAAATCGTCAATGTCCATTTTCTAGCGCAAATATGCAATATACTTTTCCCATAACCTATCTATCTGGCTTCTCGAAAGCCCTCTTGATTGTGATTTCGTGTAAAATTCTTCTTTAATAAATTGGATATTCTTCGTAATGTATTTTTTCCATAATTCATTTATTTTTTGGAAGGATATATTTCGGTTTTTTGCTTTTTCAAAAAACTCTTCTTTTGTTATCATATTTTTTGTAAAGCCTCTTTCAGCGCTTATCTTTTCTTTTGAATATTTTTCACTTAGATAAATATAAGGTGTAGTAAACTTATACTCTATTCCAAATATCTTTTCCTCAACAAGAAACTCAACTAAAGCATGCACAGTCTTTACAGGCAGCTTTAAAAATTTTGAAGCTTCCTCAACAGAAATTTTTTTCCTTGACTTTACTAATTCATATAAATCATCAGCACTGGTCTTTAAGATATTCTTATTCATTTTTATATAAATATAACTATCTAAACTAAAATGGATTTTGATGATATAAAAACTTTAGTTGTGTTTTTTGAGTAGTGTCATTGACATGCCTCAACATCATCCAAAGATACATTATAAAGAACAAGATGCTCAAATTCCAGTTCAAAATCATTAAACTCATCCCATATTATAGTTACATTGAAAATATCGTCACATCTATTTTGATATGTATGGTTAAAATATAAATAATCTGCGTAACTCTCCACCTCATCTGCAATAGTTGGACCATTTGGATTAACAAGGCTTTCTATTCCACAACAGCTTGAATTAAAACTAGTATTTGTAAACCTCATTATAAAATTTGGCGCTTTGCTGTCCTGAAAATGCGTATAAGTCCCATAACTTATATGGTCCTTAACTTTATCTAAATTCCATTCATTAAATTTTACACTTGATTTATTTATTCTATTTATGTAAGCTCCACCTGTATTTATCAGGTAATAAGGGTCATTAAACCTTTCAATATCTATCTTTGTTGTTATTAAAACCTC
Source organism: Candidatus Woesearchaeota archaeon (assembly GCA_002686855.1). Taxonomy (GTDB): domain Archaea; phylum Nanobdellota; class Nanobdellia; order Woesearchaeales; family GW2011-AR4. The sequence goes on along the minus strand of NYYQ01000005.1, from coordinate 4,029 downwards.
CTTATCCCAGGACGCTGTTTCAGAAGTAATCGTAAATGAAACATTGGCATCCACACTTAGAAACCATGGCCTTATCTGGTATACTTGGACATCATTAACATCAACAACATCAAAATCTACATCTATGCTGAAAGTACTATCAGCAGTTGTTTTTATTTTATTAATCCAATCATTATAGGTATCACCTACCATGATTGATGTATCATCAAGATTTCCAGTAAGCAATACATCCTTAAAATCATCTTCAAAGTTTAAAAGAAATTCATTTTGATTTTCCATATATTCAATTAATGCAATTATTGCCTTTGTTCCTGTTGCTTCCAAAGCCCTTTCCAGATAAACTTTTTCCAAATCCACAACAAACTCATTTATATTTGAAACTCTGGCTTTGATAACTGGTATGTCTTTCTTTAATTCTACATTAGATGGGGTAAATATGATTATAAAAGCTGCTGTTAGGGATATAGCTATAAAAGTCAAAAATATTCCTTTTTTTCCTAATCTTGCCAAACTAACACCTCCGCAGTATATGGACCAAATAAATCTCCTGTTTCCTCATCCAGGAATCCATATACTATTTTCTTAGAGGGTATAAGCACTGATGTGTTTCCTTTTGAATATATATGACTTTGAGAAGGATTTTGTGGATGTAGCAATACATCATCCATCCAAAATTCAAAAAGATACTGCTGCGGAACAATATTTTCAGTAAGATTTACTATGAATTTTTCTGCTATGCCTAAATTATTACCTGTATAAAACTCTCCTACTTGCTGCAATAAAGTATTTTCTGCATTGGTTATATTTCCTGCTTCCCATAATTCTCCTCCCACACCCCCATACTCATTATTTATATCCTTGAGCTTGTTGCTTGTAAAAAAATCCATCACATCCTTTGACAGGATTGTTGACTCTTGTTTGGATGGAACCTTTGTATATGCTGAAAACACCAGAAAACTCCCTATTACCAGAATACCTAAAGCAAGCATTGAATCAATAAGAAAAAAGTATCCTTTCTTAGCCATACACCTCTTTTTCATAATAGCTTTTTAAAAACAAGTATATAATAATTTTATGTTTTTAACTGCATGGAATTCCACCCACATTAATTATTCCTGAACCTATTCCAGTATAATTTCTATTTTCAGAAATGTTGATATAGATTATATTTCCATCTTCATCCTCAAAAAATATGCAGAACTCATTTTCGATTTTTAGTTTACTTTTTATATCAGAATAATTTCCAATTAAATCCCCGAGCTTTGTTACATTAACTTTATCTCCATCTGTAACTCTAAACTCGAAATCATCCGATACCATATCTTCTATGATTCTTGATGCATCCTGCTCCAGTTCATCTACTTTAGTGCCGGGTGCTTTGTTAAGAATCGCAAAGAAAAAAAAGATTGTACCTATAAATATTATAACTGCTAGCATTATGTCAAATGACCAGGCTTGTGAATTTTTCATCTTAACCGCAAGTAACAATAACCATTTTTACCAACTCTCCTTGGTAATTAACCAACTTTGTCATTTTAATCAAGTTTTCTTTTTCGCATGTAACAGTTGCCTTTACATTGCCTTTTTCTCTAGGAATTCCTTCCGCGCATTCTACTTCTTGTGTTCCATCATAATCTCTAACCCATCCGGGCTGTGCAAGATCGCAAACCTGCATTGCAGTTGCATCATAAAAATTGCAGCCATTTGTTCCATTGCATCCTGCATGTATTTGGTTGTCGCTTATAAATGTGCAGTCGTCTGCGCATGATTTTGCATCAATTGCCTTGCAGCAGACATTGACTGGAAAATTTTCTGTCGGGCATTCGCTGACTTCAGAATTATCCTCCGCAGATAAAGAAACTAAGCAGGTATCATAGCCTGCGCTTACACAATCAGCAGTTGTATAAGCGCACTCCATTATAACCTCATCCTCGGTGGACAAGCATGCATAATTGCCGGAAGGGCCTGCTTGTTTTACATAAACATGCGCATTTGTTGGCCAAATACCCAGATTGAAAACCGGAAACCCATTAGAGCAGGAATTTGATACTGTAAAGCCAGAACCTTGGCAGCATAAGTTATAAGGATAATTACTTGATCCTGGCAGCGCCACATGGCTTTGTATACTTGAAGATAACTTCAATATAGTTGCTTCCGGACAACTTGAAGTTGTTATTTCGCATTGAAGGTTGGTTTCTCCCACAGCAAAAACTTTCGCCAATAAGATTAAAAGCAGAAATACTATTATAAATCTTATTTTAGCTACCATTCTCTTTTTTAATAAAAGTTTGAGCGATACTTATTTAAATAAGTTTTGATATTATTATACTAAAATCTTGATCTGGCTGTTTACAAAAAAAGAATGGTGAAAATCCAAATCAACATAGAAAAAAAGCATATTTATTTACTGGCTTTTATATTCTCATTTCTAGGAGTATTCATAGTTATTGGAGCAACTCCTTTTGACCCTAACTTAGGATGGCATCCACTACAACAGATAGCAACCGATGAAACAGGGACTGCTTCTGTTGATGCAAATTCTAATGCTGTTATAGATAAGGCAGAGAATCTTGAAGTTGTAAATGGAATTTCTACTGTTGGAAACGGAACAGGAAACTCTATCTTGGCTGTGAAAGGAGGCTCTGGTTTTTACAGTTCAATTGATTTTTATTCTGGAAGTACAAATGAATGGGGTATTGGAAAGGATACAAACGGTAATTTTTATATTGATAAGAGTGGTGTTGGGAATGCTTTGACTATTGATGGGAATAGGAATGTTCAACTAGTTGGTTCAATAAAAATTGGCCCTGACAGCTCTGAATGCACAAGCGCAAATGAAGGTGCTCAAAGATATAATTCCGTTGGTAAAGTGATGGAGTATTGTAATAGTACAGATTGGAAATTGTTTAAAAATCCTGAGTATGGGTGGGTATATATTGGACAAGAAAGTAAAAATACCCATTTTGGCAGCTGTTACCAAAATGTCCATCATACAATAACATGCGATGCTGTTTGGGATGGGATGTATCTTTATGGTGATCGAGATACACCTTATAACCCGGATAGAACCGACTGTCCAACTTGTAATTTTGGTGATTATGGTGAGGTAATAGGAACAGCTGGACCAGGTATTAAAGTATATGTTAGTACTTCCACATCTTGGGCTTATCCTTCTCATGATTATACTGGAATACGAGGTCCTAATTATGGAGTAACAGCTCCTTATCATGGGCCATCAAGAGGAGAGCCAGATGTAATATCTGGAGGATACGATTCAGTTTTATCAGAAAATGGTAAGGTTTTGGAAACATGGAGAGGGGACACTTGCGGTAGCGACAATAGTCAATTTACAATGGTGGATATTTACGAATGCCAAAAAATAAACTGATATCAAGAATATTGAAACCCATTAAAAAACAAAAAGGCACTTAAAAATTTAAAACACATTACCTATAAATATAATTAAAACAATGGAAATCCAAATAAGCATAGAAAAAAAACACATTTACTTGCTTTCCTTAATATTCTTAATAATGGGCAGCTTAATAGTCATAGGAGCAACACCATTCAACTCAAATATAGGCTGGCATCCATTACAGCAGACAGCAACAGATGAAACCGGAACTGCTTCTGTTGATGCAAATTCTAATGCAGTAATTGACAAAGCAGAGAACCTTGAAGTCATAAACGGAATTTCTACTGTTGGAAATGAAACAGGAGAAGTTGTTCTGGCTGTAAAAGGTGGTTCTGGTTTTTACAGTTCAATTGACTTTTATTCTGGAAGTACAAATGAATGGGGTATTGGAAAGGATACTGCTGGAGATTTTTATATTGATAAGAGCGGTGTTGGGAATACTTTAACGATTGATGGGAATAGGAATGTTCTACTAGCTGGTTCAATAAAAATTAGTTATGACAGTTCTGAATGCACAAGCGCAAATGAAGGTGCTCAAAGATATAATTCTGTTGGTAAAGTGATGGAGTATTGTAATAGTACCGATTGGAAAGCATTTGGTATTGCTGTTGCCT
>NYYQ01000004.1 GCA_002686855.1 Candidatus Woesearchaeota archaeon | reverse complement strand
TTCTTTTTGCAATAAAGACATTTTTTCATTTAAGGTTCACCTCATATAATTATGAGATGAACTTATATTTAAACGTGTCGATTAGTAAACAATGTCTGGATTTTTAATTTAAAGGTCACATTTTTTCTCCTTTTTTCTTCGCTTAAATATAACACATTAAATGATTCTGTTTAGTGAACACAAAAACTTTATATATAATTGAGATATGGGTTCACTATTATGGAAGAGCAAAGTCAGGAACAGGTTGCAGTTGAGCAGCAAAAAGGAACGAAGATAAACAAGATTGTAATGAATGGGTTTAAGAGCTTTGCAAAGCATACTGAGTTTTTGTTTAATGGAACCTTTAATTGTGTTTTGGGGCCTAATGGCAGTGGTAAAAGTAATGTTTTAGATGCTTTATGCTTTGTTCTTGGAAAAAGCTCAGCAAAGTCTTTGCGTGCTGAAAAATCTTCTAACCTTATCTATAATGGCGGCAAATCAAAAAAGCCAGCTAAACAAGGCGAGGTTTCTATTTTCTTTGATAATAAAAATAATATATTTCCTACTGAAGATAAAGAGATTAAGATTTCAAGAATAGTGAGGCAAAATGGCCAAAGTGTGTATAGAATCAATGATGAAACAAGAACCAGGCATGAAATTCTTGATTTATTATCTCTTGCAAGGATAAATCCTAATGGATATAATATAATTCTGCAAGGCGATATAGTAAAGTTTGTGGAGATGTATCCTGATGCTAGGAGAGAATTAATCGGGGAAATTGCAGGCATTTCTGTTTATGAGGAAAAGAAACATAAAGCTGTTTTGGAGCTGGAGAAGGTTGATGAAAGGTTAAAAGAAACTGAGATTGTTTTAGCCGAGAGGAATACTTATCTTAAGGATCTTAAGAAAGACAGAGATCAAGCGTTAAAATACAAGGATATGAATGACAGGATTAAGGTAAACAAAGCTTCTTATCTAAAACTGCAGATTGATAAAAAGGAAAAGGGAAGGAATGAATTCCAGAATAAATTAGAAGAAACAAAAAGTGAGCTGGAAAAAATAAACGGAAAGATTGAGGATTTAAGAAAACAAAACCAAGAAAAAAGAAACAATATAGAGCAGATAACAAAAGAGATAGAGGAAAAAGGCGATGTGGAACAGGTAAAACTTAACAAAGATGTTGAGACCTTAAAAGTCGAGCTTGCCACAAAAAATTCAAGAAAAAATACCATTAATAACGAGTTAGAGAAGATAAAGCAAAGAAAAACTGATTTAAAAAATGGTGTTAAAGAGATAGAGGACAGGATAAAAGAGCTTGAAAAAGAAAAAGAAGAGATGCAGAATGATATTTCTAATAAAGAGAAAGAAAGTACAATTATATTGAAAAAAATCCAGGAGTTTAAGGATAGGAATAATATTGATAGCATAGTGGATATTGAAAAACAGGTTGAGGAAATTGACAAAAAATCAGAAGAGCTGGAAAAAGAAGTGCAGGAATCAAGGGAGAGGCAACATACACTGATAAGGGAAAAAGACAGAATAAGCCATGAAATAAGCACGATAGATGCGCAGATAAATAAAGTTTTAGATATAGGGAAAGAGCATAAAAAACAGCTGGAAGAAGTGGAAAACAAAAGGAAAGAATTTAAGGAATCTACTTTAGAGTTAAATAAAAAGCTGGACGAGGATTCTAGTTTAGCTGTGCAGCTTTCCAGCGCAAGGAAAAAAATACATAATGCTGATGATGAGCTTGCAAAATTAAACGCTAGGCAGATAAGCGCTAAGGAATTAAGTTATGGGGATGTAGCAATCAAGAGAATTTTAGATTTGAAGAAGCAAGGAATTTATGGAACGGTTGCAGAGCTTGGCAATGTTGATTCAAAATATACTTTGGCTTTGGAGATAGCAGCAGGAGCTAAAATTAAAAGTATTGTGGTAGAGAATGATAGTGCAGCTTCAGAATGCATCAAGTATCTTAAAAACAATAAATTAGGAGTTGTTACTTTTCTTCCTTTGAATAAAATAAAATCAAGGCCGGTTAGTGAGAATATTAAAAAAATTTCCAAATCAAATGGGGGTCATGGGTTAGCAATTGACCTTGTTTCTTTTGATAATAGATTCAAAAAAGTGTTTGAGTTTGTTTTTTCTGATACTATTGTTGTTGACAACATAGATGTTGCTCGCAGGTTAGGAATAGGCAATGCAAAATATGTTACGCTGGATGGCGATCTAGCTGAGAAAAGCGGGGCAATGCACGGTGGCTATAGGCTAAAGAGGAAACACAGCCTGGGATTCAAAGAAAAAGGCATAGCAGAAGAGATTGAAAAACACGAGCAGGAAATTAAGAATCTAAAAGGTACAATAGATACATTGGAAAAAAGAGGAATAGAGAATGAGGAGTTGATAGCAGGGTTAAGGACTAAAAAAGCGCAGTTGGAAGGGGAAATAATAAAGATGGAAAAGTCATTGCATTTGGATACTAGTGACCTAGATGCTTCCAAAGAAAAAAAAGAGTCTTTGGAAAAATATGAAAAAGAGAGCGAGGAAAAGATAAACCTTGTGCAGGAAAAAATCAATTCGTTGAATAAGGAACTTACTCTTGTGAAAACAGAGAAGCAAAAACTAAGGTCAAGTATAGCTCAGTTAAGCAACCCCACTTTACTTGCTGAGCTGAATGCATTTGAAGAAAAACTTAAAGAGCTAAATGAGGAAATAATAAAAGTTGATTCTGAGATAAAGATAAAAGATGCAGAGTCAGAAAACTTCCATAAGGGTGAGCTAGAGAAAACTGATAAGATAATAAAGCAGCTTGGCAAGGATGAGGAGGAATTTAATAATGAGCTTGGGCAGCTGACAAATGAGGTCAAGGAAAAAGAAGAGGAGCTAAACAAAAAAGAGGCACTAGCACAGGACTTTCGTGTAAAATTTAAGGGATTTTTCTACAAAAGATCTGAAATTGAGAAAGAGATACAACAAAATGATGGCTTGATCAACAATAAGCAGGAAGACAGCAGAAAGGTTGAGATTAGGGCAAATACCTTAACATTAAAGCATGCGGATATTAATGCTGCTCTTGCTGGATTGCAGCAGGAATTCCAGCAATATGAAGGAGTTAAGCTTGATCTGGAAAAAAATGAAGAGGAGCTAAGAAATGCTATAAGGAAGTTTGAAAGGATGAGGGAACAGATTGGAAGTGTTAATATGAGAGCTTTGGAGATATATGATGATGTTGAGAAGCAATATAGCAGTCTGCTTGAGAAGAAGGAAACGTTGAATAAGGAAAAAGAAGATGTGCTTAAGATGATGGAAGAGATAGAGGGCAAGAAAAAAGAATTGTTTATGAAGGTATTTGATGTTGTAAATGAAAATTTCCAGAATTTCTTTTCAAAGATCACTACAAAAGGAGCGCAAGCTGCTCTTGTCATAGAAGATGGGGAAAATCCTTTTGAGGCTGGAGTAAGGATTAATGTCAAGATAACTGGCAGTAAGTTTTTGGATATAAGGAGTTTAAGCGGAGGAGAGAAAACATTAACAGCTTTGGCTTTTATATTCGCAATACAAGAGCATGAGCCTGCTTCGTTTTATGTTTTGGATGAAGTTGATGCTGCGCTTGACAAGCACAACTCAGAGAAATTTTCAAAATTAATAAGGCAATACTCTAAAGATGCTCAATATGTAGTAATAAGCCATAATGATGCTCTCATATCAGAAGCAGATACCTTGTACGGTGTTTCAATGAATGAGCATGGTGTTTCTCAGGTTGTTAGTTTGAAGATTTAACAGATCTGATAAACTTTCTTTACGAAGACTACATATAATATAAAAGGTATTTGTAAAAATAATGTTAAGGAAACTATGGACAAATAAACCCATTCATTGTTAAAGGTCAGTAAGATCATAAACCCAATAAAAAAACCTAGTATGGCCCATTTTTCAATTGCAACCTTTGTGATTATGTACTTCTTTTGCTCCTTAGTTCTACAATATCTTTTATATCTTAAATACTGAATTATAACCAAACTAAATGCAATAGCATAAATAATAAACCACCTTATAGGATTATCAACATAGAAACTAGCTAAGACAAGACTAGTAAGAATAGTAATAGCTATCATCCAGTCTAATATACTTCTTGGAGAACTAATTTTTTTTAAGAGAAAGCTTGCGCCCCACCAAATATGAATTAGGATAATAAAATTAGTAGCAAAAAGGATGTAATCTTGTATCCCGTTTAGTTTATCTAATAATTTTATATTTAATAATAAAAGAATCCCAAAAAATAAGTTTAATGATATCAGCATTAGTTTTACCATTTAACGTCCGTCTTGATGATAACCGAAAATATCTTTTTTAATAGGTCCGTTTATTATCCTATGGATTTCAATTGCAAGGTATTTCAAAATCATATTGAATCTTCCTTCTTTTTCAAATCTTCTGACTGAGACATATATTGGGTGTGATCTCAACATTCTGAACATTCCATATCGATTTGCTCTTTCTACATAATCATAATCCTCGCAAAGTCTTATGCTTTCGTCAAAACCTTTAATTTTATCATGAATGTCTTTGGAAGAGAATAAACAACCCCCCAAAGCTCTTGGATATTTTCTATGTTGGTTAATTTTCATAAAAAAATTAACACTTCTATGAATTAATTTGTCAATTCTTTTATTGCTCATTGCTTTCATATAACAACTTGCCATACTTAATTTTTTTTCTTGTATTTCTTTTAAAGTAGCTTCAAGAAAATTATCAGGTAAAACAACATCTGCATCTAAAAACAATAACCTATTAAATTTTGATTTTTTAACCCCAAAATTTCTTTGAAGTCCTGGACCTTTTTTATTTCTTGTATTGATATATCTAATATTTAAAGCTCTTGAAAAATTTGTAACAATTTTTCTAGTTTCATCTTTTGAATTAGCATCTGCAACTAGGATTTCATAATCTTTAAAGTCCTGTTCTTTTATACTTTCAAGAAGTTTTGGCAGATATTTTTCCTCGTTTAATGTTGGGATAATTATGCTAAGCATATTTTTACAAGAAAATGTGTTTATTTATAAAATTAATTAAATGCGTCGGCTGGGATTCGAACCCAGATAGACGGCTTGGAAGGCCGCAGTCTTAGCCATTGGACCACCGACGCAATAAAAATACAATATAAAGAATTTCTTTATAAATTTAATTATTTTATATATCAAATACCGAAAGCATTATATATTAATATATGTTAAATAGGCTTAATTGGGGGTGAAAGTATGGACTCTATGGAAAGTCCTGTATATAGGAATCTGATTTCTCATATTGATATTAATAGAAGTGTTAATTCTATAGAATATTTTAATTTCAAGGATATCAATAAAGACCTCAAGTTTGATGAATTTGTCAATGATATAAATGCGAATAATGACACGATAGAGCTTAATCTGATAAAGAATAATGCCTATAAGGAAGTAGTGGTAATGTCCTTAAACATAAATGTTGGAGACAAAAATGAGTTATTGGGAATGATAAGGGATGAGCAGAAAACTTTTGGAGGAAGCAAGTTGTTTTACCTGAATGATTCATTTGATAAGATTCTTGTTGTTGCTGTCCCGAGAAGCATGGAAGGCAAGCTTAAGATGGTACTCAATAAATTAAATAAAGTGAATGATAAGATAAACAGGATTAATTCTAAAATCAGAAAAGAAAATCTAGAGATTTATATGAAAAGGCATGGCAAAGATAAAAAGGATGTTATAATCAATATGATTAATAAGAATCTGAAGGTTTAATTAACACTCTCCCTCATCCTCTCAACAAACTCCTTAAAATCTCTTTGCTTAATACTGGCACCGCAAGCAAGCTCATGTCCACCGCCATATCCTTCTAAACCCATAAGCGCTTTTTCAAGAATTTGAGGTATTACTGTTTTTGTACTTCTTAGGCTCATCCTTATATCATCATCTTTTTTCCTTCCGACTAAAATTATTTTATCCGGATGCTTATAAAGAAGTTCATTAGCAAGATCGCTTGTAAAGCTCATTTTATTGTCATCGTAAGTAAAGACAAGCAGTTTGTCTTTTGGATTGCTTTTTACTGCTTCTTCCATTAATTCATCGTACAATTTTTTCATTTTTTGATATCTTTTAAAAATAAATTTTCCCTGAGGTGTTTCCTGGTTAAGGATTTCATAAGGGCTCTTTATTCTTGTAAGGATTTTTACGTTTTTCATTACCTCGTTTGTTTTCCCTTTTAGAGAAAAAGAAAAAACTCTGATAAGTTCTCCAAGTTTGGTGTTAAAATAAATATCAGCCACTGATTTTTTATTGTTCATCAAATCCGGATATTCTTTTTTGAATTTATCAATAAAATCAGGCAGGTGATAATCCGCTATACATCCCAGCATAGCAATCCATAAATCCTGCTTAACAACATTATAGCACATACATGTTGTGGGTATGTTATCATCTTTTTTTTGCAGTCTTGGATTAAAATATTTTACATCTTCCCTTTCATAAGGCCCATGGTGGTCTATCCAGATTATTGTTTCAGGACAGTTATCAATAAAATCCTGCTCCAAATTAGCAACATCAAGAACAAAAACCTTGTCTGGCTTATAGTCTTCTAATCTTGGTACTGATCTTATATCAAGTTTTGGATGGGTTTTTACCACAATACCGTGGCCTTCTCTTTTGTATCTGTATAACAACAAGAATGAAGATAGGCCATCGGGATCATCATCAAAGAAATATAACGGGTTTTTGCAGTTATCAAGTTCTTCTTTAATTTGTTGGTATTGTTCTTGTGTTAGCATTTTTTTCAAGAAAATATACATGTATTTAAATGTTTATTAATAAAAAACTTTATATTCTTTATTTCTTTATTAGTAAATTATGAGGCTTGCTAAATATAATGCAAAAAACCACCCTTTGTTTAATTGCGGCAATATTAATTGTCCTATATGTGCTAAGGCTTATTCTCAGATAAGGATTAAAAAACAGATTATTAAGGAGAATTTCTCTACAGAATCAGTTTCTCCATTTGTTGGAAGGTATGGGTATCCTACCATAAATATTGGTATTTTAGCACCACCTGAAGAGGATAAGGAAGCGTGGATGTACGATGCTCCTCAATATTGGGCTTCCCAGAATTTTGGAATAAGGAAAATAGTTGATTTTAGAAGCTCATTAATAAATTCCAGGAATAAAATCAATATTAGAAAAAGAAATAAATTTTTAGAGTTGAATCAGGAGGTAAGTTTGGCCTCGAAACCAGTTGATACCGACATTAATTTGAAAAATAAACCTAAGTTTAGGATGAATTATGACAATTTTATGGCTCCTACTGGACCTTATGGTGAGTTAAAAAAAGCTAAATTAACTGAGAATGCTAAGATACATACAAAAGTGCAAAAGGTTCATTATGATAATGACTTAAAGGCTAACGAGGCTTTGATTTATTTGTATGAGAATAAATTTGATGAGAATTTTTTATCAAGGATATTAAGTGTGGGTACTTTAGGTCTGGGAAAGAACAGGAAATTAGTGCCAACAAGATGGTCAATAACAGCAACAGATGACACTTTAGGAAAACATCTGATCAATGAAGTAAAAAAATATAATCCAATAAATTATTCTGCTTTTTTTGGAAATTATTTGGGAAATTATTATTTGATTTTATGCTTTCCGGAAGTATGGAGCTATGAGTTGTTTGAAACTACAATTGCTAATCCTCAGCATTATATGACTGATTACGAACCTTATGAAGGAAGAAAATATTATGCTAATGAGACTGCCGGTGGTTTTTATAGCGTGAGGCTTGCTGTGCTGGAGAAATTTAATGAAATGAGAAGGCAAGGAAGCTGTTTGGCTTTGAGGTTTGTAACTGGAGATTATACATTGCCTTTAGGCGTATGGATTACAAGAGAAGCTGCCAGGAATGCAATGAAATCTAAATCCATAGAGTTTTCTTCTAAAGAACTAATGTTAGAGTATGCAAAAAAACTGGTTAAGAAGAAATTTAATTGTAATGTTGATGTTTATTTGAAAAAGAGCAATATTTTAAGGAATATTAAGACCCAATCAAAATTGGTACAATATTTATAATAAGAATGTATTGGTCTGATTTCAATAATAAAAAATCAAAAGAATTAATTTGCATAAAATTATTTGTTTTTCCCAACCTCTTCGAACTTTATTATCCCAAAACTTTTTAAATAAATACCTTCTTGTTGAAACCATGAAAGCAAAAGAACTGAAGAAAAAATACTTTGAATTTTTTAAGGAGAAACAGCATAAATTAATTAGTTCTGCTTCTTTGATTCCTGAGCATGATCCTACTGTTTTATTTACAACAGCAGGCATGCATCCTTTAGTTCCATACTTCATGGGTGAACCACATCCTGCAGGAAAACGCCTGGTAAATGTTCAAAAATGTATAAGGACAGTTGATATAGAGGTAGTAGGAGATCCTTCTCACCTGACTTTCTTTGAAATGCTTGGAAATTGGTCTTTAGGAGATTATTGGAAGAAGGAAGCCATAGAATGGAGCTTTGAGTTCTTAATAGGGGGGGGAAGGCTTGGCTTGGATAAGAATAAATTGTACATAACTGTTTTTAAAGGAGACAAGGATGCTCCAAAAGATCTTGAGTCATCAAAAATATGGGAATCATTAGGCATTCCTAAAAAAAGAATTTATTTTCTTCCTAAAGAAGATAACTGGTGGGGTCCTGCTGGAAGCACAGGTCCTTGCGGACCATGCACTGAAATGTTTTATGACACTGGAAAAGAAAAATGCAGCAAAGATTGTAAACCCGGCTGCTCATGCGGAAAATATTTTGAAATATGGAATGATGTATTTTTAGAGTACAATAAAAAGTCAGATGGCTCCTTTGAACCTTTAAAGCAAAAGACTGTGGACACTGGAATGGGTGTTGAAAGAACAGCGGCAATGCTGCAGGGAAAAAAGAATGTTTTTGAGGTAGAGATGTTCACGCCAATAATAGATAGGATAAATGAAAATTCGAAAAAACCAAATACAAAGTCTATAAGAGTAGTGGCAGATCATCTGAAAGCTGCAGTTTTCATGCTATCTGAGAATATTGCTCCAAGCAATCTGGACCAAGGATATATCTTAAGAAGATTAATAAGAAAATCAATAAGACATTTTAGGATTTTGGACATAGAAAAAGAAAACTTCACTACAGAAATAGCAAAAATAGTAATTGATATGTATAAAGAGGATTATAAGGAATTAAATCAAAATGAGAATTTTATTCTTGAAGAGCTTGAGAAAGAAGAAAAAAAGTTTAAGAGAACTCTGGAGAAAGGCTTAAGGGAATTTGAAAAATTAATTAAAAAAGGAACAAAAATAACAGGAAAAGAGGCTTTTCTTTTATTCTCGAGTTATGGATTTCCTTTAGAAATGACAGAAGAATTGGCACAAGAAAAAGGCTTGACTTTGAATAAAAAAGAGTTTGAGAAAGAGTTTGAGAAACACCAGGAACTTTCAAGGGCAGGAGCAGAAAAAAGATTTAAGGGTGGTTTAGCTGATAGCTCGGAGGAAACAAAAAAATTACATACTGCAACCCACCTATTAAATGAAGTCATAAGAAAAGTTCTAAAAGATGATAAAATAGTGCAGAAAGGCTCTAACATAACTAAGGAAAGATTAAGGTTTGACTTTAATTTTGATAGAAAATTGACTCCAGAAGAAATAAAGAAAGTTGAGGATTTGGTAAATAAAAAAATAGGGGAAGCTTTGGAAGTAAAAAAAGAAGAAATGACTCTGGAAGAAGCAAAAAGGAAAAATATGCAAGGAGTGTTTGAGCATAAATATGGTGATAAAGTTTCTGTTTATTCAATAGGAAAATTTTCTATGGAAATTTGCGGAGGTCCTCATGTGAAAAACACTAAAGAACTTGGAAAGTTTAAAATAATAAAAGAAGAAAGCTCTGCTGCTGGTATAAGACGTATTAAAGCTGTTCTTGAATAAGTGGGCTTGACGATCAAAGGGAGGAAACCCACCACCTTTTATCAAATTTTGTTAAAATTTGGAAGGATAAAGGCTATTTTGAATTAATTCTTATACCTTATAAAAATTAAGCCTAAAGGCTGAAAGGATTTAGAGAAAATTTAAATAATTTATGAGTATGCCTTTCTGATACCTATAAAGAAATTTACTAATCCGTCGGGCTTGTTGGTGCAGTATAGAATATACCATATCTAGTTACACCGTCACCAAAACCGGCGTTTATGAGGAAGGTATCTGCTGTTTCGCCAACATCTGTATGGAAAAAGGCAATAGGTTGATTGCCCGTAGGTATTGAGCCATCTGAACCTAAATCTACAGGTTTACCATCAGATGACCTGAATTTTTCTCTATTTGCGGCGACCGAAATATCTAGGTATTCTTGGTAGTTAATATAAAGGTCAAATAAATACCCCTCGTACCTACCATTAGAATCAGCATTTGATCTTGTAGCAATTCCATGCCTACCTGACGTGGTGAATACTACATTGTTATCAGCCTGGGTTTCCGTTGGATTGTCGTTAACTCCATCAATATACATTTGAACTATGCCATTGGCTAAATCCCAAGTGACTATAACATGGTGCCAACCAGATGAAGTGAATGTGGAGGACGAATATGCATTAAGAACTAGTCTAGCTAGACCACCACCAGGCTCATATTCCCCCGCCAAACGAATGGTGTTGCTACCAGCTTGAAATTGGATACCAAGAGTTCCATCAATATTCGAAATTAATGCTTGTTCAGATCCGAATCCACCCTGACGGTTAAACCAGAATGAGATAATTCCCTTCTTGGTATTCGAGCTACCCGTATAATCTGAATTCATGATACCGTAATTTGAATCATCAAAGATAATGGCCTTAGCTGTATAAGCTTCTTGGACTGTAACAGGAGCCGCACAACTTACATCTTGCCAATTTAAGTCAGTACAAAGCTGTAAACACTTATCAACTGAATTATATCTTTGAGCACCTTCATTTGCGTTTATGCATGCAGAACTATCAGAGCCAATTTTTATTGAACCAGCTAGTTGAACGTTTCTATTATCATCAATTGTTAAAGCATTTCCCGCACCGCTTTTATCAATATAGAAATTGCCATCTGTATCTTTCCCTATGCCCCATTCATTTGTATCATCAGAATAAAAATCTATAGAACTGTATTCTGTTGTTTTGCCTCTAATTTCAAGAATAGAGTCAGTTGTGCCATTTCCAACAGAAGCCCTTCCATCAGTTAAGGATATGTTTTCAGCCTTGTCAATAATCGCATTAGCATTGGCATCAACAGAAGCAGTTCCTGTTTCATCTGTTGCTATCTGCTGCAATGGATGCCATCCTAAGTTAGTGTCAAAAGGCTGTGCTCCAATAACTATAAAGCTTCCAATTATAATAATAAATAAAGAAAGCAAGTAAATATGTTTTTTTTCTATGTGGATGTTAATATTTATGCCTCTTTTCATTGCTTATTATACTTG
>NYYQ01000003.1 GCA_002686855.1 Candidatus Woesearchaeota archaeon | reverse complement strand
AATGGTTAAAAAGAGTGTGATTAAGTTAGTCTCCATATTAGTATTGAGTTTGTTAATTATTCCTTTTGCATTTTCTCAACCGCTGGAAGTGGATGAAACAATTATTGCAAATGCAATCTACACAAGCTATGATAGTTCATTGACCTATGGTGATTTAATCAGTATAATTGATAATATAATAACCGAACTCAACAGCCAGGGGATTCCTGTTAAGGCAGATATCGATAAAGACCTTATTATAAGCTTAAGAACTGAGCTTATTTTAAAAGATATTGAGAGTCATGCAACAGAAGTTGAAACTAAAACTTTTACTCCCGACCCAATAAATTCTCTTTTTGATAATATTCCAACAGAAGAAGGGATAAAAGCAGCAAATATTGAAAGAGAATATAAGAATATGCTAAACAAGTTAAAAGAAATATCAGAAACTTCTTCAAACCCTTCAGAAGACTTAAAAACTATTATAGATATAAATTTAATAAAAAAATTAAGATTACCAAGTACATTTCTTTTAACTAAAGGGATTATTATCCATTACTTTTATGATAATACTTCCAGTGAAAAAACTGATATTGATAATTTAATAGATAATCCTAAAAACTATTTCAGCTTAAACTCTTTGTCAGCATGGAGTATGTTAGAACAAAATCCTATTTTGCTAATCCACCCTAATATTTATTATGCTATGAGAGATGTAGTTTTAAGTGATTTAGAAGATTATCTTAATCCTTGTAAAATTTCAATCTGTGGAAATGGTTTTATGTGCCCTGGTGAACAGTGTGATGATGGAAATAATTTAAGCAATGACGGTTGTGACTCTGAATGTAATTTAGAAATTCAATTAGTTTCTTATTGCGGGGATGGCTTTGTAGGATTAGCAGAGGATTGCGAGCCTCCAGGAGATAAGCAAAACAGTTACTGCCCCCAACTAGACCAGAAATGTGAAGGTAAGCAGACATTAACAAGAGGCTTATTTGGAAACTGCTTAAATGATTGTACATGCTCATATTCAGATTACATCAGCCAATGTGTTAAGGGAAGTTGCGGTGCTGGCTGTGGAAGCAATGCAGATTGCGGAACTGGAAATGTATGCGACCAAAACAGCTGCAGTTGTATTCCTGAAGGAAGTTACTGCGGAAATGGAATCTTAGAAGCAGAAGAAGAATGTGATTTTGAAGAAGATAAAATAATCCAAGATAATGGCTTTTGCATAAAAAAAGAGAAATGTGTTGGATGTAAAATAGAAAAAGTAATGGACAATACCCAAGCAACTTATGAAATGTGCGATGGGAAAGATAATGATTGCGATGGGAAAATAGATGGAACAATGAGCCTTATTCCTAATGGAGATATTTATGTTAAGGCTTGTCAAAATGAAGATGCTTATTGTCCAAAGCAATTAGGTGTATGCAAGGGCTCATTAAAATCCTGCAATGGTGGGAAATATGCAGAATGCTCAACAGCAGATTATGAAAGGGCATCTTTTGATATTTATGAATCAACTGAAACAAAATGTGACGGATTTGATAATGATTGTGATGGAAGCATAGATGAGGGCTGCGAGTGTGTTCCAGGCAGTGTAAAAGAATGTGGTTCAACTAATCTAGGCAGCTGTAGTTTAGGGAACCAAACATGCAATCAAAATGGAAAATGGGATACTTGCCTTAATGCAGTAAATCCAAGCTCATATACAGAAATTAAAAATGATGAAGTTAATCAGTGTGATAGCTTGGATAATGATTGCGATGGATTAATAGATGAATGCTTAACAAACAGATGCGGAGAATGCGGAAAGATTCCAACAGAAATTTGCAACTATAGGGATGAGAATTGCGATGGTGAAGAGATGAGCCCAACAAAAGCAATATTTGATCCTTTTACAATGGCCTTCTTTGCTTTTTCTTCTTACTGCCCACCTGGAAAAGTTTGCAAGGGAAGCTATGCTGATGGAATTGATAATGATGGAGATGGAATAATAGATGAGGGAATTGATGAGTATGTTAAATTAAATCCAAATGGGAACAATAGCAATTGGTGTTCTTTTAAGAGAGAAGAAGTTATTATTGAAGAAACAGCTGAAATAGAGGAGCAAGGAGAGATTATTTTAGAAGAAGAAATTACAGCGGAAAAGCCATCAAGATTACAAAATACTGGAACAAACAATATGATAGGATTTTTGCTTATTGAAGCGCATAAAAAAGTAAACAACCAATGGCTGGATGAAAAAACAGTTGTTTATGAAACTCAGCCAAGAACAATAATGCCGGGGGAAACTCTTCCCTTAGATTCAATATGGCATGATGCCGGAGCTTATACAGCAAGCTCAGCAGGAACTTTCAGAATATATGCAGCTCTAAGGGATGAAAATGGCAATGTAATGCTAACAGCAGATAATGCAAAATTGGAAGATACTTATGAGTTTACAGTTACAGGCTAAAGAATGAACAAAAAAATAAGATATGCAATCATTTTGTCTTTTGTACTTGTATTTCTAGCAGCGCAAATATTTGCAGTTTTAGATGAAGATAATGATGGTGTTCCGGATGATATGGATAATTGTCCTGGAACAAGCCCTTTTGATTCTGTGGATAGCAACGGCTGTTCAGCAGACTCAGGTGAACCCACAGATGGTGGTGTTGAAGAAAAATGTTCAGATGGGACAACGCTGAATGAATGCAGCGCCACTAAGCCATTATACTGCGATAATGGAAACTTAATAGATAAAGCGTCACAATGCGGATGTCCTAGTGGCCAAGTTGCTGAAGGAGATATTTGCACAACACCAACACCTTCTTGCTTAGACGGAACATTATATGATGGATGCAGTACCAGTAAACCATTATACTGCGATAATGGAAACTTAATAGATAAAGCGTCACAATGCGGATGTCCTAATGGAAAAGTTGCTGAAGGAGAAAGTTGCGCTGAAGAAGTTGTAGAGGAACAAATTGTAGAACCAATATCCGGCTTGATTTCAGTTGGAACAACTAAAGCTCCTCCTATGGAGATTAAAGAAGAAACAGCTGTAAATTATGGAAGTGTTCCTTTAACGTATGCAGTTCCATATGATATATATTCTGATAATGAGCAAATTTATACCATCGAAAATAGGAATAACATCCTACCTTCTAATCAGGATACCCTTACAATGAGTATAAGTTATGATAAGCCAAGCCCAGACAGAATACTTTATCCGCATGGATATTATTATACAAATAAAGTCCAAGGATATAGCGCTGAAGGAGTACCCCATAATTGGAAACAATTTAGTTTTCCTCTGGAAGCTAATTATGGTCCGTATATTAGAGATAAGAAAGCAGAATTGTCTCTGGAAATTAATGTTGATGATATTAACTTAGGAATAAATTGGTTTGTTACATATTCTTGCAGCTTAGTAAATAATGAATGGAAATGCGGTTGCCATAATCAGGATCTTTGCAGATTGTGGATATTGCATTCTTTTAATTATGGTGTTTCGGATGAATTAACTGCATTGGAAGAAACAACTGTTGGTCCTGGAACCTTAGAAGATACTTTCGAAATTGGAGATAAAGTGTATTTGACAAGCGCTGGAAGCGGAAGCACTGATACAAATAATCTTGTTACCGGGTAAGCTGTTGCTGTTGATAATGCGCCTAGTAAAGATGGCTTGCCTGTATTTTCTATGATAAAAAACAAAATTTTAAATAGATTAGATGAATTAATGAATAAATAATGAATAAAATAACATACTCACTCATTCTGGCATTTGTTGTTGCAGCAGTTCAAGTATTTGCAATTGATTCTGACAATGATGGTATTCTGGATGGTAATGATTTATGTCCGGGTACCAGTCCTTTTGATTCTGTAGACAGCAGCGGATGTCCAATAGAGCTTGGAAAACCAGTAGAAGCAGATATAACTCATGAAGGTGAAATAAACCAGAAAGCAACTGAACAAGATGAAGCAGTAAAAGAAATTGTCGAGGCTAAAGATAAAGGAACTAAAAAGAATTTGTTTTCCAGGATGATTAATTTCTTTAGAAGCTTGTTCTCTTCCTAAGATGATAATTACATCGATATATAAAATAGAGAAGCTTTAATAATAAACTATATAAATAGTAAATATATAGAATTCTTTATGGTTTTCCATATTGTAAAAGAGGTGAGAGATATTAATAGGTTTAGGGATATTCTTACAGTTCTGTTTGAAGAAGGCTTTGATTTTTTATTACAAAAAATAAGGCTCAAACATAAAATTCCTTTAACTAAGAGAGTCAAGGCAAGAGTTGAAAAGAAGAAAAAGCACACTATTGAAAAAAGATTGAGATTAACGCTGGAAAGATTAGGACCCACATTCATTAAATTTGGCCAGGTTTTGAGTGTAAGGCCTGATTTGATACCTAAAAGCTATATAAAAGAGTTAGAGAAATTACAAGATGATGTACCTGCTTTTTCTTATAAGGAAGTAAAAGAACAGGTAAAGAAAGAGTTTGGAAAAGATATAAATGAAGTATTTCCTCATTTTGAAAAAAAGCCAATTGCATCTGCTTCAATAAGCCAGGTGCATAAAGCTGTTTTAAAGGATGGCAGCACAGTAGCAGTCAAGATACAAAGACCTAATGTAAGACAAATAATGGAAACAGATGTTGAGATAATGCTATATGTTGCCAAGCTGCTTGAAAAACATATTCCTAAGATAAAGCAGTATAATCCAGTAGGCATAATAAATGAATTTGCAGAGTGGACTAAAAAAGAATTAGATTTTAAGAAAGAAGCACTTAATGCAAAAAGATTTGCAGGAAATTTCAAAAGTGACAGAAATATAAAAATACCGGAGATATATGATACCTTTACTACTGATAAAATCCTGGTTATGGAATTCATAGATGGCATAGAGCTGCATAAAATTGAGCAAATAAAGAAGAAGAAAATTAACTTAAAACCGTTGCTTGAAAAGGGTTTTAATGCGATTTTGACTCAAGTGTTTGTACATGGATTTTTTCATGCAGATCCGCATCCAGGCAACATTATCATAACTCCTGATGATAAAATAGCTTTTGTGGATTTTGGCATTGTTGGATATTTTGATGAAAAATTAAAGGACAACTCCATAATCTTATTTTATGGGATAATAGAAAACGATACAGAGAAAATAGTAGATACACTAATTGAACTTAGTGGTGGGGAAATAAAAAACAAAGGAGAGTTAACGTATGAAATTAGCGATATAGTTGGAGAGTTACAGGGAAAGGAAATAAAAAATGTAAAGGTAA
The DNA here is from genome assembly GCA_002686855.1 of Candidatus Woesearchaeota archaeon. Taxonomy (GTDB): domain Archaea; phylum Nanobdellota; class Nanobdellia; order Woesearchaeales; family GW2011-AR4. Next base: position 32,712 of record NYYQ01000003.1, on the reverse strand, counting down.
GTCATGTGTTAGAAGAAGTTTATGATGTTGCGTTACAATATGGTTTAAGGATGCCAATGTCATTTGTTTTATTCGGAAAGACCATTATTACATTAGAAGGTATTGCTCTTGAGTATGACCCGAAATTCAGGATAATAAGCAGTTCAAAGCCTTTTGTTGAAGAGTTGATGGCAAAAAGATACAGTCCTGTGTATGTATTCAACAGCTTCATGAAAAGTATGTTTAGATTCAGAAAGTTTGCAGAAGAACTTCCAGAACAGACAACAAGAGCATTAAAGCGAATTGAGAAAGGGACTATTCATGTTGATATAGAAGATACTGATATAAAAAGATTATCTTTGGAAATTGACAGGTCAGGCAACAGGGTAGCTTATAGCATGTTGACAGCTGCTTTGCTTATTGTTGGCGCATTGACAATTGATTTTGGCAGTCCGGTTGTTTTCAATATACCCTTAGTTCCGTTTTTAAGCTTTTTAGCAGCGTTATTATTATCATTTATACTATTATTTTCAATTTTAAGGGAAAAAAATATTATTGAATAAATTTTGAGGTGAGACAAATGAAAGATGCGATAAAGAAAAGTTTTTTACTTGGGTTAGGAGCAGCAAGCATGACAAAGAGCCAGGCAGAAAAAATGGTAAAACAGTTGGTAAAAAACAATGCAGTGACTGTAAAAGAAAGCAAGGAACTGCTGAAAAGAGTAAAAAGGCATGCAACGAATGAAAGCAAAAGAATAAGTAAGTTTGTGCAACAAGAAGGAAAAAGAGCTGCAAAAGACTTAGGAGTTGTATCAAAAGGACAGGTAAGTAAAGTAAAGAAGAATCTTAAGGGTATGCATAAGGAATTAAGCGCTAGAGGGAAAAAAACTTTAAAGAAAATACTAAAAGACCTTTCAAAGTAAAAAAATGCCTTTTGCAGTAACACATGTTTTATTTGCAATAATATTAGTAGGGCTTTATAGAGACTATGCTGCAAAACACAAGAGATACTTTACCCTGCATACACTATTTATAGCAGGCTTTGCCGGCTTGTTGCCTGATGCTGATATACCCTTAAACTGGTTTCTTAATTTAATTGGAGCTGAATTGCTCCATAGAACTGTTACACATACTGCCCTATTTGGGTTGATATTTTTAATCCCAGCATTTATTTTATGGTATCATAAGAAACACACAATTGCTGTTTATTTTTTTGTGACTTGTTTTGGTGTTTTATTGCATTTGATGCTGGATTATTTATTTGTTGCTGATGGTGCTGGTGGAATAATGTTTTTTTATCCGTTTTCTACTGCAATGTATGGATTAAACCTATTGCAAAATGTAAGCAGTAATTTGTTTGCTGCAATGGATGCAATAATATTGCTATTATGGCTTTGGCATGAAGAGGTAAAGCACAAGATAAGCGATTTTATCTAGAAAAGGCCAAGATTCCTTAAGCCATAAACTATTAATGAAACAATAAGGACTATAAACGGGGCAGTGAATATATTATGCTTTTTCTTGTCCATATAGTAAGTAATGCCTATTGATGCTAGCATTCCAACTATTAAGTAAAACCATTTTAAATTTCTACCAAAATTTGTATAGAAAATAAAAACCATTACTATAGAAACAGGAATAGCTCCTGTTAAGATTGCTTTCCAGTTGTATTCTTTGGGCATTTTTCAATTAAACAATATCAGTTTTAAACAATTTTTTATAATTATTTTATTTTCATTGGATTATTGATAATATTATTTTTTTATTAAATATTGTTATTTTTAATTTATTTTTTAAGTGTTTTTATTATTGAATCTTATTTTCATTCAATTACAGTACCTTTAAACTTTTTATTATTCAACACATTCTCAAAATTCTTTAAATTTTTTCCTATGACAATAACTTTTGTTTTTGATTTCTCTGCTGCTTTGGCAGCTATTGGGTCAAATGGCGCGTTTAAGCCAGCAGTCCATTTTGTTCCAATCATTTTTCTAAAGTGTTTCCAGCAGATATGTTTTATTTTCTTTGCGTCTTTATGTTTTCTCGGGTCTTTGTCATAAACATAGTCAATATTGCTCATGTTGATTATTGTGTTTGCTTTAAGGTTTTTTGCCAGCAAAACAGCATCATAATCAGTTGACCATCCTGGTTTCCAGCCAGCTGCCAATATGATTTTTTTCTTGGAATTTATTTTTTTTGTTGGATCTTCAATTATGTTTTCATCGGAATATTCATGAAAAATAGTCCTAAGCAAAAATGCATTCAGATGTGTTGCAGAAATCCCCATCCAATCCATTGCTTCCCGGTCATTTCCGATAATATCAGCTAAAGCTTCTTGGTATTTTCTTGCTATTGACCCACCGCCACATACAATAACAAATTTATAATTTTTCCTTAGAAATTTTTCAATAGTTTTTTTGAAATTCCTCAGAAAATTTATGTCTATTTTTTCAGGAGCTATCAAAGAGCCTCCTAATGATAATATTATTGTTTTTTTCATTTTAACTTCCAACACCAATAAAACTGACACCCAGAATTATTAATCCAATACCCCACCATTTCATCATGCTCATTTTTTCTCCTAAGAATTTTACTGAAAGCAAACTTACCCATATATAAGTCAAGGAGACAAAAGGGTAAAGTATTGATAAATCCCCACCTTTAAGCGCAGGAATAAAAAGTAATGTACCAAGCCCATATAACGAAACTCCACCCATAAGATGATAATTTCTAATTAAAGAGCTTATCTTAGAGAGTTTTTTTGAGGATGCTTTTTTCAATAGAATAGGTCCAAATGCACCCACAAAAGTTGCTGAAATTACAAGTCCTATTGCCCATAGTTCTGTTGCCATTAGATTGCCCCGACACCATCAGAAGCACTTCTGTTGCTGCCATAACCTATAAATATTATTCCAGAGATTATTATGAAAACCCCAAGCCACTTAAACAGATTCATTGTCTCATCAAGGAAATAAATTGACAAAAAGCTCACCCAAATATAGCTTGTCGCTATTATTGGATATAAAGTAGAGACTTCTCCTCCACGAAAGCTTATGATTATTAATATGCCTCCAATAGAATACAATAAAATTCCCATCAGCAAATTAACATTTGTTATGATGCTCAGAATATTAAAGCTTAATTTTTCTACTCCAAGCTTCCAGAATATCTGCGCAGTTGAAGTAAGCAATGTGCAGAATAAAACCAATCCTACTGCCCATAGTTTTGTTTTCATTTTAAACTATTGTTTCCCCTTTACAGCTATTTAAAATGAATGCTTGAAAATTTTTTAATTTTCATTGTTTTCATTTTAAACTATTGTTTCCTTTTTACAGATATTTAAAGTGAATGCTTGAAAATTTTTTAATTTTCATTGTTTTCATCTTAATCTTTTAATAAAATTTCAATTACTCTTGCAAATACTGGCCTTGAAATAAATACGCCAATAGATGCTCCAAAGATTGTTGTTATTGCAAAGCCTTTAAGCAACCCAGCGCCTGCAAATATCAAGGGTATTAAAGCCACTAGAACAGTAAAGTAAGATGCCATTATTATGAAGAAAGCTCTTTTTATTCTTTCTCTCCAGTTATATATAGCTTGTTGTCCTCTCAAAGTTTCATCTGTAATAACAATCTGATGGTCAATGCCTGTACCAACTGCTATTATTATTCCTGCAACTGCTGCTAGATCAATATTCCAGCCTATTAAAGCAGCAAGACCGAGCAATAGCATAACTTCGGATATGGAAATTATAACCATTGGAACTGCAACTACTAGCTTTCTATACCTTATAAAAACAACAATTCCAACAGAAATTAATGCAAATAGTCCTGCTATAAATGCATTTTTCAAAAATTCTTCTCCAAGCAAGGGGCTTATTGCATCTATCTTTACAATGTCTAGTTTAACTGGCAAAGAGCCGGTAATCAAAACTGTTTGCAGGCGTTTCATGTTATTTAACGCGTTAATTATAGCTTCTTGTTGTGATAAACCAATTCCAGAACCAGAGATTTGTATTTCTGTTGTTGCGCTGCCTTGCAGATCTGCTCCTATATTTAATTCGTCTACTTTAGTATCATCAAGATGAAGCTCTATTGGTTCAGATAAATACCTCCCGTCATCTACTAGGGATAAAGTTCTTGTTGCATCTGCCTGTCTTTGCGCAGCTTCCGGAGTGATGGTAATTGAAAACCTAAACCTGCACACATTGTCTCTTCCTGATTGCGTACAACCAGCATTTGGGTCAATACCTGCGCAATCTGCTGCTCTGCAAACAAAAACAATATCTTTACCACCTATAAAAACAGTCTTGTTGGCTATTTTTGCCTCAAATTTGCCTTGTTTTGCTAAAAGCTCTCTAATTTCTTCTTCATTAGCGCCTGCAATCTCAACCAGAATGTATTGATTTCCAGTCAAATCTGATGCATCCCTTATTATCAAATCACTTAAGCCATAAACATTAAGCCTTTCATTCATATTATCTATTAAAGTCTGCAAGTCCTGTGGTGATAAAGGAACCTCTGGCTGCAGCAAAACTCTAGTTCCGCCTTGTAAATCAAGACCTTTCCTTATATTTGTTTTTGGTGCCTTAAAGATTCTTATTCCAATATCTTCGGTTATTCCTGTTTGGACTTCTATTGTTTTTGGCGCTTCTATTGTTTTTATTACTGTTTTATTTTTTTGAATTATTGATCCATTTACTGTTTCGTTTATTGTTACAACTTCTTCTATTGTTTTTGTTTCAGTTTCATTTAATTCTATAATTTCAATAACTTCCCTTGTTGTTAATCTATACAGCCCTTTATTGGATTTTATCTGCACTGACTGGTTTGGCTTTAATGTGTTTACGTAATCATAATAATCCTCAACACTAGTTATTGGCCTGTTGTTTATTTCTAAAATACGCTCCCTGTTCACTGGAGATTTAGTGGGTGAGGGCTGCTGCAAATCAGCTTCTGCTGCAGCGCTGTTTGTTAGTATGCTTCTTATTGCAATCCCATCTGCAACTGGCCTAGGGTTGATGGCAACCACTGCTAAAGCCAATAGAACTAATAAAATTATTACTCTTGCATTTTTGATTATTTTTTTAGCTTTGTATTTCACTTTCTCGTTTCTTTGCCTTTCTTTCAAGATAGAATCTTAAAATTCCAACATTCTGTATCCAAGTGCTTATTAAATCAGCAACTAATCCTATCAACAAAATTAACATTATTTGCTTGATTATTTCTGATTGTGTTATAAGCATGGTAACAGTCACAGCAATTACTGTTGTTGTTGTCATAGTGAGCCCTGTCTTAAGCGCGCCATAGATTCTTTCCATCCCCGTTCCTTCTTTTCTTTTTAATAGCCTTATAGAAAGCAGTATGTTTGTGTCTACAGAATAACCTATTAACATTAAGAAAGCTGCAATGCCTGCAGAACTTAGTTTAATTCCAAGTAAATTTACAATTGCTAACGTTATTAAAATATCAGAGAATACTGCTATAATCACTGCTAAGCTTGGAATGCTCCATCTCAAGAAAATATAAATTAACACTATACTAAATAAAAAAACCAAAGAGTCTGTAAACAAACCCCTGCTAAATAGGATAAAAATACCTCCTAAAATAGACAAAAAGCTCACTAAAACTTTAAGCTTCAAATTAGGACCAAAGTAAAGAAATACCACCATGCCCATAAATAAAAAAGCAGCAATCAAAGATCTTGTAATTTCCTTAAAAAAAGAAGCGCCTAAAGATGAACCAACTATCTCAACTGAATAATCTTGGGTTGTAAGTTTTTTGTTTAATGCATTGCCTATTTCTATTATTAATTCGTCAATTTTGCCAGTTTGATCTTGCTCAATATCTGCTTCTATGATAACACCAACTTGCGCGCCAAACTGGCTTAATGATTTTGTTGCTATATCATTTGCAGGAAATTTGGAAGAAATTATGTTTTCTAATTGTGTTAAATCAATAGGTTGCTTTGCTGGTATGGTAACAGTAACACCGCCTTTTAGGCTTACATCACGATTAATAAAATCTCCTGTTGATACAGCTTTAAATGCAATTAATAATATAGCTATGAAAATAAGCGTAAATGGTATGATTAACAGCTTTTTATATTGGCCTTCGTATATTTTTTTAATTCCGGAGAATTTATCTTTGGTTTCGGTTTCTTCCATAAGGTCTAAAGAGAAAAATAGAGTATTTATAAGGGTTGTGGAAAATAAAAGATTAATATTTCCAAAATTTTTATTAGAAAGCCAAAATTACAAATAAATATTATTGCTTTGCGCAAGCCTTAACAAAACCGTAGAACAGAGGAGAAGGATTGCCCAATCTGCTCTTGAACTCGGGATGACTTTGAGTTGAAATCATAAAGGGATGAGAAGGCAACTCTATAAACTCCATCAGCTTTGTTCCATCCTTTCTTAAATGATATCCAGAAAAAACCAACCCTTTATTTTCCAATTCTTTAATGAATTTTGGATTTACCTCGTACCTATGCCTATGACGTTCTAAAACAATGTTTTTGTGTCCATTTAAAATTCCTAATCTAAATGCTTGGCTTTTGTCTTTCTCTAATTTTTGCAGTCTTTCATTATCTTCTTTTAATCTGCCAGTTTCTTTGTATAAATGCAGAACTTTGCTTTTTTCCTTTAAAACAGCAGCATAAGCGCCTAAACGCATTGTTCCGCCGTAATCACCTTTTTCCATAAGCTTTTTTTGTGTTGGCAATATGCCAATAACAGGGAACTTTGTTTTTTCATCATTTTCTGTTGTGTTTGCATTTTCCAGATTGCACACGTTTCTTGCAAATTCAACTACTGCTAATTGCAAGCCGTAACATAATCCTAAGAAAGGTATGTTGTTTGTCCTTGCATAATTAATTGCTTTTACCTTTCCTTCAACTCCAGAACTTCCAAAACCACCCGGTATAATTATTCCACTGCAATCTTTCAAGGCGTTGATATTACTTTCATTTTTTTCAAATTTCTTTGAATCGATCCATACTATCTCAACACCAACATCCAGTACAGCTGCAGCGTGCTTTAAGGATTCGTTAATGCTCACATAGCTATCTACTAAATTATAATCTCCAATATCCACATATTTTCCAACAATAGCAACCTTAATCTTCTTTTTTGGATTTTTTATTTTAGAAACCAATTTTTCCCATTCGTTCCAGTTTGGAGTTCTTTTTGGTTTTAGTTTTAATTCTTTCAATATTTTTATTCCTAACTGTTCTTTTTCCAGATCCAATGGAATGGAATAAATAGTATCAATATCTGGCTCTGAAATTACATATTCAGAAGGTATATTTGCATAGACCTCTATTTTTTGTTTTCTTTCCTTGTCTAATGGCTTTTTGGCGCGGCATACAATGAAATCAGGAACAATTCCTGTCTCGCTCAATAATCTTATTGCTTGCTGAGTGGGTTTAGTTTTCATCTCCTCAATATGAGAGGGAACTGGAAGATATGTTACCAGAACATAGGACACATCATCTTTTCCTAGCTCTCTTTCCAAACTTTTCATTGCAAAAAGGAAGGGGATGTTTTCATAATCTCCGATAGTGCCTCCAATCTCAACAACCACTATATCATAACCATTACCTGATTCTTTAAGCCTGTTTTTTATTTCCTCCGGAACATGAGGTATAAATTGAACAGTCTTTCCTAGAAATTTTCCTTTTCTTTCCTTGTCAATTATTGTCTTGTATATCTGCCCAGTTGTTATGTTGTTTCTTTTTGAGATTTCCATATTAAGGAATCTTTCATAATTTCCCAGATCCTGGTCTATTTCTCCACCGTCATCTGTAACCCATACTTCTCCATGTTCTGTAGGCCTTAAGGTACCGGCATCATAATTTATGTAAGGGTCTATTTTTACAGTTGTAACTTTATAGCCATATTCTACTAAAATTTTTGCAATAGAAGCAGTTGTAACACCCTTACCCACTCCGGACATTACTCCCCCAGCTACTACTATGAATTTAGTCATTGATAACACCACCTAAATTTAATCAGAACTATGAAATTTGTTTGTTGCATTACTAAAAAAAGTTGCTTTCATATAAATAATTTACTATTTTTGGTTATTGTTTTCAATATTGAAATTATGTAAAATACAATGATATAAAATGTTAGGCAGAATACCCACGAATTTATTCGTGGGATGAATACCGTCCCAATCTAGTAGTTCTAATAAGGGACAGGAGCAATCATAATATTAATAAAGCAAGTTCTATTCATTTAGCTCGTAAGAGCCTTAAAGGATAAAAGGAGTGAGGAAGAATAAAAATGCCATACAAATTGAGGTGTCTAAATGAAATCAGACAATAAATCCTTAATTGTCTTCCAAAACAAAAAAATCAGAAGAATATGGTATAATAATAAGTGGTGGTTCTCAATAGTGGATATAATCTTTGCTCTTACAGACAGTTCTGACCCTAAGCAGTATATCAAAAAGATGAGGGCTAGAGATGAACCTCTTAATGATAACTGGGGTACAATTTGTACCCCTCTTGGATTAATAGCTCCAGATGGCAAAAAGAGAAAAACAAATTGTGTTAATGTTAAGGGGGCTTTCAGAGTAATCCAGTCAATTCCGTCCAAAAAAGCAGAGCCTTTTAAGCAGTGGCTGGCAAAAGTAGGTTATGAAAGGGTTGAAGAAATCCAAAATCCTGAGCTTGCCCAAAAGCGAATGAAAGAGATTTACAAGGCAAAAGGTTATTCTGATGACTGGATTGAAAAAAGGGTAAGGGGGATAGCAATAAGAGATGAACTCACTGACGAATGGAATAAAAGAGAAGTAAAAACAGAAAAAGAGTATGCTATCCTAACAGCAGAAATTTCAAAAGAGGCATTTGGCATGACTCCAAGTGAATACAAGAAGTTTAAGGGACTGAAAAGAGAAAATCTCAGAGATCACATGAATGATTTGGAGCTTATTTTTTCCATGTTAGGTGAAAGAGTTACAACAGAAATTACCAGAAACAAAGATGCCGAAGGTTTTGATGAATGCGAAGATGCATCAAAACAAGGCGGGAAAGTAGCTGGTAATGCAAGAAAAGATACTGAAAAAAGAATTGGAAAACCAATATCAACTAAAGAGAACTATAAAGAGCTAACTGAAAAAGAGAAGAAAAAAAGGATTGATATAAAATGACGAAAATACTTCAATTTAAAATAACAATTGATGGAATAACCCCTAAAATCTGGCGTAGATTTTTAGTGAAGGACAATATCAGCTTTGATGATTTGCACAATATTATTCAGTTTGTTATGGGTTGGGGAAATTATCATCTTTACTCTTTCTATCTCAACAAAGAAGAAATGGGCATTCCAGACCCCGACTTCAGAAACGATTTGCTCAATGCCAAAAAGTTCAAATTGAAAGATAAATTGCCCTTAAAACAGAAATTTGGTTATGTTTATGATCTTGGTGATAATTGGGAACATATACTAACAGTTGAAAAGATTTTAGACAATAAAGATGCAACTTTAATTCCTATTTGCTTGAAAGGTGAGCGTGCCTGTCCTCCAGAAGATTGTGGAAGCTATCCTGGATATTATGAATTGATGAAGATAAAGAAAGACAAAAATCATCCAGAATATAAAGAAAGAATTGCAGAATGGCTTGGTGAAGATTATGATTTTGAGCATTTTGATATTGAAGAAATAAATAAAGAGCTGCTTAAACTGGTAAAAGTTGATGGCAGAACTAACTTCTAAATTTTCTTCATAAAACTCTTTCTGCAGAAATCTTAAAGTAACAATTTTATTTAATTTAGGAGAAAACGTAGCACTTGTAACATAACCAGCTTCTTTGTTATTTTTCCTCCTATTGAGAAATCAGATAAGTCAACATTGTTTTTTACAGCATTATATTCTTCCAATATATTTTCATTGTTCATCTTTAATTGGGATACTGAATCTTTTAGGATTGATATGAATTTCCAAAGTTTACAATATTTCTGTATGTAAAAAACAAAGATTTAAAAGAATAATCTATATTATGATGGAAATGAAGTTTCAAATCAGGAATGCAATAATGCCTTTAGTTATTTTGAATGTAGTGTTCTTTATATTGCAGACAGTATTAGGCAGGGAGTTTACTAATGCCTTTATTTTAGTAGGGGGTGATGTTTTTGCACGACCATGGATCATGATAACATCCATGTTTTTGCACGGTGGACCATCTCATCTGCTTTTCAATATGTATGTTTTGTATGTATTTGGGTCATTGCTTGAGCAGAGGATAGGAACTAAAAGATTTTTTTCTATATATTTTGTATCGGGAATTTTGGCTGCTTTTGCAGCGAGCTTTTTTTATCCTCTTTCATTAGGCGCAAGCGGCGCAGTCATGGGCATGCTTGGTGTATTGATTATTTTAATGCCGGATTTAAGGCTGCTTTTCTTTTTTGTGGTTCCTATGCAGCTTTGGATGGCTGCGATTGCTATTGCATTGATTGATGTGTTTGGTGTTTTTTTCCCTACAGGTGTTGGCAATATCGCGCATTTGGTTGGAATGGGAGTTGGACTGCTTTATGGGCTGTATCTTAAAAAGCAAAGAAAAAAATTCCATAAAAAATTCTCTTCTACATCACATCTTGATTCAGGAGATATGGAAGAATACCTTAGGTCTGGAAGGATATAGCGGAAATGGTAAACAATCGAACATTTTGTGTACCATTTCCAACATAGCAAACGTGGAATATGTACGAAAATTTAGCACGTTTGCTATTATAATAAAAATAAGATTTAAATAGTGGTGTAAATTAACATTGTTGAAGTGGTTTAGATGGATAAAAAAATTAATTTATTGGCATCAATCTCCTTAATTGTTATTGCAATTGCTGCAGTAATTATGGCTTTTAATTCTGGAGTTATTAAAATTGTTAATACAACAGAAGACCAAAGAAACACTATTACTGTTTCCGGTAATGCAGAACTGGAAGTTGAGCCAAACCAGGCAGAGATTTATGTAAGGATAGAGACTTTTAATGTTAAAGCAGATGATGCAAAAGATGAAAACGCCAGGATATCAGATAAGGTAATGAAAGCTTTGAAAAAATCAGGTATTAAAAATGATGATATAGAAACAAGTTCTTTCAATCTTAATCCAAGATATGATTATGACCGTAACAAAGGAGAAAGCATTTTGAAAGGTTACACTGCAACAAACGTACTTAAAGTAACTACAAAGGATGTTGATAATGCTGGAAAAGTAATTGACGTTGCTGTTGATAATGGCGCTAACAGCATACAAAGCGTTAATTTTGGATTGACTAAAGAAACTCAGAAAGAGATGTCTGGTGAAGCTTTGATTAGAGCTGCAGAAGTTGCAAAAGACAAAGCAGAATCACTAGCAGCAAGTCTAGGAATAAATTTAGGCAAGGTTATTTCAGTGCAGGAATCAAGCTTTAACTTTATTCCATTTGCTGCACCAGTTGCGGAAATGGCTGTGGCAAAGGCCGATGGGATAGAAACACAGATTGTTCCTGGAAATGTAGAAGTAAGAGGCAGTGTAACAATGGCTTATGAGATAAAGTAATTATTCTATAAAAACTTAAGCAGAATATAATTATTATGCTTTTTTGAGTTAAAATCTACTATTAAATGTGATAAAACTACGTTTGATAGGTGTTAAATACAATTGCAAATCGGTCTATTTTTTAGAAGGAGCCCCAGAATTATGTAACTACCATAAAATTACTATAAAACCGAAAAGTTTAAATATAGTACGTTTTTCCTAATCATCATGCAAAAAGAAACACCAAAAATTCTACTAAGTTATATTATTGAAAGGCCTGGCGATTCAAACTCAAGAGAGAGAGCTCAAATTCTTGCTGACACAATAAAAGAAGCTGCTGCTATATTCGAAGAAAAAAAAGACATTTTGAGAAGGATGGGCTATATTTGGACACAATCTACTGTACGAGAGTGGAGTCCTAAAGATGATAACTATGTTGTAAAAGGCAGTTTAGATGAACTTTTGTAATAATTCTGGGGTTCTAGCTTCTATTACTTAATCGGGCTCCGCCCCTGATACGACCGATTTGCAACTTTTCGGACGAAATTTTCCCCAACTACGCAGGGCAAAAGAACTTAACAGCAATTCCAATGTTAAGTTCAATAAAATTCTGAAATTTTTATTGCTCCATCATATCATATAAATTATAAAGAACCCTATCAACATTTTTTACCAAATCAAAACCAGAACCCTCTACAACAATGCAATTATCATTATAATAAACGTTTGAACTGTTTGCTTCTTTGACATATAAAACAGCTTTATCGGTGTTATCGCAGGTTATGATTGGCCTGTCTGTACATGCATCTGTCTCGTTTTTATCACATGCAGCAATTGGGCTCTTGAAGAAAATGTTTGTCATGTGCTGGTTAAAGTCTGCAACTGCTAAAGTTACATGAGAAAAATCATTTCCTGTTGGGTTAAAGGTTACATAATATTCAGTAGCATTGTTAAAAAGATCTATATCTAAACTGCCTTTTATTCTTATGCCTTCAACTTGTTTTGGGCCATATCTAAATTGAATATCATAAAACCTCGAGCCTTGTGGTGACTTAAATTGGGTATACCACACATCATCAAACTTAACAAAAGAATAAACATCTTGGTAAAGATAGCCTTGGTCTAGCTTTAATTTTCCTTTCAAATTCCATTCGTGCAGCTCATCTATTGTGGTAGGAGGCTCTTCTATAAGAAACCTATAGCCAAAAAAAGCAGCAAAAAGTGTAACAATAATTGCTATTCCAATTAACAATATTTTATCAGATTTTAATTTCGGTTCTTCTTGAGGTTCTTCTTTAGGCTTTTCTTGCTTTTCCTCTGGCATTTCCTCTATTTCTTTTTTCTTTTTCTTATATTCTTCTTTACTTATTATTCCAGATTCCAAGCTTTTTTCAAGCTCTTTTAGTTTTATTTCTTTCATTTTAAACAAATCTTTTAATTATAAATATGTAAAATGGAAGCTACGAACGTTAGTGAATATGCTTTCATTCGATTATATTTAAGATGCCATAAACTAGCCTGTCTTTAACTCTTGCCATATCTCTGTCATTAGAGGCTTCTGCTATAATGCAGTTATCTTGAAGATAAACTTTGGTTTCATTAGAACTTTTGAAGTAAATCACAGGCACAAATTGAGTTGCATTATTGCATGTTATAACTGGAAAATCAGATTCCTTACTATTTGTAAAGCCGCTTCTGATAAATATATTAAAATTGCTTAATGTGATGCCCATCTGGTATTGCGCAAGAGCTATTGATTGTGAAAAAGTATCATTAAAATCAGATGTAGCATCAATTTGAATAATATTTTTTAATATATTAATAGCACTATTATCTACTTCTATATTTACTACATCTTCTGGCAGATACGTAAACAGCGCATACCTCCCATCTAGTTTTGTTGACCAATGGTCTCCTTGGTTAATAAATTTAAAGTCATTGTATTTTGCGCTTGCTGCGCCACTACTTCCAAAACCAAAAAAAACTACTCCAAAGACGCTGCTTATCATGATAAATCCTATGAAATAAACCATGAGCCTGCTTACCCTTTTGTCATCCCGACGTTTTCTCATAGGAAAATGCAGATTGTTGGTGGTATTTAAAGGTTTTTGTAGTATTTAAAATTTGCAGTATATGGAAATTATAACTTAATATAATTTCATAATTAATTCTATTTTACTGTATTGGGACCATAACATTTAAATATATGTAGATACATAGGTATTAAAAGAGGTAAATACATATTGAATTTCATATGGAATTACATAATTTAAAAAATAAAATATTGGATTTGGCAAAGAAGGATACAGTTATAACCACTGCAGAAGTTTCTAATAAATTTAAAATATCCTGGAACACAGCAGAAAAATATCTTCTAGAATTAACTTTAGACAACAGATTCAAAAGAATAAAAAAAGAGGGTGCAAACTTATGGTTATTAAAGTAAATTGAAGATGAAAAAACCAACAATCATAAAACTGGATAATGTATGGAAAATATACCAGATGGGAGAAGTAAAGGTGAATGCTTTAAGAGGCTTAAATCTTGAGATATTGGAGGATGAATTTGTGGCAATAATGGGCCGTTCTGGGTCTGGTAAAAGCACGGCTGTAAACATGATTGGCTGCTTAGATGTTCCAAGTAAAGGGCATATTTTTCTTGATAAACGCGATATCTCCAAATTATCTGAATCTGATTTAGCCCAGATAAGAGGAAGAAGAATAGGCTTTATTTTCCAGCAGTTTAATTTATTGAGTACATTAACTGCGTTAGAAAATGTTGCTTTGCCAATGCTGTTCCAGAATACAGAAAGAAAAAAAAGGTTAGAAACTGCAAAAAAATTGTTGGAGATGGTTGAGTTAGGAGACAGGATGTATCATAAAGCAACTGAGCTAAGTGGTGGACAACAACAGAGAGTTGCTATAGCGAGGAGCTTGTCCAATGATCCAGAGGTTGTATTAGCAGACGAGCCTACTGGAAACTTAGATTCTAAAACTGGAGAGATGGTCATGAGGTTTTTAGAAAGGCTTAATAAAGGAGGAAAAACAATAATCATGGTCACGCATGACAAGAATGTTGCAAAACATGCTGATAGAATTGAGTATCTTATGGATGGAAAAATAATGAAAAAACAATAAAGGTGATGAATTATGAAAAAAAACATAATAATATTTTTGATGATATTGATGTTTGCTTCATTAGCTTATACAGCTATAGCAGCACAAACTACACAACGGCCTTCTGAGATACAGGATATTACTGTTACATTAATAAATCAGGAGCCAGACCCTGCAGAACCAGGAAAATATGTTGATGTAAGATTTAAGTTCGATAATAATGGTTCAGGCGAGGCAAGAAATGTGATAGTAGAACTAATGCCTGAATATCCATTCTCATTAGATACTGGGGTAAGTGCCACAAGGAATATAGGGACTATACAAAGCAGACAAAGAGGAGATGTAGGTGTTATTGTAAAGTATAGGTTGAGGGTTGATGAAAATGCTGTTGAAGGGGAAAATGAGCTGAAAATAAAATACAAGATAGAAGGATACACATGGATACAACCAGAAGAGTTTATGGTTGATGTGCAAACTCATGATGCAATACTTTCTGTTGATGCTGTAACTACAGATAAAAAAACTTTAGAGCCAGGCTCAAGCAATAATGTAAAAATAAAGCTTTCAAACAAAGCAGATTCTGTTCTAAAAGATGTAAAAGTAAGATTAGAGCTGGATAGTACACATTTTGTTCCTTTGGGGTCGACAAATGAGAAAAGTATTTACCAGATACCTGCAAGAGATGATTATGAATTCAATTTTAAGCTGTTAGTAAACCCAGAAGCAGGCTCAGGAGTTTACCAAGTTCCGTTAAAGATTGCCTATTCCGATGAGTTGGGAAAAGGTTATTTCAAAAATGGCACTATTGGCCTTATTATTGGAGCAAAACCTGATTTGAGCATTACTTTAGATACTACAGATATCTTTGAGCCTAAAAAGGCCGGAGAGGTAGTTGTTAAGGTTGTAAACAAAGGGGTTACTGACATTAAGTTCATGAACATAAGATTGATGCCTGGCGATGATTATAGAATCTTATCTAATGAAGAAGAATATCTTGGCAATATTGATTCAGATGATTATGAAACTGCTGAATTTGATATATTTGTTGAAAAAAACAAGGAAAAGAAAGCAGTATTGCCTGTTGTGATTGAATACAAAGATGCAAATAACAATGATTACAAGGAAACTGTACCTTTAACACTTAATCTTTATTCGGCTTCTGAAGCCAAAAAGCTTGGATTAGTTGAAGGTAATGGAAAGGTTGGCTTCTTTATTATGATTCTGGTAGTTGTTGGAGGCCTGTTTGCTTACAAAAGATGGAAAAAAGGCAAAAAGAAAAAATAATAATTTTCTTTTCGTCATAGAAAATGCTTAAAGATTTTTTTATTTATTCTATTAAGAACCTTAGGAATAGGAAGCTAAGATCATGGCTGACTATGATTGGCATAGTCATAGGAATAACTGCTGTTGTTTCCCTTATTGGCTTGGGTCAAGGCCTTAAGGTTGCAATAAGCTCTCAGTTTGGAGATATGGGGACAGATAAGTTGGCTATAATGGCATCTGGCGGATTTGGACCACCTGGAACTGGTGTTATAGACCCATTAACAAAAGACAATCTGAAAAAAATTGGAAGTGTAAAGGGGGTCAAGATAGCAGCTGGTAGATTGGTCAGATCCGGAAAACTAGAGTATAATGACCATGCAACTTTTGGCATGGCTGTAACTATGGCAGAACGTGATGCAAGAAAGCTTATAGAATCTGCATTAAATCTTGAGGCAGAAAAAGGCAGGCTGCTCAAGGATGGTGATAATAAGAAAGCAGTTATTGGTAATAATCTTGGTGAGGAAAATGCTGGTTTTGGAAAACAAATAGTTGTTGGCTCGCAAGTCCTGATTGAGGATAAGGAATTTGAGGTTGTTGGAATACTTGAGAAAAAAGGCAGTTTTCTTATTGATAATGTTGTACTTGTTGAAGATGACGATTTAAGAGAAATTTTAGATATACCAGATGAGGAATATGATGCTATCGCAGTGCAAGTGCATCGAAATGCTGACATAAAATCAGTGCAGGAAGATATAGAAAAGCTTATGAGGAAAGAGAGAGATGTAAAAAAGAGTGAGGAAGATTTTACTGTACAAACACCACAAGCTCTTCTTGAACAGGTTAACTCAACTTTGTTTGCTGTGCAGCTGTTTGTTTATGTTATTGCCGGCATATCCATACTTGTTGGCGGCATTGGGATAATGAACACAATGTTTACCTCGGTTCTTGAAAGGACAAAAGAAATAGGTATAATGAAATCCATTGGCGCAAAGAACATCTCAATTTTTTCATTGTTTTTTATCGAATCCGGATTAATAGGGAGTATAGGCGGAATAATAGGCGCTGCTTTGGGTATAGCTATTGCAATGGGACTTGCTTTTGTTGGCAGCTTAGCGCTTGGATCTGATTTAATAAGAGCTGATATAAGCATCTGGCTTTTGCTTGGCTCAATATTGGGTTCATTTGCGTTAGGAAGTATATTTGGGATTATTCCTGCAATAAAAGCATCTAAGCTGAGTCCTGTTGATGCATTACGATACAAATGAAATGAGTATCGCTAATGTCAAGGAACGGAGTGACAGATATTACATTATAAATAACGCAAAGCTAGGAACGGAAGTGACTATGCATTAAGACATACAAAATAATTTTTAAAATGATAGAAGACTTAATCAAATATATAGCAACAAATATGATGCACAGGTTTACGAGAAGTTTTCTTACTATCCTGTCTATACTTATTGGCATAATGGCTGTGTTTACTTTGATAAGCTTTGGCCAGGGTTTAAGCAAATATGTGAATCAGATTGCTGAGGAAACTGGCGCTGATAAGCTAGTTGCGCAGCCAAAGGGTTTTGCTCCTCCGGGAAGCACCAGCACTTTTCTTTCAAAGGAGGATCTGGATTTTATAAAAAAGATAAAGGATGTTTCAGAAGCAACAGGGATGATAATCAAGCAAGCAGAGATAACAAAAGATGTAGATAAGAAAGGGAAATGGGTTTTTGCAATGGGAATGACCACAGACTCTTCAGAACAAAGGCTTATTGATGAGGCTTTTGGAGGCATTGGGATTTTAAAAGGAAGGAATCTGAAAAAAGGCGATAAGAAAAAAGTTGTTGTTGGATATAATTATCAATTTCCTGACAAGATTTTTGCTAAACCCCTAAAGCTAGGGGATAAGATTTTTATCAATGATGAAAAATTTGAAGTGATTGGATTTTATGAAGAGATAGGCAATGCGGGTGATGATGCTAATACCTATATGACGCTGGATGATGCAAAGGAGCTTTTTGATATTGGAGATGAATATGGATTTATGTACATAAGGGCAGATAAAGGAGCTAATCCATCAGAGCTTGCTGAGAGAATTGAGGAAAAGCTGAGAAAGGAAAAAGGCCAGGAAGAAGGTGAAGAGGATTTTTATGTGCAGACTTTTGAGCAGCTATTGGAAACGTTCGGAGTTGTACTCATAGTTATTAATGCTATTCTTGTTATAATTGCCGGAATCTCTGTTTTAGTTGCAGCTGTCAATATAATGAACACAATGTACACAGCAGTTTTGGAAAGAACAAAAGAGATTGGTATTATGAAAGCGATTGGAGCAAGGAACAGCACAATTCTTTTCATGTTCTTTTTTGAGTCAGGAATTTTAGGCTTAATTGGAGGCGCTATTGGAATAATATTAGGTTATGGCCTTGCAAAGCTTGGGGGTGCGATTACTGCATCAGCTGGTTTTGCAGCATTCCAACCTTATTTTCCTGTATGGCTTACAATAAGCTTGCTAGTGTTTTCCTTTTTGATTGGAGCTGTTTCTGGTTATTTTCCGGCAAGGGCAGCTTCTAAATTAAAGCCAGTGGATGCATTGAGGTATGAATAATGGACACATTTGCGCATGGTTTATGGTCATATATTATCTTTAGTAAGTCAAAGTATATTTGGTTAGCGATATTATTTGGAATATTGCCAGATTTGTTGTCATGGACAGTTTATATGGTTTATAGGATGTTTAATAAAATTCCATTTGGACCTCCTAACCTGAACTCAATTCCAAAATGGGTGTTTACTTTGTATGGGATTACNCATAGNATTTTTGTTATTGCNGTAGTTTTTTTGATAGTTTTTTTGATATTCAAACANATTCCNATATTTCTTTTGGCATGGCCCNTGCATGTATTNATAGACATACCNACACATACAAAAGATTTCTTGCCAACACCATTTTTGTGGCCTTTTTCCAGTTATGCATTTCCAGGAATAAGCTGGGGCACTNAATGGTTTATGATAACNAATTATTCGTTGATAGTTTTCTTTTTGATTTNTATTAATNANCAGAATATTTCATTATTCCTAAGNAAAATAAAAGAATTCATNANACANTTATTAATAAAATAAGAATAATTAATTTTTNNTCATNGACTTCAAATATTCTTTGATTTTTATCATTATATTCTTTTTTAACTCGTTGTTTAAATTTAATTTATTGATTTCTTTTTTATTTATTATTGGAATCTTTGTTAATGTTCCTTCTAATTGAAAATTTGCTTTTTTTATTTCTTTTTCTATTGTTTTTGAGAAGTTTGAGTTGAATAGTTTTATTGCCGGGTACTTAGTTATTTTATTTGCTCCTGCATCAAGCATAGAATGTATATAGTTAACTCTATTGACCCAATGGCCAGCAACAATATCAATATTAGGAAAGGAATTTCTTGTTAATTTGATCCATTCAATGAAATAATTTACATCAGGGCCTTTGGAACTTTCGAAAATTGTGCCTTTAATGGGATTTAAAGCGTAAAAAACAATTTTATTGATTTTATTTTTTATTATGAAATTTTTTAATTTTGGAAAATCATCAATTGTTTCTCCTAAGCCAATTATGATGGTCATTGCTTTTTTTAATTTGTATTTATCTAAAATTTCAAACATGTTTTCTATTGGCTTTATTGGCTTGCTTGGTGAAACTTTTTTTCTTACTCCATCATTTACTGTTTCTACTGCTCCAAAAATTCCTTCTAAGTATGGCTTTACTTTCTCTATTGTTTTTTCATCTAGAACTCCAACATTAAGCCAGAATTTATTTCCATAGATTTCATAAACATTTTTGCATAGTTCTAAAAGGCTTTCTTTTGTATAAGAGCCATAGCCAGCAGACAACATGCCTATTTTCCAGCCTAATTTTCTGCACAAATAAGCTTCTGCAAGTATTGACTGGGAAGTTCTTTTTGCTTTCTCAGGATCTGCAATATTTTTTTGAGTAGACATATAACAGTAGCTGCAATCTCCTAAGCTGCAATACCAAGAAGTAAAGATTGCCCTGTCAAAGTGGATTTTTTTCATACTATTGAGAATTAAATTTCGTTTTAAAAATGTATCGCAGATTCTTGATTTCTCTGTTTTGCTTCAACCTTTCTCAGGTCGTTTCACTACATCTGGAAAGAGGATATAATAGCGATTATGTTTAATTTTTTTGGGCAAAATAGTGAAAAAGGCATTCAAAAAATAGCATATTTTAAATACAAAATATAATTTCATACTAATGGGATGGAACAATGATTATTAAACAAGAAAATAAACCTGCTAAAAATGCCTTTGGTGTCGAGTTTAAAACATTAGCAACTGGAGAAAATATTATGTGTACAATAATGAGGTATAAGAAAGGTGTGAAAGTACCCCGACATAACCATCCAGCAGAGCAAGTGGGATATATGATAAAAGGTAAACTAAAATTATTGGTTAATGATAATGAAATTGGAGTTGCTGAACAAGGCGACAGTTATGCAATTAATGGAAATGACTTTCACTCCATTGAAGCACTTGAAGATTCTGAATGCATAGACACATTTTCTCCACCAAGAGAAGAGTATATGGACAAGTAATCATTTCTTACTTTTTTTACTTGAATGTTCTTCGAACTTGAAGCAATTTTGCCCAAAAAACTTTTCGGACGAATTTTACCCCACTTTGCAGGGTAAAAGAACTTAACAGCGATTAAATACAATAATTTTGAGAGGTTAAAAAGATAAGAGGCGAGAAAATCTACTTGTCCTTTGGTAAACCAATCCATAAAAATTTTTGATATAGGTTATTTATTGACAATACTTTTACAATTATAAATGCCATCAGAATTCTCGTTCCAATAATCCACCAGAGATTCCCACCTACCATAACAAATAATATTGTATCTTCTATTATTGCATGAGCTAATATCAGAAAAATTGTTGTCAGACATAAATCTTTATGAGTAAGTTTATTCTTTTCTGCCAACTGGAATAAAATTCCCGCCCCATATGCAATACCTATAAAGAATCCAACAATCCAAGGTCCAAAAGCATCATCACTAAAACCAATAACATTTGGAATAAATTTGATTTTTTTCTTTATAATTTTTGCATGTTTCCATAACAAAATCAATTCATAGACTAGGGTGATAATGAACAATACAATGATTATTTGGACTGATATTGTTGCTAGGCTTTTTATTGTTCCCAACCATGAGAATTCTGAAGCAACATAAGGATTCAATATTACACCATTAATATTTTTTGGAAGAAAT
The DNA here is from genome assembly GCA_002686855.1 of Candidatus Woesearchaeota archaeon. GTDB lineage: Archaea > Nanobdellota > Nanobdellia > Woesearchaeales > GW2011-AR4. The sequence continues at coordinate 11,561 of NYYQ01000003.1, read as the reverse complement.
AAATTCATTATTACACCAGCAATAAAGGCAACAATTATTCTAAAAAAAGCAATTCTTAAAGTTGCCATCTTTAGTTTCATCAATATTGCTGTCTCAACAAATAATGAATGTGCAAGACCTACAGCAACTCCTAAAATAGTAATTTGTCTAAATGTCAAATCAAATGCTGATAGTGCACCTAATGCTCCAAAAAAATTAACAAAACCAGATAATAGGATTACAGCAGTATCTCCTGGCAAACCCATAAGTTGCATTAATGGTGTAAAAAATGGTGAAATAAATTCCAACACACCAGTTTGCTTTAAGATAATTGCCAATATCGAAAAAGGAATATAAATCTTAATAATCATCCAAGATACTTTTATTGAATTCTTCCATGCTTTCTGAAATACATCTTTGATATTCCTTGGAATTAATTCCTTTTTCTTCTTCTCAATTTCATCAAAAATTTTTTCTTCATTCTTCTGCATGATACTTGATTTAAATTACATATATTTAAATAATTCTCTATGGAGATTTTCTCGCCTTTAATTCTTATCCTTTATGTATTACTCCGTTTTTGGAATGGACGCCTCTCAAAATTACTCTGCTACGCAGTTTTCCAGAACTCCGCTTCGCTCGTAACTGGAAAGGATTTAACAGGAAGTTAATATTACTCAGTGCCCGCCCTATTTAGCTACAGCCAATAAATTCTTAACATTAACTTCAGAAAGAGATTCCAATGGAATTCTTTTACTTACTTTAAGCAGCTCTATTCCAAGAATATTCTCCTTATCATCTAAATCAATTATAGTAAAGTCATCGATCTTCTTATTTTTAGCAAAATCTCCTTTTCTAAACTCAATATATACTGCATCCGCTTCTTTATCATAGCTTATTTCCATTTTATAACCAATATACTGTTATTACCTTTAAATTATTTTCTGTTTTTTCACATGCAATTTCTATCAAACCCCTATCTAATTGTTTTTGAAACAAGAACTGTCCATGCTTCTTGATTGTTTTATCAGGATTCTTTACAGCATCCAGAACTTCATCTCCCAATATTTTTCTCTTTTTTAATCTTAATTCAGCATGGTTAGTTAAAATAATTTTCATAAACAGAAAATATTCTTTCCGTTAATAAACTTTTGGGCGGGCACCTGCGTCATACTTCTCCAATTCTTCCAGAATTGTCAACCTTCCACTCTCAAAACAAGTTTTGGAGGGAAGGAAATTTAACACCAACACCAATTAAGCTCAATAAAATTCGAGTTCCAAAATATGTGAGTGGGAGTTATGTAAATTATAAATACCTTATTCTTCGGGGTTATCTTAAATTAATGTGATAGGTATTGGTATTTATAATTTACTTATTTAATTTCCACTTAACTATACACAATTGAAAAAGGGCAAATAGAATTCTACCCATACATCTTTTTTTGAGATATTAATAGAGCATAACCTATAGCCAGCATAAAAGTGCCTGAAGCAAGAATATAATCAACTACAAGAAATCCATATATACACCAAAGGGATGAATTTATAAAACCTATAATTTCCCACCAGAGCGAAACATCACGAGCACTTTTTCGTTTATACCCTAACATTATTTGGGGCAATAACCTTAGTACTCCTGTAATCATTGCTAAAAATCCAATTATTGTAGTTATCATAGAATTTCTTTTGTGCTATGTCATATATAAATTTGCCTTTTTTCAACTTCCACGTTGCACTCTCGTTTCACTCTGGGCGTATAACATTATTATAATTAATATTACTTGCCTCCAAGTATTCGGCTGTGTCATACCCAAGCTTTATTGTCTCTTGGCAGAAAACAAGTTTTCTTACTCAACATAAACCTTTATTTTTGCTCAGTTAAATTAATAATTCGCAAAAATAATTCTAACAATAGTTATGTTCAATTCGGGACACGAGCTTAATTCTCTATGAACTGTCCAGTTTTCATATCTCTTTTACATTTATCCCAAGAAAGAATTTTACCATTCATTGCAATATAAATTCCACTTTCTAAAATATTTACAACTCCGATTGCAATTCCAACTGTTATTGGAGCATCAGAATTAGAAAATCTTTCAGGTCTCATAGCACCAGTAATGATAATTGTTTTATCTTTTATTTCACTCAATACTTTTGCTGTCTCTAACATTGTATCTGTGCCATGAGTGATTATAATTCTTTTTGAATTTGTATCTTTACAAATCTTTAAGATTCTCTTTCTATCATCTTCACTAATATCTAAACTATCTTTTTTCAAAGCTGAAATAATTTCGTATTCAAAAGTAGGATTTAATTTTTCTAAAATTCTTTTTACCGCAGGCTCCGCTATCTCAAATGCATACCCTTTAGTGGTTTTCGGATAATCTTTATCGATAGTTCCGCCAGTTTGGATAAATGTAATTTTCATAGTAATAGAAAGCTCTATGATATTTATAATTCTATCGCTCGTGTCCCGAACTCTTCGTCGCCTTCGGCTTCTCGTCCTCGCCACTTCGTAGCTCGGAGAATATAACTGGAATTAAATTCAATCAAAAACAATCTACGCTCCCATTGAGACAAGGAAAGAACCAATTACTATTGTCACTGCTCCTAATATGATATGTTTTGTGAGGGGTTCATGTTTTCTAAGCAAAAGCCATGCAAAGAACAATGCAAATAATGGCTGAGTATGAGTTAGAGGTACTACAACAACAACATTGCCAATGGATAAGGCAGTAAAAAGAAATAGGAGGGCAATACTAATAAAAGTGCCTGAAATAATGAAAAATTTTGCGTCATGAAAATTTGTTGAGATAGTGTTCCATTTTTTTAGTACTGTGATTATAATAAAATGGGTAATAACACCAGCACTTATTGCTATTGCAATTCCACTATAGGGTAGATTTGATATGTTAAGGCCTGCTTTTGAAAATATTGTAGAGGTTGCAATCAACATTGCCCCTCCAAGAGCAAATGAAAAATCTCTAAGCTTAACATGCTTTTTAGGTCTAAACCGGGAAAGCAAAAAGACCCCTAAAACAATTGAAAGTGTTCCTAAAGCTATCATTGAATTTATTCTTTCTCCTAAAAATATAATTGCTAAAATTGTTCCGAATAAAGGGATTGTAGCTAAAAGGGAAGAAGTTAGTGTAGCTCTTATTCTTTTAACGCTTTCAAAATTGAGTATAGAGGCAAAGCCAGGTGCAAGAATACCTGCAACTATAAAGAAAGGTATGGCTTCTTTCGAAGGCATTGGTGATTTTACAATAAAAACAAACAACCACAAGATAATGCCTGCTACAAAGGAAGAAATGATGGAATTTAATGAAAATGGTTTCCTATGGATACCTTTTCTTATTATTGTTGCATTCAATCCAATAATGGCTGCTGAGATGGTAGCTAATATTATTACTTCCATATTATTTTAAAGAAAGGAGAATCTTATTAAGCTTTCCTTTCTTAATCCTTTGTGTTATACGAAAACAATTTCTTAATCCTTTAACTTTTTCATTAGAAAATATTTCCTGAATAAAGCTAAACCAAGTATAACAACAGCAATAATATAGAATCTTGAATTGTTTTGATATAAACCAATAATTACGAATACTAAAGCTAAAATATAGTAAAAAATTATTATTTTTCTATTTCTTTCTTTTGTTAAAGTTTTTAGCATTTTATTTTTTTATTAAAAGCCCCGAAGGAGACATGCAGAAAAACTGCGTTTTTCGAGCTTAAAACACAGTTTTAAGTTTGCACTCCTGACCTGCAGCTTTCTTGGAGCATACGAGGCTGCCGCTCTGCTAGCTGAGCTATCGGGGCATAATCATAAATAAACAGAATTATTACTTAATATTTTCTAAAATTTTTACCTTAGTATTAAATTTCTTCTGGCATTCAAAGCATATTGTGTGCTTTTTGCCTTTGTCATCTTTAATATAAGTTCCCAATATCTTATTCATGAACGTGGTTTCTATGTTTTTGCTGCATATTTCGCATTTCATGGTCAATAGGACAACAAGATTTTATTTAAATGTATCTGTCAGAAGAAATATTTATATAATCATTAACCTAAATTTCCATACAGTGATCAACATAGATAGAAAACTTATTTTACAAGATGATGTGTAAACAAATTTAGGACTAGTGGCTTAAAAACGCAAGACTTCAATTAATAAGAATTATTTATTTTCTTTAATGTAAATGTAAACCATCGCTAAAATAGCTCCTATTAAATCAGCCACTAAATCCAATGAAGTGTTTACATAACCACCAACACCAGTTTCTGGAATGATGACAGTTGCAAAAAACTCTACCATCTCATTCAATGCTCCTAGGCCAAATCCTGCCATCACAATAACTATTGAAAGGGAAAACCACTTATGATCTTTGATTAATTTTGGCTTTAAAATGTGATACATCACTAATGTAGCTGCAAAAAAGCCTATAATATGTACAAATTGGTCAAACTTAAAGATATGGTAAGGAGCTCCAACAAGATTGAATATCATCCATTCATATAATTTCTTGCCTTGGATAAACAATCCACCACCGGACATATGCAGTATTGACCATGTTGTAAGGCCCCATAGCACTGGATTTGGATAATTCACCCTTTTATTAGTATACAAAATCAAAACTAAGAAAAATATTATGACTCCAATGTAAATCAAAAACTCATAATTTTTCCTGTTTGCAAAGATTATTGAGAATATTATTATAGAAATTAAATTGACAAGCAAAATTGATAGCTGGCCTTTTCTTAAGTGCATATTGGTTTTTTTGATTAAGGTATATTTAAAATTATCTTAATCTTTATAAATACTGTAAAAATCTGATGTTTTATGAAAAGAATTGCAGTTGTGGATAATGAGAAATTAAAGGACAAGCAGCAAAAATTGCATATACAAGGCTTATGTCCTGTAAATAGATCTGGAACTGAATGCATTAAGGTAGAAAAAGATGGAAAGATAACAATAGATGAATCTACTTGTATTGGGTGCGGTATTTGCGTAAAAGCAGCTCCAGATGCAATAAAAATTGTTAATTTACCAAAGATTTTAGATAGGAAGCCAATACATAGGTTTGGGGAAAATCAATTTGCATTATTCAGCTTACCAACACCATTATTTGACAAAGTTATAGGTATTTTAGGAGTTAATGGAATAGGAAAGTCAACTGCAATAAGCATTTTAGCTGGAATTTTAAAGCCAAATTTTGATGAGCTAGGAAAAGAAGCGAGTTATGAGCAAATAATTGATTTCTTTAAAGGGACAGAAGTGCAGCTGTTCTTTGAAAAGGTGAAAGAAGGAGATATTAAAATAAGCTATAAGCCGCAGAATGTTGAGTTAATACCAAAAGCGCAAAAAGGTAAAGTAAGGGAATTGTTAAAAAAAGTAGATGAGAAGAAAAAATTAAATGAAATAGCAAAAGAGTTAGAAATTGAGAATATTTTGGATAATGACATAAAAAAAATTTCAGGTGGTGAATTGCAAAGAGTTGCAATTGCTGCTGCTGTGCTTAAAAAAGCAAATTTGTATGTTTTTGATGAGCCAACAAGTTATCTTGACATTAAACAGAGAATAAATGTAAGCAAGTTCATAAGGAATCTAGCTGATGAAAAAGATGCGGTTATGGTTGTTGAGCATGATTTAATAATATTTGATTATATCTCTGATCTAGCGCATATAATGTATGGCTCTGAGGATGTTTACGGTTCGGTTTCTGGATTAAAACCAACTAAAAACTCAATAAATGTTTATCTTAGCGGTTATTTGAAAGAAGAGAATATAAGATTTAGAGATAAGAAGGTACAATTTGAGCAAAGAAAACCATTTGTAAAAAAACAGCAGGAAGAATTGGTTTCATGGGAAGATATAGGAAAAAAACTTGGAAAGTTTGTTTTGAAAGCAGAGTCTGGGAGTATAAATAAAGGAGAGGTTATAGGGGTTTTAGGAGAAAACGGGATAGGAAAAACAACTTTTGTGAAAATACTGGCTGGAGAGATAAAAAAAGATGCTGGAAAATTAAATGAGAATGTTAAGGTTAGTTATAAGCCGCAATATCTAGAAGCAAATGATGAATTGGTAATGAATGTTTTAAAGGATCCAATTAATAAGTATGCTAACCAAATAATAAATCCGTTGAATATAAAACCATTGTTTTTGAAAAAATTAAATGAATTAAGCGGTGGGGAGTTGCAGAAAGTTGCAGTTGCTCTGTGTCTAGGTAAGGATGTTGATTTATATTTATTGGATGAGCCTTCTGCTTACTTAGATGTTGAGCAAAGATTGATTGTATCCAAAGTGATAAGGGATTTCATGGAGTTAAAAGGAAGGTCTGCTTTAGTAGTTGACCATGATTTATTGTTTTTGGATTATCTATCAGATAAGCTTATGGTTTTTGATGGTATTCCTGCAAAAGAAGGTATTGTAAAAGGGCCATTTGGTATGGAAGAAGGAATGAATATGTTCTTGAAAAAACTTAATATAACATTAAGAAGAGATAAAGAAAGCTTGATGCCTAGGGTCAATAAATTAGGTTCTAAGTTAGATAGAGAGCAGAAAGAGAAAGGTAAGTATTATTATGGGTGATTAAAGAATATAGCAGTGATTATGTTCAATAATTTCAGGGGTTTAAGTTCATAATTAATCCATATAAGATTATGCAATACCTAATTTCTCTTCCATATCAGGATTAATTTGCCCAATTTCAATTACTCTATCAGGTATTTCGTTTGGGTCTAAATCTCTCTCATTACTTTCCTCATTGATACGCCTTTCAAGTTCTTCAGTCATATGAGGATCGTCATCTGTAGAACCTAATGTGCTTATTCCTTGGTCACTTGGAATCAACACAGCTGCATCTTCCATATGGAAATAGTGTTCTTCAGAATCAAATATATCCCCCCCAGTTAAAGGTTTTCCCTTATCTTTTGTTTGATGTAATCCATACAAAAACCAGCTATAAATTTTATCACCTTCTTGACCTAACTGAACTAATTGCTTTCGGAAGTTTACATTTCCACCTACAGAGTATCCAACCTGACCCCTGTTTGTTTCAGTTATAATTGTTGGAAAATTTGATACACCTTTTTCAGCAAGATAGGTATCTAATTTAGCAGCAAAGTCATAGGAACTGCAAGAATCAAGGATTATTGACACATCTGCTAAAGACTCCCCTGCTTCAGCCCTTTCATGCAAAACATCCCCAGTTCAATATAACTAATTGCATATGGATGTTTCATTTTATCAGATACTTCAGTACCTATTTCACCAGACCTTAACCATTGATGGTTAGGACCTCCATGATTATTAAAATAAATAGTTGTATCCCCTTTACTTTGTTGAATTGACGTTAATATTTTTGGTTTTGCTCCCTCGCCTTTTAGGCCTTTTACAATGTTTTTTTCTTTTACTCCAGAATCTAAAGCTAAATCAACTAACCTATCTTCTTGAAATCTGGGTTTTCCCCCCTCCCATTTTTCCGAGTGAGTAATTGGAATAAATGTTGTTTGTTTTCCAAGTATAGTCTTGCTTGCAAACTCAGCTCTTTTTTCCATGATTGAACCAAGAGAACTTTCAATATTATTTTCACTAATGTCTTCTCCAGCTCTTTCAATGTGCCTTTGCACTGATAGAGCAGTAGACCACTTAGATTCTGGAGGCAAATTTTTTGTTTGTTCTCTGAATTTTTCATCAAAATATACAACTTTTAAAGATCCTACATCTATACCAAGAGCCTCATCTCTGTCAACTTCAAGTATGAGAAAACCACTATTATCAACAATCTTTTCATTTTCATTTATCAACTTCTCGAAAATTTCTTCATTTGCTGCATAAGCTAGAGCTACTCTTAAGTCTCGCACATCGCTAAATTCATAGTCTTTTGCAGCTAGAAGTAGAGCCTGACCTTCAGGGTTATCAATTGTTGCTCTTAAGGAAGGAATATACCATGTTGGCCACATTCTACCAATCTTATGTTTATTTGCTTCACTTATTATCCTATTCTGTATACTTGGATCACTTTGGGTAATTTCAAGAAGAGTAAAACTCAACTGATTATCTTTATTCAATCTTCTTTTATCCAGTATAGCATTCCATAGCGATGAAGGGGTGGCTTTGAGGGCTTCATCGACATTAAAATAAAATTCATTAGCCTTTTCCTTAATTATCCTTTTCTGTAAACTTGGATTTCCTTCTGTGGCTTCCAAGGCTTTTCCAAGACCATCACCGTCATCAATTTTTGTAGTCTTACTAAAAATATCTTCTTGTAATTGAGGAAAATCTTTTGTAGCTTCTAAAGCTTTTGCAGCAAAACTATCCCTAAACTCCTTTGTTCTACTTAATATGGATAGTTTTTCTTCTTCTGTTTTAGCTAAAGAAATCTCTATGGAAGATTTAAACCCACCTTCTTCAGGTAGTTTAGATACTAAATCTGGCATTAACCCTTGATCCAAATTCTCTAAGAAGACTTCTGCATCTTCGATCTTATTAAACTCATAAGATTCAAGAATAGCTTTTTGTGTAAGTTCATCTCCTCTCAATTCTCTAAGTAAATATTCAGTCGCTTTTCTATACACCTGGAAATAAGTATTGTCTTTTTGTCTGATCATTTTCAAGAAAAGTTCTTTTGCCCCTTCTGTATCAATTTTCCTCAAGATTTCAGCCAAATTATCTACATCTTGTTTATCAAAACCAATTTCATTTATCCTTCCAACTATATTTTCTAAATTCAATTTTTCCCCACCACTTATCATCCAAGGCAATTTATTACCATTTTCATCTTGAATAATATGTCCAATATTGGTTTTAAGGGTTTTAATTTCTCCTTTTACAATGGGCAAATCTTCAGAAAAAACAAATAATACATCATTCCCTTCGCTGTTCTGCATTGTTAGTTTTAATTTCGCCCCTTCTTTGGGTCTACCAACAACAATATTATCAAAATTATCCCTTACTTTAACATCCAAGTCATTGTCTATTTCATCAAGATACAAATCATTATCCACCATCATAATCCTACTAGCAGCAAACATCCCTTCTTCTTTATCACACCTATAATTGCAAATTTTGGCACCATACCCTTTAACATGCAGCTTATCATTGATAAATTCAGTATTTGGTTCAGCTAATTTAATTTCATTTCTTGATACAAACTCTATACCTCCTTTTACTCTAGCTATTTGTCCTTTTTCATCTTCAATCAGAACCCATGTACCTAAAGTGTACACACCGTTTAAGTTTGGAGATGGAAAGACTTTAAATTCTTCACCAGATTCTGATGAGAACCTTGTTCCATCAATAATTATTACACTATTTGAAAATAAGGAAGGAAGGCCATATGCTCTCTCAGCTTCTTCAATTTTATAGCTTAATCCTTTTCCAGAAATTTTCTTACCTCTAATTTTACTACCTTCTTTAAGGTCTACATTTTCAAAAAGAATAATTCCCTTTTCAACCTTGGCCATTCCCCCACTTCCAAAAATAAAATTTCCATTCTTTGCTTGAAATGATCCTCCCTTTGCCCCAATTTTTACATTTCCATCATATCTATAAACATTAATATTTCCACCATCTACTATTATTTCTAAGCCTTTTTTTGTCTTTTTATTAAGACCTGCTTTCCCGCTCTTAATAGTGACAGAATTTCCTGAGACAACTACATTATCTGGGTTAACACCCAGTATCCCAAGTTCTTTTCTAAGGTATTTCTGCTTTTCATTCCGGCTCATGTCAGAATAAGCTTTATCATCTTCTTCACAATCAGGAGGACAGTCAGCATAACTAACAAAAGAATTTAGGATAAGTAAAATAATTCCAAGCAGCCATAAGTTTTTTTTAATCATTTTATTTCTATATTAAAGTTTGTTATTGTGAGTTCTACATGGGTATCTATCACAATAATCGTAATAGTATAATTTCCTTGTTGACCTTCTTGAGGTATAAAAGTGATATCCCCTGTTAATGGATTCAGATTAAAATTAGCTAATGATGATTCAGCATAGAAAAACAAAGTGTCTTTGTCAGGATCCGATGCATTGATAATGTAATTAAATACTTCCCCAATGTTTATTTCAGCATCCTTAATATTTTCAACATTAGGAGGCTCGTTTTCTGATATTATGTTCAGTTCCATAATCTTAGTATCCTCGTTCCCATCATTATCAAATGCTCTTATCATTATGAAATGAGTCCCTTCATCCTCTTTTTGTGGTGTGAAATTTATCAATCCAGTATTTTCATTAATCTTAAATAAATGTGAATAATCAGAGAATTTTACATTCAAATCCTTATTGGCGTTTACTTGATATTTAAATTCATAGTCCGGATATGCTGTCTTAGAGGGAATAGGTTCTATTGCAACTATATTTTTATTGGGATTTATCTCAGACCAGTTGTATTTTGCAGCAAAATTAAACAAAAGTGATTCATCTTCCTTTGAAAGGTTATATATTAAGAAAGAGTACATAACAGAATTATCTGACATATAAGTTAAATCATACACAAAATCCTTTTTGTAAGCCAATAAGGACAAATAACCAATAGGTACATAATCTGGGTTTTTGTTATGCTCTTTTTCGAAATTTAAGAGGAAGTTATATAATCTATCAAAATTAATGTCTTTTCTCACGTAAAAATTTTCAATTGATGTTACTGAATCTTGTTTTGTTATCTTGATTGGATAATTTATTTCAACAAGTATTTTGTTACCAAGGGTTGTTTTTATTGATAAGTCCCCTATGTCAAATTCAAAACCTGCATTTCTGAAATTTTCAAAGTTATTTAAGCATAAGTTTAATTTGTTTTTGACATAGTTGGAGAATTCATTTTCTATCAATGATTTATCAGGTAAATAATTTTCACCATAGAAATAATGATAAGGGATGCTAATCCCAATCTCATCTGTTTTGGGATCCATAACATCATAGTATCCACCTTGTAAACTGATAAATTGTAAGGCATCTTCTGTAGTTTTTTCAAGACATGAATTAATATATATTTTTATGGGTTGAACATCTGATAGAATATCGAAATTGCTTTCAGATGATCTGCTTGTTTCACTGTTCACATATAAAATTAGGGATACTGCTATTATTACAATAATTACAATTATTATGAATAAGGTTATCTGAGCTTTATTATTTCTCCACATATTATTACGGATGATACTGGTCTTTTGTGATTATATCCTTTATCGCTTTTTCTATCTTAGCACTCATATTGAAACCTTCTTCCTTGCAGAAATTCTTAAACTGTGCTGCTATTGCCTTGTCTATTGTAAAATTCAGCCTGGTTTTTGTGCTGTTGGATTCTTTAGCTTGTTTCCTTTGGTAATCTCTCCTGTTTTTAACAATTTTCTTTGCAAATTTCAACAGTTTTCTTGGCCTTCTTTCCTTTTCCATTTTATTAGTGTGTATAAATGTATATAAATACACACTAATATTTAAATCTTTGGATTTTTAAATTCCAAGCCTAAAAGCCAGAAATTACTGTAAAATTCCAAAATTCTGCAAAAATTTCTGACTAAAACTCATATATAAAGTTTAAAAAGAAAACGAAACTCTCCTATCCAATTATCTATTT
>NYYQ01000002.1 GCA_002686855.1 Candidatus Woesearchaeota archaeon | reverse complement strand
TATTACACTATGCTGAAAGTGGAAGCTCAAGGAAAAAAGAACGACAAAGACACTTCTTTTGAAATGACATTAAGTCATGAAGATGGGTACGATTTTACTGCCATTCCAGTTATGGCATGTCTCCTTCAATATTTGGATGGATCTATCCAGAAGCCGGGACTTCATTGGATGGGGCAGTTGGTGGAGCCGGTTCGATTGATAGCAGATATGGAAAAGATGGGAATTGTTATGAAAACTGAAAATGTTAAAACTGAAAGCTAAACGCTGAAATATAGAGAAATGAAAATAGTTATAATTTTATTTCCTTTGGTCGTCATAGCGCAAACATTTTCAAACAAAGGTCAATTCTGGGTAAGCGGACTTACAGGAAACGATGTGCCAACTGGGCAATCTGCTTATGAATCAAATATGGGATATATTCCTACAGTTGCCCTATATAAAGAGTTGGGTAATCTCTCTATGCTTGATTTAGAATATGCATATAGGTTTAATTATTCCTACTCTGGAGATTCATTAATACAAAAAAGAGAAGAAGCCCATCGTGTCTGGGTTCGCTATTCTTCAAATAAATTGGAAATGCGCCTTGGCTTACAAAAAATTGTATTTGGCCCTTCACAATTTTTAAGATCATTATCGTGGTTTGACACATTCAATTTGGCTGATCCTACAGGACAAACAGACGGGGTGGATGCATTTCGACTTCGTTGGTTTCCCAACAACTCCCTTTCCGTTTGGTCATGGGCCATCCAGGAAAAAGATGAAATGTCTTTAGGTGGAAGAGCAGAATTGTCTAATGCTCTTGGCGAATGGGGATTAACATATCATCAAGATGCAGAAAAACACAATCGAACCTTGGGCCAAACACCTGTCATCGTTTCCGATCAAAATAAGCGCATTGGATTGGATTATCGATTTGATGGATTCATTGGTTTTTGGAATGAAAGTGCCATTGTTTATTTGGACGATCGGGAATTGGGATTCATGACGGTTGGTGCAGATTATACTCTTCCCATCGCAAGCGGGATTTTGGTCATGACAGAAACATTGTATATGTCCAATTCTTACACGAAAAAAGACCAAATGCTATCCGCAATTATGTCCAGCATACCCATTGGTATGATCAACCAGCTTATGTTCATTACCCAAGTGGATTGGGAAGAAGANCATGCTTATCATTATATACGCTGGAGTGCAACATACGATAGATTTAGTTTAAATTTCATTATGTCAAGCAACCCAAAACGTAAAGAATATTCTATTCCCGCAGAATATTTACCAAAAACAGTCGCTGGATTTGGGTCCAATTTTCAATTCATGTTTATTTACAACCACTAATTAACATTAGGATACAAATGTCAAATACACCAGTCGTACAAATAGAAAACTTAATGAAGCAATTTCCAGTTGGGGGTGGCTACTTTACTGCACTAAAGGAAATAAATCTTCAATTCGAAACAGGAGAATTTTCCGGTTTGGTTGGTCCATCAGGATCGGGAAAAACAACTCTTTTAAATCAAATTGGCGGTTTAGACTCTCCTTCTGAAGGAGATGTGAATGTATTAAGTATGGATTTAGTAGGCGCAACACATAATGAGAGAGCTGCGTTAAGAAAGGAAAAAATGGGGTTTATTTTTCAAAGTTATAATTTGCTTCCTGTTTATACTGTTTTTGAAAACGTGGAACTTCCATTGATTTTGAATAAAGTAGATTCTAAAGTAAGAAAAGAACTCGTGGAACAAGCGGTTGAGTGGGTTGGATTAACAGATAAATTAGGATCACGTCCTTCCCAATTAAGTGGTGGCGAATGCCAACGAACTGCCATTGCCCGAGCCATTGTTCATAAGCCAAGGCTTGTATTAGCTGATGAACCTACCGCCAATTTAGATGCAAAAAATTCACATCAAATCATGAAAATTCTTGTCAACCTAAATCAAGAATTGGATACATCCTTCATTTTTGCCACTCATGATGAAAAAATCATGGAATACTTAAAACGCATTATTCATTTGGATGATGGGCAAGTAACTGAAGATGAATTGATAGCCCAGCCAAAAATGAGTTAATGATGTTATTCCATCTTGCATTAAAAAATCTCATTGGAGCTGGACTGCGGACTTGGCTGAATGTATTTGTCACTGCCCTTTCTTTCTTCATGATAATCTTTATTTCAGGTATGTACGATGGTATGCGGAAATATGCAAAACAAGTTACCATTGATACAGAAGTTGCAGGTGGTTCGTATTGGCACCCTGAATATGACCCATTGGATCCATTCACTTTTGAAGATGCCCATGCTCAACCGCCACCATCCATACAAAACGCTATCCAAGAACAACAAGCGTTTCCTGTTTTAGTCAGTCAAGCATCTATTTATCCACACGGACGCATCATGCCGGCTGTTATGAAAGGTATCGAGCCAAGCCAAGAAATTGTTAATCTTCCAACAAATACACTTTTAGATNAAACCGATGGACTCATTCCTGTTCTTATTGGAAGCGGTATGGCAGATTACACCAAATTAAAGTTAGGTGATACGTTTATGATTCGTTGGTTAGACGCTCACCAATCTTATGATGCAGATGAAGGAATTATTGTTCATATTATGGAGACAGAAAATTTCAAAGTGGACATGGGAACAATTTGGATCCCGATTCAAAAAGCTCAAACTATGCTCGATATGGAAAATGAAGCAACNTATGTNACAATNGCNAAANANNTTTCNNTNTTNAATGGTANNNNTNANTGGATNCATAGAGANATTGNNTATTTGATGCGCGACATGGAAGCTATGATTGAAGCNGATGAACCTGGAGCCCAAATTATGTATATCATTTTACTCGCTTTGGCAGGAATGGGAATCTTCAATTCACAAATATTATCTATTTTTCGAAGACGAAAAGAAATAGGTACCTTAATGGCCGTCGGTATGACACGATCAAGAGTAGTTGGNCTTTTCACAATGGAAGGTGGNATGAATGCATTTTTAGCCTTAATTATGACGATTGTTTTAGGGGGACCATTCCTTATTTATTTTGCCATATATGGGATTCCTATGCCTATTGATTATACGGAAATGGGATTAATTATGGCTAAAAGATTAATGCCGGTTTATTCTATTGCTCTATTGGTTTCAACAACATTGTTTATTGCTTTTGTAGTGTTAATCTTGAGTTATTTGCCATCAAGGCGAATTGCAAAGATGAAACCCACTGACGCCATAAGGGGGAAGATCACCTAATGTTTAAATTTGTATTAAATGGAATATTAAGAGACCGATCCCGAAGTCTCTTCCCAATTATTATTGTTTCTCTCATTGTGGCTTTGGTNGTGTTCTATAAAGGCTTTNTNGTTGGNGCAATGGGAAACATGTTTAAAGATTCTGCTGTCATTACGTCCGGTCATGTAAAGGTTATGACTGCTGCCTACAAAGAAGAGCGACAAATGCTGCCAAATGATTTAGCTCTGCTTGAAGTAGATCATTTAATAGCAGACTTATCTCAATCTCATCCGGATCATTTCTGGTCGCCAAGAATTTCCTTTGCAGGGTTATTGGATTTACCGGATGAAAATGGAGAGACCAAATCCCAAGGACCAGTGTTTACTACAGGAATTGATTTTCTATCCGAAAATTCTCGACAAGAAGAATTATGGGAATTAGACACGCGGATTGTATCCGGCAGAGAAATCCGACATTTTAACGAATCTCTCGTCAGCGCAAAACTCGCTGAACAATTAGGCATTTCATTGGGAGACGCTGTTACATTTGTTGGTACAACGATGGATAATGCGTTCACAACATACAATTTTATTGTTGTAGGAACATTTGATTTAAAAATGGGGCCTGTTGATAAACAAATGATGTTAGTTGACATTGAAGGAGCTCGTTTTGCATTAAACATGAATAATGCATCTTCTGAAATATTCGGATTCAAGCATGATATATTTTATGATGATGAAAACTCTCAAATTTTGAGAAATCAATTCAATGAAATACATTCGGATACATCCGATATTTTTCGCCCGATCATGATGGCGTTAAGAGATCAAAACCAAATGGGAACGATGGTGGATCTAGCGGATGTAGCCACATTCATCATTCTTGGTATTTTTATCCTGATTGCCATGATTGTACTATGGAATATGGGAATCATGAGCGGTCTTCGGCGCTATGGTGAAATGGGGATTCGATTGGCCATGGGAGAAACAAAGGGACAAGTGTATCGATCTCTCATTTTAGAATCGGTCATAATTGGTTCTATCGGTACATTTATTGGAACAGCCATCGGAATTTCCTTAACATGGTATGTACAAGAATATGGCATTGATTATTCAAGCGCGTTTGAAAATTTGAGTAACAACACAATGATGATGACAACTGTTTTTTATGCAAAGATTACGCCGGATTTATTTTTCATCGGAATTGTACCTGGAGTTGTAGCTACTGTTTTGGGAACCATGTTGGCAGGACGGGCAATCTATAAACGAGAAATGGCGCAATTATTTAAAGAGTTGGAAAACTAGTTGGATTAGGAATTACAATATGCGAAAACAAATTATTTTCTTGTTATTATGCTCATTTTCGTTTGGTCAAACTGACATGACCGTGGAGCAAATCCTTCAAGCCATTGATCAAAATCTATATGCAAAAAGTCGAGTATTGACCAGCAAAATGGTAGTCCACGGGCGGCGTGCATCCAGAACAATTGAATCAAAAAATTGGGTGGTTGGAAACGATAAGGCATTTACGGAATATTTATCTCCACCGCGAGAAGCGGGAACAAAAATGCTCAAACTTGGGAAAAAATTATGGACCTATTCCCCACAGACAGACAGGGTGATACAAATTTCCGGTCACATGCTTCGGCAATCAGTCATGGGGTCCGACATGTCTTATAATGATATGATGGAAGATCGGCCACTGACTGATTTGTATGAAGCAACTTTGGAAGAATCCATACTCATCGATGGAAGAGATCATTGGGTGATGTTATTAAAGGCAAAAGAGAAGGGATTGCCTTATCCAAAACGGCGTGCCTGGATTGATAAAGAATACCTATTACCCACAATAGAAGAATTATATGCCAAAAGTGGGAAATTATTAAAAACAGCGCGTCTGGATGGCTTTAAAAAAGTCCAAGGAAGGTGGTTTCCATCTCGTTTTACATATAAAGATGAATTAAAACGAAACAGCAAGGGGACAGAATGGATCATTGACGAAATCATCTTTGATTCAGATATTCCAGATTCACGATTTTCTAAAGCTCTACTACGGAAATGAGTTTTACCACGAAGTCCACAAGGAGGCTCAATATTAATTATGTAAAACGTAAATATGTAATTACGCTTTATGTTTTAAATATTTACGTTTAGTCCTTTGTACTCTCTGTGTTAAACAAATACTTTTTGTGTCTTCGAGGTTAATCTTTTTGAAATAGAAGAACAGTCTCGATGTTTGTTAATATAGGACAGAGAAGATTTACTGGGTCCTTTGGTCATTACCAGGTGGTTTAAGTTTCCCGTTGCACAACGGAGACCGTTGCTGATCTCCCGAAGAGAATTTGCGTTAGCTAAATGGCAGAAAACCATAGACACCATGTGCGTCCAGCTGTTAATACCTTTTATGGCGTTTATCGGATTGATATTGATCCACTATTTTTTTGAAACTAAAGCGATCTAACTTTCGGATTATTTGTGCAAATAGTGTAATCTTCATTCGGTCTTTCCCCTATATTATGTTTTAGGAAAGATTAGCCCTGTTGTTAAATTAATGGCAGGGCTTTTTATACTTTTTGCAAAACGTTTTGGTAATATGAGTGTCAGAGCATTTTGGTCTTGACCTTTAAATTTAAACAAAAGTAATTTAGACATCACCAGATTTACCTTATGGGTAAGAATTATTAACGTCCAACCATTAACTATCTTGGTGTGATTATGAATAAAACATTAACCAAAACAGTTTTATTAATCTTATTAATAACCATTGCTGCATACCCTCTTATTGCAAGTGGCGGAGGGGAAATTGTTGGTGTTGTTTTAGACAGCGAAACAAACAGCCCACTTCCCGGTGCTAATATTTTAGTATTAAATACACCTTTGGGCGCTGCAGCAGATGCTGATGGATATTATATGTTGTTGGACTTACCTGTTGGTGTATATGATTTAAAAGCTCAAATGATAGGATATGCACCTGTTGTCATTAAAGGCGTGTTTGTGCAAAGTGATTTAACAACAACCCAAAACGTGTCAATGTCATCTATAATTTTAGAATCTGAAGAAGAAGTAGTCGTAGAAGCTACACGACCATTGGTACAGCTAGATCAAACGTCGAGCAGAAGATCTTTAAGTTCAGATGATTTACAAAACATGGCTATTTCATCAGTGGAAGACGCTGTTGCTCAGACAGCAGGGGGCGTGGAAGATGCTAGTGGTAATTTGCATTTGAGAGGTGGCCGATCAAGCGAAACAGTATATTTGTTTGATGGAATTCCATTAAACGACCCATTAACAGGAAACCCAAATGATTCAGACATCCCCCTATTTGGAGTAGAAGAAACCAGCGTAATTACAGGAGGCTTCGGAGCAGATTATGGAAATGCTCAATCCGGAATTATAAATGTTACCAGCAGAAGTGGGCGTAATGTTTTTTCCGGGGATGTTCGAATCAGTACTTCCAATGGTGTTTCTAATGCGTTCGCTAATGAGGATCCTCAAAACTTTAAAGGGGTAGAATATGCATTAAACGGTCCTATTATTAAAGACAAGTTATTTTTTGCTCTTTCTGGAGAAAACAATGAAAACTTTGGGAGATTTGAGAATCAATATTCAAACCTATATAATTATACAGGAAATTTAACTTGGCGTATTTCTAATAAAATAAAACTCACTGTTTCAGGTCTATATTCTCAGTCCCATTACGAAGATGGGTTTTCATATTCTTGGAGTCACACATTGTCTGAAGACGGTTTAACCGAATATATACCCACGTACATAAAACAGTACGATGGCGATGTTGGTGATATCCCAGATGGAATAATGCAAGCAGGAGAAGCGCCGGAATATTATGTTAATTGGCTTACTACAGCCGGATTGCAAACAGAAGATATTGATTCAGATGGCAGATTAGATATGTATTTTACAACAGAACCTTTTGCTGACTGGAATCAAAATAGTGTATACGATGAAGGAGAATATTTTGAAGACATAAATGGCAACGGCCAGTATGACAATGTTCTTTCTTATGAAGTAGATTTAGATGGCAGCGGTCAAATAACAACGCCGGACGGAGATCGTTCTCATGAAGATTATAATAATAATTTTTCTTTGGATTCTGAAGATCCTATTGATTCCTGGTATGGAAATGGGCAGTTAGATACGGAAGATATCAATGGGAACGGCGTGTTAGATGAGGGAGAAGATATCAATGGAAACGGCGTTTTAGATTCTGAAGACGTAGATAAAGACGGCTCTTTAACAACTTTCTCAATGTTTGATAGATTGCCTCTGTGGAAAAGAGAAAGTTCGTTGTGGAATGTTGGATTTACGCATACGCTGAGCAAAAATACATATTATACAATAAGGGTTGCTCGATATGCCACAGGCTTGGAATCCAATATTATTGAAAGATTAAATGAAGACACCGATCAAGATGGCTACTTGGATATTTATTTTGCAACAGAACCATTTATTGATTTAAATGGCAACGGTGCATGGGATGAAGGTGAAATGTTTTCTGACCTCAATTATAACGGTTTCTATGATTTTGATTTAGATTATGATGTAGATGGCGATGGAGATAATCGTAATGAAGATTTAAACGGCAATGGGATACTGGATATTTATACTCCTGAGAAAGAATTATCAGGCTTTGATGATCCTCAAGATATGTTTCATGATAATAATCATAATGGTTATGTAGATGAATCGGAAAGAGATTGGGACGGAAATGGTGTAATAAACGAATTAGATCAACGGTATGGCTGGCTTGACTGGAGCGATATTCCTGATGAAGGATTTAAACATACAACAGGCGGTTTCTATGGTGTTGGTGCTGCTCATCCATACACATTTAATCGAGATCATTTTCATTATGACAAAAAAGTTAGAACAACATTTAAGTTCGATTTTGTTAGTCAAATAAATAAAAACAATAAAATCGAAACGGGCCTTGAGCTCAATAAACATGATTTGACAAATTATTGGCCTCCGGATCGATATGGATATGCAGAACATTACATAGTAAATCCTATTGAGTTTTCTGGCTATATAAAAGATAAAATGGAGTATCCGGGATTTACATTAAATCTGGGATTAAGAGCAGAATATTTTAAACCGAACGCTCAATATCCTTCTGACGAAACAGATCCGACTTGGACAAGTGATGATGTTGATGATTGGGATGGTGATGGAGGCCAAGAGCAATATAAACAATGGAAAGATGATGCAGGTTTATATATTCACAGTTTAGACGATCTTAAAAATCCTGTTAATGCAGAAAATAAACTTATTTTTGCGCCAAGGTTAGGCGTTTCTCATCATATAACTGATAAAGCGATGTTGTATTTTAATTATGGTCGATATTATCAGCGCCCTGCCCTTTCCTATTTGTTTAGGAATACAACATATAATATGGGTGGAGGTTTTCCCATTGTTGGAAATGTAAACATGGATCCTGAAATGACTGTAGCATATGAAGTTGGTGTCCGACAGGAGTTGACAAGCTTAACCATGGTTGAAGCAAAGGGATTTTACAAAAACATTTTTGGACTTACAGATACGCGCCCTATTTATTGGTCTGTTAGCGATTGGTATACTACATATTATAATAGAGACTATGGTAATGTTCGCGGGTTTGAATTAATATTAATGAAACGTCCTTCCGGATGGTTTTATGGAGAATTAAATTATACTTATTCTGTAGCAAAAGGTAAAAGCAGTTCTGTAGGCCAGGGATATTTAACAGAATGGTCCGGCAATATTGTCCCTACTTTTGAATCATATTTAGAGTGGGATCAGCGCCATACTTTTAATGCAAATATGAATTTTGTATACAGAAATTTTTTAACGTCTTTTAATGCTAATTATGGAAGCGGCACAAGATATACAAAACCGGAACAAGGGCGTATTATAGTTGAAAATACCGAACTATTGCCGTGGTATATGGATTCCAATAT
This sequence comes from Candidatus Woesearchaeota archaeon, assembly GCA_002686855.1. Lineage (GTDB taxonomy): Archaea > Nanobdellota > Nanobdellia > Woesearchaeales > GW2011-AR4. Next base: position 9,939 of record NYYQ01000002.1, on the reverse strand, counting down.
GAGAATATCGTATCAAATTAAATATGGGAATATGAAAGGCAGCATATTTTTATATATTACAAATTTATTTAATCTTCAACGATTCAGAAATGTAGATGATACAGATTGGTATCATCAATATACTAAACTAAAAAACTTATATGATTCAAATAATGATGGAAAAGTAACAACAGCAGATGGTCAAGAAAACTTTTTTGCTTATATGTCAAACGTAGACTTGGATCACGATGGTTTTGTAGATGAAAATAAGTTAAATCCAGAGCGGGGAGCATATTTACATCCGGGATGGTATCAGGATGTTCGCAGGTTTAGAATAGGAATCTCACTAAGTTTCTGAGCAGAGCAATGCAAATAAATATAATTATAAAATTTTTGTTGGCATTATTTGTTTTCAGTAATACTGGCGGCTTTTGTAAAACCACTAAAGATAATGTAAGAGAACTACCGCCTTCTTCTTATAAAAGGATGGTAACAAGACCGGAAAAAGCATTTTTCAATCATACCACCAATAATATGTGGTCTTCAATAACGAACTATGGAAGCGTTGGAGACCCGAATTCCCCATCCACGGGTAGGCCGTCAGCACAGTGGCCTGGTGGATCAGGTAATAATTATCTTTATGACGCCGGTATATGGATCAGTGGGAAAATCGCTGGAGAGGCAGCTGTAACCACTTATTTTTATAATCCGGATATTGAATGGCTACCGACGGCTGGATACCCGGGGGAAATGGGTCCATTTGTGAACGGGTCAAAGTCTAGGTCTTTAGAAGATAGTTATATGGTATATGATGATATAGAAGACAGAACAGAAAGCAGTCATACTCAATTGGGAGTAAAAATTCTTCAACGAGCAATGACATGGAGTTTGCCGGATTTTGATGATTTTATTGCTTTTGAATATGCAATTATCAATACAGGGTTGGCTGGCTCTTTGGAAGATATATATGTTTCATATTGGTATGATATTGATGTGTCTTCATCCGATGATACTGAACCACATATCGATGATTTAGTCGATTATGAGGGTTGGGACGGAACAGATTCAAACACAGATCAATTCGATGCTGTAGATCCGTTTGATCTGGATGGAGACGGAAATACTGGCTATGATGAGTGGGGTGTTCCATACGCTAAAGACCGTCCACAAAATCCTAATTGGACAACCAACGTTGCTGATGATAATAATGGTGTTGGTTCTGAACCGGATGGTTTTTGGGATGAATGGGCTATAATTTTTGACGATAATGGTGATACGCTGTTTTGGCAATCCGATGTTGAACAATTAGGCCGGGTAGCGGGAGAACCAGCCGTAGTTGATGGGCAAGTTCTTTACGGCTATCAATTTCCCAGAAGTATGTCCTATATTTATGATGGCGATAATCCCAGCTCTTCTGCTAATGACTATGGCGAAAGAGAAAAGACCCCAACTAATGAAGGATTCTTGGGTGGCGCCATCATTTATACACCGGCTCCATATAATGTTGTTGAAAGCGGTCAATCTTTTATGGGAGCGTGTTCTCATCAATGGTGGAATTGGGAAAGTGATCCTGATACAGATGAGGCAAAAAGAAATTATATTGAAGGAAAACACACATCCAGTCAAGGTAAGAAATTTTTAAACAATCCATTAGAATTGGGATTTCCCCAATTTGATTATCGTTTTTTGTTATCAACAGGACCTTTTGATTTGGTTGAAGGAGATACGGTAAAAATAGTTTTTGCCCTAGTTTGTGGTAAAGGACTTCAAGGGGTGAGAGAAAATGCGGATAATGCAATTAGAGCTTATTATTCCGGTAGCCAGTCTAGCAACCCTATCAATCCTAGCAATTTTGATGAAGATATCCATTGGAACTTACCAATACCGCCGGAAGTACCTAGTTTATCTTATGCTCCTTTGAATTCTGGAGTTCGTTTAGCTTGGGATACGGGTGCAGAGCAATCGTTTGATCAAAATTTAGGGCGCGTTGATTTTGAAGGGTATCAAGTTTATCGATCGACTTATTTACCCCAAAACTGGGAACTAATTACAGCATTTGACGACTTAACAGAACCTGTTTATGTTGTTTCTGTTGATGGAGACACTTTAAATAATGTTGATGCAAGCGGTGATTGGATACTGGTCGATTTACCCGATATTCAAAACAGTTATGATGATTATGGAGGTATAACTTTATGGGATTCTATTATAGCACCTCCATTAAATGGTTTGCCGTATTATTACGCTGTTTCAGCTTATGATGGATTTAAATCAGCCCAAGAAGCAGGTCAAGAACTGCTTCCATCATATTCCCCTTTAAGTAATTATAAAAAGTCAGCAGACAATGCGCCTCTACCTGTTTTTCCAGGGAAGCTTTATGAAACAGGTGACGAGGTTGAATCTTTGAAAAATACAAAGGTAGTCCCTAATCCATATCGGGGGACTGCGAAATGGGAACAGCAATACGAAGATAGAATTAAATTTACAAACCTTCCTCCGGTAGCAAAAATATCTATATTTTCTCTATCTGGAGACCTAGTGCAAGAACTGGATCATAATGATGGTACAGCTGAAGAATATTGGGATTTAATTACAAGAAAAAATCAATCTGTAGTAAGTGGTTTATATATTTATGTTGTGGAATCAGCATCAATTTCAGCAGTTGGAGAATCTACAGGAGATGTACAAAAACATATCGGTAAATTTGCAATTTTTAGATAAATGATTTCAAAAGTAAAAATAATAATCAGTGTATATGCTGTTATCCTTTCAACGGCTTGGGCTCAACAGGAATTTGAAAAGACAGGTTCATCTGGAGCTCATTTTCTAAATATAAGCCCTGATGCGAAGGTGACAGGAATGGGAAACAGCGTTGTCGGGGTTCCAATTCAGGATGTAGCGGCAGTGTTTTATAATCCAGGAACACTGGTACACATGAAAAACACAAACGTTTTTGTTTCAAATGTTCAGTGGTTTGCCGGAATTAATTACAATGCATTTGCAACTGGAATGAAAACGAAATATGGAACACTTGCTTTACATATGCGCTCATTGTCTTCAGGTGAAATTGAAGAAACAACTGTTATTGAACAAAATGGAACAGGCCGATCTTTTGTTTGGAATGATTTAGCAGTTGGAGGAACATGGGCAAAAGCATTAACCGACAGATTTTCGTTAGGAATGAATTTTTATAGAGTTTCACAGTCAATTGATTTATATAACTATAATACTGGTGTATGGGCTGTGGATATAGGCACGTATTATGTTACGGGATTCCGATCTCTTAGATGGGGAATGTCTGTTAGAAATTTCGGACCCGAGATGGATTTTATGGTTAATGGAAAAGATGCAACGTTTGAGGATTATCATAACGGAGAAATTCTACCTGAACCAGAATCTTTCAGACCTTTTCATATGCCACTGACTTTTCAAGTAGGTGTCTCTTATGATCTTTTTGCTGAAAATATTATGCATAACTTAATTATAGCTGTTGACGGTGTTCACACCAGTGATTCTGCAGAGCGGTTTAACATAGGTGCTCAATATGCATTTATGAATATTCTATTTATTAGAAGTGGTTTTTATACCAACCATAATTCAGCATCTTTTATGGGTGGTTTTGGTGTGGACTTAAGTAAATATATACCATTTGGAACTTCGCTACGTTTTGACACTTCGATGTCTAATTATGGTTTGCTCGGTTTTGTCAAGAAAATTACAATATCAGCAGGTTTTTAAATGCATCACTTTTTTAAAAACAATTTGATTCTAACTGTATTGTTTATAAGCACTATCTATGGAACAAATATATCTTCTGCTTCTATTGATATTGATTACAATATTTTAACAGTTCAGTTTACGGGTGAAATAAATACAACAAGTGTTTTACTAAGTAAACTATCTCTTGACGATGACGCTGGCGGCAGTAAGCCTAATGTTGTTTTAGAAGGAGGTACCGTACTTACCGAAGATTCTCTTTCCGCAACTGTTGTTATTTCATTGCTTTATGGTGGCCCTATTGACAGCAAAACAGAAACAATTTATGGAACGCCGCAAAACTTAAATTTTTGGGGGACAAATACAGCTCAAATAGATAATATAGAAGCTATGGATTTAAATACTCTTGATCTTATTATTGAATCTGGTACCTTTATTGATAATTCAAACATAAGCGTAGAAGCTGATACACTTGAATGTAATGTTATTTCTTCTGGCTTAAGCAGCACTAATATTGTGGATGCTATTTATGATGCCAATTCAAATACAGCCTATTTTATATTTGATAGAATAGTACAATTTGATCAAATAGCTGAAGACAGATCTGTAGATGACGGACCCGGCAATGGTTCTTTAGATCCCGAAATTCCTGGCAACGATCCTGGGGAAGATCGAAACAGTAATGGGGTTTTGGATTTAGAGCCAAATATTATACCGTTCAAAATTGGTTTTAAAGATGCTGAAAGCGGCAGTGTAATGCTAGAAGGATTAGACCGTGTTTTACAAACTACAGATAATGATACAATTTCGATTGTTTTGACCGCAAATGATGCTAAACGGTTGGAAACATCTTTGGATTTAAATGAACTTTTATTGAATACTTCATTTGGTGCATTTCGGGACACCTTATATAATCCAAATCAATCCAGTAATCTTCCAGTTTCAGTTATCCAAGATTCTCTACCGTTTTATGCTGACTCTATCTACTACGATATCACCCAGAACGACCTACAAATTTATTTTCGTTCTACAGAAGAACAGTGGAGAAATGTTTCCATAAATCCGACCCCTGTATGGAGTAAAATTTCTTTTTCAAATGGGAGTGAAGTTTTTTCGTTATCTGGCATTAGTGGAGATCCCTTAACAAAAGATGGTTACAAGCTTTGGGTAAAGGAATTATTGCTTGATGATCAGAAAAAAATTGAACAAATGTTTTATACTTTATCTGAAACCAACACAATAACAGGCTCTTTACAAAATTATAGCGTTTATGATGAATTATTTAACGGAAATATACTATCAAATAATATACCAACAGTTTTTTATTATGGTAATACAACTAATAATTATCAGCCTCCAAAAGTTATAGAAGATGGCATTAATTATGATGGATTAAACAATGTTTTGACATTGGAATGGAATATTAACGTTGGGTATTTCCACACATCCACAATTAAAAACAGAGGAGATGTTTCTGATTATAGTGACTTAACTGGTTTTGGTTTGTTTGACCCCATTACAGGAGATTCATTATTATTTAGTTCAGGTATGGTTTATTATCATCCGAATAAAAAGAAAACAAGAATATTACTAAGTGAAGCAGATCAGATATATCTGGAAAACTATGAAAACAGGGATAGTCTCATTTTGTATATCAATGATTTTACTTTTTATTCAGCAAACCCATTTAACAATGGATGTAATGCTTTGCCTATTGATAGTTCTTTCACGGTACAATATTTAGCAGATACGGTTGCACCATCAATAACTACAATAAATTTCAATTTATTGGATTCAACGGTAACAGTTGTGTTGGATAAACCAACACACTCCTCCGTTTTATCCGCAGAATCCTTTTCTGTGGTGGGTATGAATGAAAATGTAAATGGCACAGTAGTAATTGATTCAGGAGCTACATTTGTTAGTTCATTTACTATTCAATTATCTGATGATTCTTTTGATTATCTTTTATCTCTCCCAGATAGTGTTAAAACAGATTTTTCTATGGTGGTTGCTCCTAATTCATTTTTGAACGCAGATGGAATAAGCAATTTAGCAGATACGGTAAGCGCAAGCTATGGTCGCCCTTTTTGGGTCAAGAGTTTCGAAGCATTTGCTCCTCCACCGGAAAGCAAATTTTCATCTATACGATATATAGGAACAACTTTTGACATATATGTAGATAATGATGTGTGGGGAAGCAAAATTAACGATACGTTTATTGATACATTTGTTCAGGTATTAGAAGAAAAAGCTCCTCAAGATACCACAAAAGGTATTTTAGAAATGGTCACTGATTATACCGGCAATTTCCATGATACAGATGGTAATGGTAAAATCATTTTCACATTTACTGATATATTAGATGAATACGGATTAGGGAGAAATGACACAAAATCGTCTTTGTTTGTCCATGGGTATATCAATCCTGCAGATACATCTGCCGCTGATTCCTATTCCAACACGGGTGATATTATTTATTTGGACGTCAACCCTGTTTCACTGGATGGTGACCAAGAAGATTTAAATGTATTGTTTCATTCAACTGTTTCGGAATTAACAAAACTTGGATACTTTAGCAACTTTTCAGAACAAGAAGAATGGGTAGTCAACGGAATTGGATTTATGCTTCAGAAATTGATTGTGGGCGATGTTAAATTTTTTGGTAAAAACACATCTCCATCGATTACAGCCGGTAATCAATTAACTTATATTGGTTCAGGCTTACAAGTCTTAAAAAGTCGGGAAGATTATTGGAATACATACTTGTTTTTCTCTTATTTACAAGAAAAATTTTCGGCAGACACCGGCGGCTGGGATATTATTCAAGCAATTTCCGGCTCTTCTTCTTTGGGCGTTCAAGCTGTTCAGCAAGGATTAGACACCTTGGGTTTTTCGGTTCAAGTTGCAGACATTTTTGCAAATTATGGAATGGCTTGTTACTTGGATTTAATGCATCAAGATACAGTGTATAATAATTCATACAGTTTTGCTGAATTCAATTTGCAAACTCCTCCATCAGGCAAACCGGCAAGCGTTATTACCTGGGATCAATCTGTGGGGAGAGGTGCGCCATTCAGTTTCAAAGATATTGCCCCCTGGTCTTATAACTATGTAATTATGCGTGGATATTTTATCAATTTAGAAGGCGAGGTTGTAGAATTATGCCCCGATTTATCATCAACAGATACACTTATTTTTGATGGATACGATGGAATTTCATATGAGGTAAAAAAATTAGTTCTAAAAAATAGTTTTTTGACAGACATTAACCCTGATTATGAAGTTGTTGATTTTTCTTTGGACAATGACAGTTATGGTCATTTACCTGTATCAACAGATAGCAGCTTTGCCTTTAAAGATACTTTAGATAATCCCGAAAATGGTGTACAAATTGTTTTATTAATGGTTGCTAAAACTGATGCGGCACAAGCCCCTGCAACTTTTGATTATGTTGTATCAAATGTATTATCCAAGCCGTTCATTAACAGTCTATATGGTTATCAAAACCCGGGGATTGATAATTATTTAGAATTATTTGTTACCAGTGATCGCAAAATTTATAATACTTTTGGGGTTGAAGGTCCTATAATTACCGGTTTTCATGAGGACGATACATTATCATTAACATTGCCAATTTTGTACAGTCTAAACCAGGGGTTTGAAGCCTACCACGGAAGTGTTCTTTTGGAAAATAGTGGTGAATATAATTTTAATTATGTTGGAAGAGATCAAAGCGGAAATATATTTGATGAAAAGTCATTTGCAATTACCGTTGGAATCACCACACCGGGTTCTCAATTAAAAATCAACTTGCAAAACTATTCATTTTTTATACCAGACAATAGTTTTGAGTCAGAACAGGTTATTATATCAAGCGAACAATTAACGGATGAAAAATCTTTTCCTCATGATGATAATTTAACAGTGGTTTCTACAGCTATGTTTGGTCCTGTTGACAAAATATCTAATAAGTCAATGAGTATTACTTATGATATATCTGGCTCCAATGAAGATTTGAATCAATTAAGTATTTACCAGTTTTATGAAAATAGCTGGCGTCACATAGGTGGGAAAAAGCTTGGTAATACAATTTGTGCTAATACTCTGGCGACGGGACAATTTGCTGTTGTAAAAGGAAATCACGGTGCTGTATATGAAAAACTTACAATACCTACAGAATATTCACTTAAGCAGAATTATCCCAATCCGTTTAATCCGGTAACACATATTGAATTTGCTATCCCAGCGGAATCAAAAATCTCTATATCTATTTATGATATTTTGGGTAGAAAAATTATTGAACTGGAAAACGGGATTTATACGCCAGGCACATATATGTCAACCTGGAATGGTCGTAATGCTTTTGGGAACCAGGTAGCAACAGGTGTGTATTTTTATGAATTAAAAGCTGAAAATTTCAGTCAAGTAAAGAAAATGATTTTGATCAAGTAAAATGTATATAATGAAAAAATTAATCTTGCTGTTTAGTGGAAGCTTATTGTTGCTATCATTTGGTTGTGAAGAACAATACAGTAATGATAGTTTTTTGTTTGAACCGCCTGTTACTTATGATCAGCTAATTGAAGAAGGCTGGGGTTATTTTACAGCTGGTGATTATGAAGCTTCAATAGAATCCTTTATATTGGCTTCTGAAAGAGACGCTACTCAGCCAGAAGTTTATTTAGGTTTGGGCTGGGGGTATGCTAAAAATATAGAATTAATAAAATCTGTTTCAAACTTTCAAAAAGCACTTTCATTTGCCTTTTTTGACCCAGATAACGAAACACAAATACAGGCTGAATCTTTAGCTGGCCTTGCTTTAGTATCTTTAGCAAGCGGAAATTATAATGAATGTATTGATTATATTGATCAAGTATTGTTGCTTGATCCTGCTTTTACATTCTCAAAAGATTCAGGTGTTAATGCAGTTTCGTTGAAGATAAGTCAAGCAGAAAGTTATTTTTATCTTGGAGAAATTCAACCTTGTTTTAATATTTTGCACGAGTTAGGTGCAAGTATTGATAATGTATCAGACACAACTGCTATTGGCGTTGTTTCCCACACAAACAACACTCTGTTAACAGGTGAAATGAGAGTTAATGTCATTGAAAATCATCAATTGATATCTGTTATTTCTGCTCAATCAGAGGATATTAATTATGAAATAATATCCATAAATGAAGGCACAAATGAATTTATGATATCAGGAAACCCCATAATTGCCAGTGGTAACTATATTTCTACATCATATTATTTTACTATTGATTATGCTAATTTTCTTAATAAATTACTTGAGACTATCATCAGTTTTTAAAATAAATAAGAATTGTTGATAATAAATACTTAAATAAAAGAAGAGGAGTCCCAAATGAATAAATGGTTAAAATCAGGGCTATTTTTGTTATTAACAGCAAATATGTTAATATTTGCCGAGGACAAAAATAAAGAGGCCCCACAATTAGAAAGACCTGCTTTTGATAACAAGGTACAGTTTTTGGTACCTGGTACAAGACAGGTTATTCCTAATAATGAAGTCATTCGCCGTATAGGAAAACAGGCGTTTGAAAGCACAGATACAGATTTGTCTATAATTCCTTTAGATAGACGTACAAATGTTAATAATACAAATAGTTCTGTAGATCGAGATGATCTCTGGCCTATTTCCCACGTAAGTGAAGGTGATGCTTATTATTACCTGGGTTCCGGTGCTGCAGGTGACACTTTTTCGGTTGTGTTAACACCGGCAGCTCCAGCTGTTGTAACAGAAGTATATTACCAATTCTTCTCTGCTGGTAATTGTGTTGCATTTGGATCAGATTATGGAACAGCTAGCGCCCTAAGCCCAAATGGTGATTGTTATGATATTGCAAGAGGGTCTACAGACTTATCTCCAATAGGACAATTAAGAACAACACCCACACCCAACTCAATTGCCGGATATGTTTCAGACTGGTCTGCAGATGCATTGCTTGATATTGGTGGTACATTTATTGTCGGGGACAGTACTAATTTATCAAATGTACCCCCGTTTGTTATTTCGTTTGTGAAGGGCGGAAACACACCACAGCCATTGGCTGCAAGTAATGATGCCCTTGGCCGATCAGAAACATACACTTGGCTGGGTGGACCGTGGAATGCAGCACAAGCAGGTGCTTGGGGTCGTTATCATACTGTAATTGAAAACATGTTAATGGTCAAAGTGACCTACCCGTGGGGTGCCCCCATGGCTATTCAAAGCAT
>NYYQ01000001.1 GCA_002686855.1 Candidatus Woesearchaeota archaeon | reverse complement strand
TATCCATTTCTTCTTCTTTATTGTTAACATGTAGCATCCCTCCAAAAGGAAGCTACACTAGGCATCTTATAAATGCGACATAATTAAAGGACATCACAGGCAACCGTATAAATCACAACCCCATTATAGGCAAATATTGAAAATGCAACCATGGCAATTAGAAATGAAGCGACTTTTCTGGTAGCAGCGCTTTGAATAAAATTCTGGCCAAATAACAGTATAAGCATGTAAGAAAAAAAGGTCCCCATATTAGCTCCGTAAAATCCGCCATATATTCCAAGAAAAAAACTTAAAGCCATTCCAATGAGGTATTCTTTTTTCCTAATGACTTGTTTTTTACTTTTTAGGCCGATGTCTGGCTCAAAAATGATAAAAATTAAAATAATCAAGGTAAAAGCAACAATTATTTTTTCTAATATTGATTCATCAATTTTAAGAACTAAATTTGCTCCTACGATTGCGCCAATTACTGCTGGAATTGCCAAAGACCATCCTATTTTGTAGTTAATAAGATGTTTTTTATCAAATTCATACCAGCCTGCTATTGTTTGCCCCAATAGACCTGCCCTGTTTGTTCCAATTGCAACGGAAGCTGGCAGGCCTAAAAAAATCAGTAAAGGGATTGTTAAGAGGCTGGCTCCACCAGTTAATGTGCCGAACGAACTTGCAATTATTCCTGCTACAAATATGATAATTAGGCTTAACAGTTCCATTCTTAATTCTTGATTTAGGTGCTTTTAAATGTTTTTATTAGAAAAAACGCCGCGGGGGAGATTTGAACTCCCGTGCCCCGAAGGACATAGGATTAGCAATCCTACGCAATGGCCAGACTATGCGACCGCGGCATAGAATAATGTAATTCTAATTTCATTTATAAAATTTGTTGTAAGAATCTAAGATTCTGTTATCCCGAAACTAATTCGCTTTTTTTGAATGAATCCTTTACATTAACTATTTATATTATTATTTTTGACATTTATTCGATTAGTTAGAATAACAAAGGTTGAATTAAACAAAATTTATAAATACTAGTTCTGAAGTTAAGATTTGTTAAAATGCTTGAGGTAAAAAAGGAGGGAGTAATTCTACGTCCTACTAAACTAGAATTTGAAAATGATGGAGTTCTAAATCCTGCTTGCATTAAAATAGGGAATAATGTCCACATGTTCTATAGAGCAGTAAAAAAAGGAAATTATTCAAGTATAGGCTATTGCAGATTAGAAGGTCCATTAAAAGTTGTGGAACGGATGAAAAAACCCTTATTGTTTCCAGAACACCATTATGAAAGCCATGGAACAGAAGATCCCAGGATTGTCTATTTGGATGGAAAGTATTACATGACTTATATTGCTTATGATGGTAGGAATGTCAGGGTTGCTTATGCAACCAGCAAGGACTTAAAGAGTTTTGAAAAAAAGGGAGTTATCTCTCCAGAGATGTCATACCAGGAAGCTGAAGAGCATTTTCATCAATGCAGTGAAGGATTAAAGGACAGGTATTTCCTCTTTGCAGCATCATACAAATATGGATCTGGCTCTGATACTGTTTTGTGGGACAAGGATGCTATGTTATTTCCAAAAAAGATTAATGGAAAGTTTGCTATGCTTCATAGGATTCTTCCAGACATACAAGTCGTTTATTTCAAGAATTTCAAGGATTTAACACTGGAATACTGGAAAGAGTATTTCAAAAAGCTGTGCAACTATGTTGTTCTGGAGTCAAAGCATTGGTATGAGACAAGGAACATAGGAGGAGGAGCCCCACCCATTGAAACTGACAAAGGATGGCTGCTGATTTACCATGCTGTAGATGATATGGACAGCGGCAGGACTTACAGGGCTGGAGCTGCGTTGTTAGACAAAAAGGATCCGAGAAAAGTTATAGGCCATCTTCATCAGCCATTGTTTTCCCCGGAAGAAAAATGGGAAAAGGAAGGAGTAGTTGGAAATGTTGTTTTTCCTACTGGTACAGCGACCTTTGGAGATAGGCTTTACATTTACTATGGGGCTGCTGATAAATATATTTGTGCAGCATCTGTTAATCTAAAAGAACTGGTTGATACTTTGATAGAAGAAGGAGAAAAATTCCAGGTATAGTAATAACTAAATTTAAAACTATAAGCACTTCTCCCTAAATTAAGAATGAAAAGACATCGTGCATCATCAGCAGCATTTATATCTACTTATCCCCCCAGACAATGCGGGATTGCAACTTTTACAAAAGACCTAACCAAAGCATTCAATAGAATACCTAAAAATCCTTTCAAAACTAAAATTGTTGCAATGAATAATTCTCATAGCAAGTATATCCCATACCCGAGTGAGGTAAAGCTGAAGATAAGGGACAACGTCTTAGGAGATTATAGCCGTGCAGCAAGAAAAATTAACAGAAGAAAATCCATAAAAATAGTCAACGTACAGCACGAGTTCGGACTTTATGGGGGAAAATATTTGAACTATCTGACTGCCTTTTATGAATATATTCATGTGCCGGTTGTTACGACTTTTCATACTGTTATTCCAAATCCTCCTGAGAGCCTCAAATGCACTGTTAAATATATTGCGAAGAAATCAGCTTGCATAATAGTTCTAACTAAAACTGCAGTTAAGATTCTGGAGAAAGATTATGGAATAAGGAAATCAAAGATAAAATTAATACCTCATGGAATCCATAATGTTCCTTTTGAGCCAAGCAAAATACAAAAATCAAAGTTAGGGCTTGAGGACAAGCTTATAATTTCCTCATTTGGACTGGTGACCGGAGGAAAGAATTATGAAGCAGTAATCAAAGCTTTACCAAAAATTGTTAAAAAGTATCCTAATCTTTTGTACTTAATCCTGGGAAGAACACATCCTGGAATATATAAGCAGGAAGGCGAAAAGTATCGAAATAAACTTAAGAAGCTAATAAAGAAATTAAAACTGGAAAATAACGTTAAGTTTGTTAATAAATATCTGAAACAGAAAGAGCTTCTGCAATATTTAAGGGCAAGTGATGTTTTTGTTTCTTCTGGTTTAGGCTTGCATCAGATAGTTAGCGGCACATTATCATATGCAGTAGGATGCGGAAGACCTGTTATAACAATACCCTTTTTGCATGCAAAAGAATTGATTACAAAAGACAGAGGCATACTTGTAGATATTGGCGACTCTAAGTCATATGCCAAAGCCGTAATTAAGCTGTTGTCTAATCAAAAACTAAGAGAAAGAATGAGCAAAAACGCTTACAAGGCTTCCAGATTTATGTTGTGGGATAATGTTGTAAAATCTTATATGGAAGTTTTTAAGAAATATACCTAAAAAAGAGAAGAAATATATTTTTCCATCTTATCCTTAGACACAGTTGCAACACCTACATGGTTGTCAGCAGCTCCATAATAATAAAAGTAAGTTCCATTGAATTCTACCAGACCTTCACCAAAAATTACATTTGGCACATATCCCTTAGTCTCATATTCCTCTGTTGGAGTCATTATGGGTTTGTCAGCCCTGTACAACACCTTGCTGGGATTGTTTTTGTCTAAGATAGCTAAGGAAGGATGAAAGACTCCATTTTTGTCTGAAGTGTTAAAGAACAAAACCAATTTATCCTCAAACGCAAACGGTGGAGGACCCACCTCAACATATTTACTATCAAATTTATCCTCCCTAATATCTAAAATTCCTTCTTCATCAACATTCCAGTTAAAGATATCATCTGATTCTGCAGTCCTTATTTTTTCTCCCCCTATAAACATTAAGTACTTGCCATTAACTTTTTCAGAGAACAAGGCAGCTGATTTAAGGCCTTTGATTATAATGCCATGTTTTTTCCAGCTCGTCAAATTTTTTGATGTTGCCAACGATTCGTTAATAGTATTTGGTGTTACCGGCTGTCTTCCACTGTAAGATGTATAAAGTAAATAGAAAGTGTCTCCAATTTTTGTAATTCTGGGGTCTTCACACCCGCCTTTTTCTTCTGGAAGAGTAGGCTCAATTATGGGATTATTTTCATATTTTTCAAAATTAAAGCCATCATCGCTGACAGCCATGCACAATCTAGAAACAAATTTTCCTATTTCTCCTTCTGCCCTGTAAATCAAATATACTTTGTTATCATGAACAATTGCAGCAGGATTATAAGTTGTTCTTGCTTCATAATCTTTGCCAGAATCAGGACTTATTATCGGGTTTTTATCGTATCTTTTAAAAAGCATATTTTTTTAATTTTCTTGTCGTATAAAAATTTTTCTTTTAATTCAGCGGAAATTGGGTTTTATACCCCACAGCTTCGCTGTGGACATTTATACCAATTTCGAGAGTAAAAATTNCAAATGCCCCGCAGCCTCGCCCGCGACGAGCGAAGCGAGTTCGCTCGCAATTCACAGCGGTTGGGATTTTTACTAAATAGAAAAAATTTTAATTTTTTGCGTAAAATGGGAAAGCCGGTAATATTACAACAATACCCTTACACATACTTAAGGACCATAGTAATGAAGAAAAATCTTCTTACAAAATCAGATTATGATAAAGTCCTCAAGATGACTCCTGATGAAATAGGCAAGTACCTGGAAGACTTTGAATACAAAAAAGAAGTTGACGAGTTAGCTATGGAATATAAAGGAGTAGAGTTGATAGAAAGGACTTTGCAGCTAAACCTCGGAAATAAATTTAATAAGCTTCTTATTATGTCTCCTCATGACCTTAAGGTGGTGGTTACTCTTTACTTAAAAAGATATGATATATACAATATTAAGACAATAATAAGGGCAAAGTTCAGTAATATGTCTATGGAAGATACAAAAAAATATCTTAGTCCTATCTCGGTAGAAGAAACTGCTTTTTTTGATAAGCTCATTGCGCAAAAAACAGTTGAAGATGTATTTTCCAGCTTAGGCTTTCTAAAGGAAAAAGATTTAAGGTCAGCTTTAGAACATTTCAAAACTTCAAATTCATTGGTATATATCGAAAACACATTAGACAAATTTTACTTCAACTTTGTATTTTCCCAACTTAGGTACTTAAGCATGGAAGGAAAAGTCTATAAGAGATTTTTACTTAATGAGATAGATGTGCTCAATGTAAAGCTTTTATTGAGGCTTAAGGAAGAAAACATTCCAGAGCAAAACATTAAAGACCTCATCTTTACTGTCGGAACAATAAAAAAAGATACCATAGACAAGATGATGAAATCAGATATTCCAGGCATAATAAAAGAACTTGAGGAAACAGATTTCAAGGAAGTAGTTGAAAATTATGGTAAAGAATCTGGAAAAATAAGTTTTACTGACTTGGAAATGGATCTTGACAGATTTTTATTGCAGCAATCAAAAAAACTAATCAGGCAGCACCCAATGAGTGTTGACGTAATATTGGGATATATGTTCCTAAAAGATATAGAAGTAAAGAATCTTACAAGAATAATAAAAGCAAAACAACTTGGAATGGAAGAAAGTTTTATTGAAAAAACTATAGTGATATAATATGGTTAATATAGCAGTTTTAGGACCAAATGAATTTACAGTTGGATTCCAGTTAGCTGGAGTTAAGGAAACCATCGAGGTAAGTCCTGAACCATTAAAAGATATTGAAGAACTGAAAAAAAGAAAAGACATAGGCATAGTTGTTGTAGATGAAAAAATTATAGAATCTTTACAAGAGCACGAAAGAGAACAAATAGAAGATTCAGTTGATCCTGTTTTTATTCCCCTTTCAACAAAAGTTGAACAGGACAGCTTAAAAAGACTTATTAAAAAATCGATTGGAGTAGAATTATGGAGCTGATGAAATATGAATGAAGGTGTTATTTACAGAATTGCAGGCCCTGTTGTTACAGCCAAGGGCATTAAGCCCAGGATGTTTGATATTTGCCGTGTTGGCAATGAAAAACTAATGGGAGAAGTTATCCAGATAGAATCAGATAAAGTAATAATTCAAGTTTATGAAGATACATCCGGCATAAAGCCAGGAGAACCAGTTACAAATACAGGAGAGCCTCTTAAAGTAGAGCTTGGTCCGGGAATACTGACAAGCATTTATGATGGCATACAAAGGCCATTGCCAGTGCTTATCAAACAGATGGGAGACTTTATCAAACGAGGTGTAGACGCTCCAGGACTTGACCAAAAAAAGAAGTGGGACTTTAAAGCCACTGCAAAATCTGGAGATGAGGTTTCTGGTGGAAGCATGATTGGAGAAGTTGAAGAGACAGAAGGAATTATGCACAAAATCATGATACCTCCAAATCAAGAAGGCAAGATCACTGAACTTAAATCTGGAAATTATACTGTTAATGACGTTATTGGAAAGCTGGATAATGCCTATGAGTTAAAGCTAAAGCAGCATTGGCCTGTAAAATTTTCAAGGCCTGTAAAACAAAAATTAAATCCTGATATGCCATTGATTACAGGACAAAGAATTTTTGATTCTTTATTTCCGTTGGCAAAAGGCGGTGTTGCTGCTATTCCAGGACCTTTTGGAGCCGGAAAAACAGTTGCCCAACAACAATTAGCAAAATGGTGTGATGCAGATATCATTGTATATATTGGCTGTGGGGAACGAGGTAATGAGATGACAGAAGTCTTGATGGAATTCCCAGAGCTTACAGACCCGAAAACAGGAAAACCATTAATGAACCGAACTGTCTTAATTGCAAACACCTCTAATATGCCAGTTGCAGCCCGTGAAGCTTCTGTTTATACGGGAGTTACGATAGCAGAATATTATCGTGATATGGGTTACAGTGTTGCTTTGATGGCAGACTCTACATCAAGATGGGCAGAAGCTATGAGAGAAATCTCTTCAAGGTTAGAAGAAATGCCGGGAGAAGAAGGTTATCCTGCTTATTTATCTACAAGACTAGCGCAATTTTATGAAAGATCTGGAAGGGTTATTCCATTGGGAACAAAAGATGAAGGAAGCATTAGCATCATTGGAGCAGTTAGCCCGCCAGGCGGGGATTTTTCAGAGCCAGTAACCCAAAATACATTAAGGGTTACAAAGTGTTTTTGGGCTCTGGATGCAAAATTAGCTCAAAGAAGGCATTTCCCTTCCATAAATTGGTTAACATCCTATTCTCTATACCCGGATACACTAAAACCATGGTTTGCAGAGAATGTAGCATCAGACTGGCAAGTTCTTGTTGAGGAAATGATGGCTATACTGCAAGAAGAAGAAAGGCTAATGGAGATAGTGCAATTAGTAGGTCCAGATGCTTTGCCAGAAAGGCAGCAACTCTCGTTGCAGGTTGCAAAATTAATTAGGGAAGTTTTATTGCAGCAAAGCGCTTTTGACGAAGTTGATACTTATTGCGACCTTAAAAAAACATACGCAATGATGAAATCTATTTCCCATTTCTCAAAATTAGCAAATGCAGCATTAGACAAAGGAACCAGAGTTCAACAGATATTGGAAACAAAAGCAAAAGACAGGCTTTCAGAAATTAAATTCAAAAAAGATTATGAACCCTTGCTTAACCAATTAACAAAACAAATGGAACAGGAGTTGAAATAGAATGAAGGAATACTCACTAACGTTCGTAGCTTCCATTTTGACAATCAATAATTTGGAGGATAGTTCAAAATGAAAGAATACAAGACAATAAACAGGGTTGCAGGACCATTAATCTTCGTTGAGAAAACAGAGCCTATTGGATATGCTGATATTGTCAAGATTGCATTACCATCTGGAGAAATAAAAAATGGACAAGTTCTTGACACATCTGATGATATTGTTGTTGTTCAGGTTTTTGAAGGAACATCCGGAATAGATCAAGATACAAGGGTAAAATTCTTAGGAGATACATTAAAATTAAATGTTTCAAAAGATATGATGGGCAGGGTTTTTAGCGGAAGAGGCATTCCAATAGACAATGGCCCGGAGATAACACCAGAAAAAAAGCTGGATATTGGAGGAGCAGCTATTAATCCATATGCAAGAAACAAGCCCAGTGATTTCATCCAGACTGGCATTTCTACAATAGATGCAATGAACACTTTGGTTAGAGGCCAAAAACTCCCAATTTTTTCAGGTTCTGGCTTGCCGCATAATGAGATTGCTTTGCAAATAGCCAGGCAAGCAAAAGTTATAGGAAAGAAAGAAAATTTTGTTGTTATTTTCGCAGCAATGGGCATAACAAACGAAGAAGCTCAATATTTTATCAATGATTTTAAGCAGACAGGAGCTTTAGAGAGGAGTGTTGTTTTCCTCAACATTGCAGATGATCCTGCAGTTGAACGTTTAGTTACTCCAAAGATGGCCCTGACTGCAGCTGAATATTTTGCCTATGAGCATGATGCTCATGTCTTGGTTATCTTTACAGATATGACGAATTATTGCGAAAGCTTAAGGGAAATTGGAGCAGCTAGAGAAGAAATTCCAGGAAGAAGAGGTTATCCGGGTTACATGTATACTGACTTAGCTATGTTGTATGAAAGAGCTGGAGTAATTAAGGGAAAGAAAGGTTCTGTAACCCAAATACCTATCTTAACAATGGTTGGTGATGACATAACCCACCCAATTCCTGATTTAACTGGTTACATAACCGAAGGCCAGATTGTTTTATCTAGAGAATTACATAGGAAGGGAATTTATCCAAATAAAGACGTGCTTCCTTCCCTTTCAAGGTTAATGAATCTAGGCATTGGTCCAGATAAAACAAGGGAAGACCACAAGCCACTTTCTGACCAACTTTATGCTGCTTATGCGGAAGGGCGTGATTTAAGGGGTCTAGTTGCTATAGTTGGTGAAGAAGCTTTATCAGACAGAGACAAGAAATTTCTAAAGTTTGCTGACGAATTTGAGAACAAATTTGTCAAGCAAAGAAGGGATGAAGACAGGACTATTCAAGAAACTCTGGATTTAGGATGGAAGCTTCTAACAATAATCCCAAGAAACGAACTAACAAGAATCAAACCCGAGCTAATAGCGAAATATTACAAAGGAGAGGAAGAGAAAGTAGAGAAGAAAGTTGAAGAATAAATCAATATTTTTATTATTTTTAATTTAAAATTAAATTCATTGACATTTTATTTTTTTATTAAAATTAATTAATGTTTATTTTTTATAATGGCTCTGATGGAAATAAGAAAATGGCCCAGGACGTAAAACCAACAAGATCTGAACTATTAAAAGTAAAAAAACAAATTAAATTAGCTCAATCTGGTTATAATCTATTGAAGAAAAAAAGAGATGGACTTATTCTTGAATTCTTTGAAGTAATGAAAAAAGCTAAAACTTTAAGGCAGGAAATTGTTGAGGAATATAAAATTGCTTTGGAAAAAATCAACATTGCAAGAACTTTAGAAGGAGATTTAAAAATCAAGTCAATCGCTTTAGCAATCAAAAGCATCCCAGATATAAAATTAGAGACAAGGAACATCATGGGTGTTAAAGTTCCTAAGATAGAGCATTCTGAAATAAAAAAAGCATTGGTGGACAGGGGTTATGGTGTTTACAGTTCAGCAGCAATAGATGAAGCTGCAGATGCTTATGAAAAAGTTGTTGAGAAAATATTGCTTGCAGCAGAAGTTGAAACTTCCATGCGTAAATTGCTAAATGAAATAGAAAAGACAAAAAGAAGAGTTAATGCTCTGGAGTTTGTTGTTATCCCAAAATTAACGGATGTACAGGCGTTTATCCAGCTAAGATTGGAAGAAATGGAACGTGAGAACATATTTAGGATGAAAAGGATAAAAGCTAAGGCTTAACATGTTTAAACTAAACATAGAAACAAAAAAGAAAATAATTAAACATTCAGGAAAATTTTTCATTATTTTCAATTCATTGATTTTTATTATTGTTGCAGTTATTATTTATTTAAAATTGAAGTGAGCATTTGACTGACTTATTGGCTTCCAATAATCTATTATACTAAAAAATAGTTTCTGGCGCTTTCGGAAGTGGCCTTGGCAATCGGTTTTTCTGTTCCAGGAATCTTTCTCCATTGATGTTCAAGATTATCCAAAATCCATTCCATTATCCCATTCACATCCCACTGATTTTCCGCAACCTTTTTATACATCCCGGAAAACCAAAATACAAAATGTTGCAAGACACAATACTACTGGGGGTAAGCTTAACAGGTGTTTTAGCTTTTTTATTTGCCGGGTTTTTGATAAGATTCATTCTAAAGAAGGATAATGGAGACAAAAAAGTTCGCGAGATTGCAGATTCGATTCATAAGGGCGCTATGGCTTTTATGAAGAAAGAGTATAGAATCATGTTTATTTTCATGGTCGTAATTATGATCATATTATATTTTGTGCTTCCTCACGGGAAAGAAATGGCAATAATGTTCTTTTTCGGAAGTGTGTTTTCTGCATTTGCTGGCTGGATTGGTATGTACATTGCCACTAAATCCAACAGCAGGACAGCAGTTGGAGCATCCAAAAGCCTGAATGAAGGTTTAAAAGTAGCATTCTCATCCGGAGTTGTTATGGGGATGATTGTTGTTGCTTTAGGATTATTGGGAGTTGCTTTCTTCTTTTGGCTGTACGGAGATCCAGAGTTAATCTTCGGGTTTGCATTTGGAGCTTCTTATATTGCTTTATTCGCTCGTGTAGGTGGTGGAATCTACACAAAAGCAGCAGACGTTGGAGCTGATTTAGTTGGAAAAGTAGAGAAAAACATTCCTGAAGATGATCCAAGAAATCCAGCAGTTATAGCTGACAATGTAGGAGACAATGTTGGTGATGTTGCCGGAATGGGAGCTGATTTGTTTGAAAGCTATGTGGAAAGTTTAGTTGCTGCAATGGTTATTGGTTTTATATTTTACACTGCAGATAAAAATGCAGCGGTCTTATTGCCTTTGGTTATAGCAGCAGCAGGCATTTTATCATCTATAATTGGAACTTTTTTTGTTAGGGTAAAAAAAGGCTCAAATATATACAAGGCATTGGATAAGGGAGTTTATGTGGCAGCTATCTTAATGGTTATAGCGTCTTTTTTCACGATCAAGTGGATGTTGAATGATATAAGCATATTCTGGTCAACAATAATTGGTTTGGGTTCTGGGTTGATAATTGGAGCTTCAACTGAATATTATACTTCGAAGCATAAAAAACCCACTTTGGATATTGTAGAAGCCTCTAAAACAGGCGCAGCAACAAACATCATAGCAGGATTAGGTGTTGGGATGTGGTCAACCGCTATCCCAATTTTAACAATAGGATTTGCAATGCTGTGGGCATATAACATCGGGGGTCTTTATGGAGTTGCAATCTCTGCAGTCGGGATGCTTAGTACTTTAGGAATTACTTTAGCAGCCGATACTTACGGTCCTGTTGCTGATAATGCGCAGGGTATTTCCGAGATGGCAGGGTTAGGCAAAAAGACAAAAGAAAGGACAGAAGAGTTGGACGCGATTGGCAACACCACAGCCGCTATTGGGAAAGGTTTTGCAATCGGCTCAGCAGCCTTGACTTCAATTGTCTTATTTATTGATTACGTTAAAGCCACAGGAATTTCAGGAATAGATGTCGCGCAGCCTGTAGTCATTGTCGGATTATTTATTGGAGGTTTGATGCCTTTTATCTTTTCAGCCTTGCTTATGAATTCTGTTGGAAAGACCGCTTCAAAGATTGTTGAAGAGGTTAGGAGACAGTTCAAGACAATTAAAGGCCTTATGAAAGGTACAGGAAAGCCTGATGTTGAAAAATGCATTGAGATAAGCACTCATGCAGCTTTATATCATATGATGCTTCCAGGAATATTAATAATCATAGTTCCAATAGTTGTTGGATTAACATTAGGAGCAGAAGCTTTAGGTGGCCTTTTAGTTGGAAAAACAGTTGTAGGTTTCTTAATGGCTATATTCATGGCCAATGCAGGAGGAGCATGGGACAATGCCAAGAAGTACATCGAATCAGGAAAACTAGGAGGAAAAGGAAGTGATGCCCATAAGGCTTCTGTTGTTGGAGATACTGTGGGGGACCCTTTCAAAGATACCAGCGGACCAGCGCTAAATATTTTGATGAAATTAATGACAATAGTAGCTTTGGTTTTTGTTCCGCTGTTTATTTAGAGTTTTTTATTTCTGTTTTGAAGAAGGAAAAGTTCACATAACACACTTTTTGCGAACTATTTGTGAGTAAAAAGGTTGTTATGTGAACTTTTTCTATAGCTTCATTCACCAAACCTTTAAATAATACTTATTTA